>NZ_CP058334.1:1605841-1927009 GCF_013391085.1 Natronomonas halophila | reverse complement strand
CGCCGACGTACATGGTCGGCGGTAGCCACGGCCCCAGTAAGGACGTTCCGAAGGCGTGTGGCCGGCGGCGGGCGTCTACTGTGTGCCACGCCAGCGTTCGCCGAACCGTTCCGGCGGCACGCTCTCGAAGGTGCCGTTCTGGAACACCGTCACCCGGCCGGTCTCCTCGCTGAGCGTCAACGTTACGACGACGTCCTCACGGGTCGAGACGTCGAGGGCGCTCATGTGGCGGGCACCCATCCACGGTTCGTAGTCGGCCTGCACGCCCGCGGGGCTCCGAAACCGGACCAACTGCTCGTTGATGACGCCGTCGACGCCGACGACGGCCGCGCCGTCGCAGGTCTGGGCGACCGTCCGGAGGGACTCGTAGAAGGCGTCGAACTCCTCTAGGGGTTCCCGGCCCGTCTCCGGCCAGTGGTTGTCCCCCATCGGATCCGCGAAATCCGCGACCGACCCGCTCGAAACGAGGGCGAGATACGCCCCCGGCGCACCCGCGGTGTCCTCCCAGCGGCCGAACTCCATCGCGATTCCCTCCAGACAGTACCGGATGACCGCCTGCATCCGGTCGACCCGGTGATGGGTACGATAGTCGATAGCCAGCGGTCCGCTCATGGCGGTACTGTGTAGCCATATCGTATAGTGGTTCGCCCGCCGGGGCACGAAGTGTTAATTAGGAGGGGTGAGAAGAGCTACCTATGACCACGGAGTCGGAGCCCCGCGATGCGAACGACCAGCAGGTGTTCCGACGCGTCGGTATCCTGACGATTCTGTGGGTGATTCTCCTCGTCATCGCGGGCCTCGCGCTCATCTTCTTCGGCGATAGCCTCTTTGAGTTAGTGACCTGAAAACGGACGACAGTCTATTCCTCGTCCGTCTGCGCGTCCACAACCGCAACGCTCGCCAGATTCACGATATCCTTCACCTCGTCGCCACGCTGGAGGACGTGGACCGGTTTGTCCATCCCGACCAACATCGGGCCGATTGCTTCGGCGCCGCCGAGCCGCTGGAGGAGTTTATAGGCGATGTTGCTGGCTTCGAGGTTCGGGAAGACAAGCACGTTCGCGGGGTCGTCCAGGTCCGAGAAGTCGTAGTCGCCGGTCAGCATCTCCTCGACGACGGCGGTGTCGGCCTGCATCTCGCCGTCGACCGGGAAGTCGATATCGGCGTTTTCACGGAGGCGACGGGCGGCCTCCCGGGGCTTGCGCGTGCCCTCGTTGTCGACCGTGCCGAAATCCGAATACGACAGCAGCGCGACCCGGGGGTCGACGTTGAACTGTCGGGCGAGGTCCGCCGTGTGGGTCGCCACCTCTTCGAGGACGTCGGCGTCGGGCGCCTGATTGACGGTGGCGTCGGCGACGAAGACGACGCGGTTCTTGAACGTGAGCATGTAGACGCCGGCCGCGTAATCTGAATCGTCGGCGGTCCCGACCACCTGCAGCGGCGGCCGCAGGGCGGTCGGGTAGTGGTTGGTTAGCCCCGTCAGCATCGCGTCGGCGTCGCCCATCTCGACCATCACGCTGGCGAGGTAGTTGCCGTCGTGGACCAGTCCCTGTGCCTCCCGGCGGGTGACGCCGTTGCGCTTGCGCAACTCGTGGAGGCGGTCGGCGTAGGGGTCGAGTTCGTCGCTCGTCGGGTCGACGATTTCGGGGTCGAAATCCAGCCCGAGGTCCGCGGCCTGCTCCCAGATGGCGCGCTTGTCGCCGATGAGTACGGGGCGGGCAATCTCCTGTTCGACGAGCTGGTAGGCCGCCCGAATCATCTTGGGGTCGTCGCCCTCCGCCAACACGAGCCGTTTGGGGTCGCTCTGGGCCTTGTTGAGGACGACCCGCATCATCTCGCGGGACTTGCCGAGGCGGGCCTCCAGTTCCTCGCGGTATTCTTCGAGGTCCAGTTCCTCGCGGGCGACGCCGGTCTCCATCGCCGCCTCGGCGACTGCGCCCGACAGGTCGAAGAGGACGCGGGGGTCCAGCGGCTTCGGGATGATGTATTCGGGGCCGAACTGCAGCGGTTGGTCGCCGTAGGCCTTCACGACGGCGTCGGGCACGTCACGCTTGGCGAGGTCCGCCAGCGCCTCGGCCGCGGCGACTTTCATCGCCTCGTTGATTTCGGTCGCGCGGACGTCCAGCGCCCCACGGAAGATGAAGGGGAACCCGAGGACGTTGTTGACCTGATTCGGGTAGTCCGAGCGGCCCGTCGCCATGATAACCGTGTCGTCGCGGGCCGCCTTCGCCTGCTCGTACCCGATTTCCGGTTCGGGGTTGGCCATCGCGAGGATGATGGGCTCGTCGGCCATCGACCGCACCATGTCCTCATCGACGATACCGCCGACAGAGAGGCCGACGAAGACGTCCGCGTCCTCCATCGCGTCGGCGAGACTTCCCTCGGGCACGTCGGCCGCGAACGGCGCCGCGTACTCGTGAGGGTCGTTCTCGGCGGCGCGGTCCTCGGTGATGATGCCGTCGATGTCGCACATCGTGATGTTCTCCTTTTTGACGCCGAGCGAGTCGTAGAAGCGTGCGGTGGCGGTGGCGGCCGCGCCCGCACCAGCGAAGGTGACCTCGATTTCTTCGAGGTCCTTGCCCGCGATTTCGCAGGCGTTCAGGAGCGCGGCACCCGAAATGATGGCCGTCCCGTGCTGGTCGTCGTGGAAGACGGGGATGTCCATCTCCTCGCGGAGGTACTCCTCGATTTCGATGCATTCGGGCGCCTTGATGTCCTCCAGGTTGATGCCCCCGAAGGTCGGTTCCATCCGGGCGACAGAGTCCGCGAACTCCGCGGGATCGTTCTCGTCCAACTCGATGTCGAAGACGTCGATGTCGGCGAAGCGCTTGAAGAGGACGCCTTTCCCCTCCATGACGGGCTTGGAGGCCTGGGCGCCGATATCGCCCAATCCGAGCACGGCCGTCCCGTTGGAGACGACGCCGACCATGTTCCCCTTCGTCGTGTAGGTGTAGGCCTCGGCGGGGTCCTCGTCGATGGCGCGACAGGGGGCGGCGACGCCGGGCGAGTACGCCAGCGAGAGGTCACGCTGGGTGTTGGTCGGTTTGGTCGTCGAAATTTCGAGTTTTCCGGGCGGGTCCGCGCGGTGGTAGTCGAGTGCGTCCTCGTCCAGTCCCATAACGGGTCTTGAACGCCCCGATACAAACACGCAACTATTGAGTGGGGAAGATTACCGATCCGATTCGATGCTTGGAGACACCGAAAAGGCACGAAGGGGGGGAGAAGGTGGGGACTTCCATCGACCCGAGTCAGCGAGGGTGCCTAGACTCCGCCAACTCGACGGTGGGGTGCCGTTCGGTGCAGCCAGAACACCAGACCGGTGCTGCCTGCGATAGTGTGTTACACACCAACACAGGAATCCGTTTTGCTTGGTCCTCCATGCCCCCTAAGAACGGTCGGGAAACACGACGCATCGAACGGCCGACTGACCGCCGTGCCGACGGCAGCAGACACCGAACCGCCAGTTAGCCGGAGAGCAGGACCGCCTCGTCGCGCTCCTCGACGGCAATTTCGTAGCCGAACGTCTCGATAACCCCCCGGTTCGTCTCGACGTGGTCGGTGCGTTCGGGCGCCAGCACCTCGCCGCCGGCAAGCGCCAGCGGGACCATCAACTGGTCGGCGAGACGGCGGTCGACCGCGCCTGCCCCGTCGTGAAAGTCCTGAAATTCGTCGACGGCCTCGCTGGCGACTTCCTCGGAGGGCTTGCCGGCCTCCCCCAGTGCGGTGAAGCCCGCACGGCCGCCCTCGTAGACGGCCGCCAGCACGAGCGCCGACCCCGTCGAATCGGCCTCGACGTAGGAGACGTCGGTCGGCGTCGCCACGTCCGGCAGCGCCTCCGCGGCGGCCGCGGCCTGCCGGCCCGCAACGGCCGGGTCTTCGAGTTCCTCGGTCGCCACCGAATACACCTCGACACGACGGAGGGCGCCGCGTTCGTCGAACGCCAGTGCCTCCGGTGCCGAGGGCCGGAGCGTCACCTCGATTTCGCCGCCGCCGACCGGGTAGAAGCCGCGGGATTCGACCGAGACGTCGACGTCGAAGCCCACACCGAGTAGGAGGGGGAGTTTCACATAGCGCAGGAAATCCAGCGGCGGCGACCACTGGACGTCGGTGCCGCCGGTTATCGTCACCGTCGCCGCCTCGTCGAGCGCCGTCGCCAGCGGGAGGACGGTATCGGCCACCAGCGTGACGCTGCCGGCGGTGCCGACCTCGACCGTCACGTCGTCCGCCGCGACGTCGCCGGGGTCGAACTCGAGGGTTTCGGATTCCCGTTCGTCGCCCTCGACGTCCGCGTCACACAGTGCGGCGGCAGCCTCGACGGCCGCGAGATGCTGGGGGCGAAGCCCCCCGTTCGGCCGGTCGCCACGGATGTTCTCGATGCGGACGGCCTCGCCCGAGAGTGCCGACAGCGTCACCGCGGTCCGGACGATCTGGCCGCCGCCCGCCGCGCCGTCGATTTCGTGCATACGAAAACGGGCGACGCGGACGGCAACAAAACTTCCGACGGCCGACTGCCCGTCCTGCTGACCCCACGGCCCGATTCCCAGCCAGTAGGACACGGCGGCCCTTTTTACGGCCGTTCGTGTCCTACAGTCGGATATGAGCCAGCCATTCGACCGACGACTCGCCGAGAACCCGCCAGTGCGCCCGGAACGCGTGATGCCGGCCGTCGCGATAGCCCTGACCGGCGTCGCTCTCGCGCTCGTCGCCGTCGGAGTGGTGACGCTCGGCCCGGCCCTCGCCGAAGTGATACCGGGGTCGGCCTCCGGGTTAGCCGTGAGTACGCTCGTGTTCGGTGGCCTCGTCGTGCTGACCCTCGCCGCCGCCTCGATGGTTAGCCGCCGCGTCGCGCCGAACCGACCGCGATAACATCGTCGACGAGTTTTTAAGTAGGTTCGATAGCCTTCGATCAGTATTTATAAGCAGAATCGGAGTTCGTTTTCGGACCAGTAAAGCCGCTGAAGGCGGCCGCTATGCGGCCCGTCCGGCCGCCCAGTAGAGCATGCCGACGGTGAGGAGGAACAGCGCCGTCGAGAGGTCGTAGGCGACGCCGGGCACGGCGGTCGCGAGCGGCGAGCCGACGCCGCCGAGAACCGCCAGCAGGGCCGCCCCGAACGGCCACAGACAGCCGACACAGGTGGCGACGCCGAGCAGGCCAGCCAGCGCGCTGCGGGCGCCCGCGAGGACGACCGTATACACCAGCGTCGCGAGGACGGCGTAGCCGACGACCTCGAAGGGGATGACCGTCAGGCTGACCCAGTCGCCGGTGTACAGCAGCGCCGGCCCCCAGCCGGGCGACAGCCACGCGATGCGGGCCGGCATCGACATGCCGCCCCCTCCGAGGAGGCCGCCGGCGACCGCCAACAGGAGGAAGTAGGCGACTGCGACGGCGCCCGCCAGAAGGCGACGGCGGCGAGCGGCCGCGACTGCCGGCCGACGGAGCAGTACCCAGACGCCCACGTTAATCCATACGAAGGGATACAGGGTGTATCGCGGCGCGAGGACGCCCGTGTTGGTGACCCGAAGGTACAGCGCCACCGCAAGCAACTCGACGGCAAGCAGCGTGCCGACGGCGCGGACGGCGGTCCGTCTCGCGACCGGTACCGTCACCGACGACGGGCGCGCGAGGCCGGACGCCGCCACGGGTCAGACACCCCCGGAGGCGTTCGTGCCGTTCTCGTCGGCCCGCATGTTCCACACCGCGACGAAGCCGAGGACGGCGACGACCAGCGCTACCGCGGCGACGAGGAACTGGGTCGTCGACAGCCGGATACCGAGGAACCCGGCGAGGGTCCGCAACTCGACGATGACCGGCACGAGGAAGGCGAGGATGACGAGCAGGCCCCCGCGAGAGATACGGCTGGTCACGAAATCACCTCCAGTATCCACGCCGGATAGGTGCCCGTTCCGGGGCCGAACAGGCCGCCCTCAGAGATGATGGCGCCGAGGGGCAGGACGTACGCGAGGACGACCAACAGCAGCGCGATGCCGGTCCACAACGCGAGGTTATCGAGCACCTCGGGGGCGTCCTCCGGGCCGGACAGCGCCGGCGGCAGCGTGTCGTCGAACGTGCCCTCCATCGGCGACTCCAGCAGCGAGACGATGACGTTCGCGAGGAACAACACGAGCGAGACGAACAGCAGCGTCCCGCCGAGGGCAATCTGGAAGCGGAGTTCGCCGACGGTGCTGAAGCCGGCATCGAAGGCGAAGCCGGAGTACTGCGGTTCGGCGGTCCGCCGCGGGATGCCGATGAGGCCGCCGCGGTGCATCGCGTTCGACATCAGCGTCATGCCGACGAACCACAGCAGGACCTGAAACAGCCCGATACGGCGGCTGTAGACCGCCCGCCGGGTCAACTGCGGCAGCAGCCAGTAGGTCGCCGCCATGAACGTCAGCGCGACGGCCGTCCCGACGGTGAGGTGGAAGTGGCCGGGCACCCACAGCGTGTTGTGGACGAGGTAGTTGACGTTCATCCCGGCGTTGACCATCCCGGAGAAGCCGGCGGCGGCGAACATGAGGCCGGCAAGCGCCATACCCGTGAAGGCCGGGTCACGCCACGGGAGGTCGCCGAGCCACGAGAGATAGCCCTCGCCGCCGCGCTGGCGGGCGCCGTGTTCGATGCTCGCGACGACGGTGAAGGCCGTCAGCAGGCTCGGCAACAGCAGGAACATCGTGTTCGTCATCGCGATGAACTTGAATCCCTCCGCGATGCCGGGGTCCAGATACTGGTGGTGGATGCCCGTCGGCGTCGACAACAGGAGGAAGAGGACGAACACGACGCGTGCGAGCGGGTCGCTGAACAGTCGGCCGCCGGCGAGTTTCGGCAGGACGGTGTACCACAGCAGGTAGACCGGCATCAGCCAGAAGTAGACGACCGGGTGGCCGAAGTACCAGAACAGCGTCCGCGTCAACAGCGCGTTGACCTGCTCGAAGACACCCAGCGACCACGGCAGCAGGAAGACGACGACGGAGATGGCGACGCCCAGCGTCGCGATATACCACATCAGCATCGTCGTCAGCACCATGAACGTCTGCAGCGGGATGCGCTCGCCCTCGTTTTCGTCCCGCCAGGCCCACCACGTCCGGAAGAAGTCGAGGCCGGCGAGCCACGACCCGATGATGAACACCGCAAGGCCCGCATAGAAGAGCGGATGGGCCTGCAGCGGCGCGTAGAACGTAAAGAGCACGTCGGCGCTGAGCGGTATCGAATCGACGAAGCCGGCGAGAATCGGAATCGCCGCCATCACCGTCCCCGCGACCATCACGAGATACCACGTCCACGTGAACCGGATGTCGACCATCGGCCGGTCGAGACTCCGGGTTACCGCCCACGTGAACAGGCCGACGAGGAAGAACGTGGTAAAGGAGAGGGCGAGCAACACGCCGTGCAGCGTAAGGACGGTGTAGTAATCCGCCGAATCGATGATTCGGAGGTAGTTCGTCCGGTGGAGCGCCTGAATGATGCCGCCGAGGCCACCGATACCCAGCGCGACGAAGGAACTCCACAGCGCCGCTCGGACGACCTGTGCTTCGTCGGGGAACCGGTCGAGGTACAGTTCAGAGCCGCTGAGTTCGTCGCTCATGATTCACCCTCCTGATATTCGTCTTCGGGCACCACGACGAGTTTGCCCTCCATGTCGTGGTGGCCCTGTCCGCAGTATTCGTTGCAGACGATGCCGTATTCGGCCGGTTCGTCGAACGCGACGGTTATCTCGGCGACCTGTCCCGGGATGACCATCGTGTTGACGTTGGTGCCGGCGACCTGGAAGCCGTGAATCACGTCTATCGAGGTGACGTAGAACGTGACGCGGCTGTTTGCCGGCACCTCTATCGGCGTCGGTCGGAAGATGAACTGCTGGGCGACGACGTAGGCCTCGTACTCGTTCGGCCCGACCTGTTCGACGCGGGGGTCGGCGAATCGGTCGTCCTCGCTGACTGCGGTAGCGTCGATGGTCCCACCCGAGTCGTCGACCATCGCGACGCCGGCGCCGACCGCGCCGTAGGTGACCGTCGCGATGAACCCGACGATGAGCGCGAGCGCCGCTACGAGCCAGAGCTTCTCGTAGGTGTGGACGTTCATCCTATCACCGTCGGCCCGTTGCCGAGGAACTCGATGAAGTAGGTGAAAACCCACATCCCCACCAGGATGAGGAAGTAAATCACGATGAGGACGACCGTCCCCACCGGATCGAAATCCTCGTGACCGAGTTGTCGTTCGGTATCTGTTGACATTCTCGGCGGCGTTTCAAGGAGATACCACAAAATAGTTCCCTCGGCTCTCAGCTCCCGGGAACCGGGGATAGAGTTTTCAACCACCGGCGGTCATATCTTCCGGCATGGAACTGACACCGCGTCGGGGCGCGTTCCTCGCGCTCCTCGCGCTCGTCCCGGTCGCCATCTTCGCGTTCGCTGGCGGCGAGCCCATCGCCGGCATCGCCCTCGTGAACGTCCTGCTCATCTTCGGGAGCCTCTACGTCGCGTTCTCGCCGGTCCCCGGAGGCCACGGCGAGAACGGCCACGGCACGGCCGGCTAACGCTCGATGGCACTCGAAAGTGCCGTCGGAGTGGACCTCGCCGTCTTCGCCGTCGTGGGGCTGCTGGCCGGCGCCCACTGTCTCGGCATGTGCGGCCCGCTCGTGACGCTGTACGCCGAGCGCATCGACGCGACCCGCCCCGACGGCGGGCGACGGGACGGCCACCTCACCCCGAGAGCACTCCGCCAGCACACGCTTTTCAACCTCGGCCGGGCGACCAGTTACGGCGCCGTCGGCGCCCTCGCCGGCCTGCTCGGCGGGGCCGTCTTCGAGTCGGCCGCTGCCATCGAGGGCGTCGGCGACGGCCTTCGGGGCGGCGTCGGCGTCGGCGTCGGCCTGCTCATCGTCGCCGTCGGCGTCTCGTATCTGCTCGGCGGGGCGGGCGGCCTTCATCGAATCGTCCCCGACGGCGCGCCGCTGGGCCGGGTCGTCGCCGCCGCGACCGACCGCGTCGACCGACTGGCCGCCGGCCCCGGCATCATCGGCCTCGGGGCGCTCCACGGTCTCTTTCCCTGCCCCATCATCTATCCCGCGTATCTCTACGCCTTCGCCGTCGGCGACCCGCTCCGGGGCGGCCTGTCGCTTTTCGCGCTCGGATTGGGGACCATCCCGACGCTACTACTGTACGGCACCGTCATCGACGCCGTGGACGCGACCCGGCGGCGCCGCCTCAACCGCGCGCTCGGCGCGGCGTTCGTCGTGTTGGGCTACGTCCTGCTGGCCCACGGCCTGATGCTGTTCGGCGTCGAACTACCGCACCCGTCGCTGCCCTACCGACCGCTTTCCGAGGTGAGCCATGGCCTGTCGCCTCTGTGACCTGCCGACGCCCGACCCGCCCGTGACGGCCGACGACGTCGACGGCGCGTTCTGCTGTCGGGGTTGTCTGGAGGTTCAGCGCCGCCTCGGGGATGACGCCGAGGCGGCCATCGAGGAAAACGAGGGGCCGGCCCTCGGCGCCGACGAGGTTCCCGAGGGCTCCGAGCAGACGTTCCTCGCGGTCGACGGCATGACCTGTTCGAGTTGCGAGGTGTTCGTCGAGTCGCTGGGCCGGGACATCGAGGGCGTCGAGACCGTCGAGGCGAGTTACGCGAGCGAACTGGCCCGCGTCGTCTACGACCCCGAAAGCGTCGACGCCGACTCCCTCCCCGACCGGCTGTCGGGATACGGCTACGAGGCCCACGACCCCGACGAACCGGCCGACGAGGACGGCGACGACGTGGTTCGGTTCCTCGTCGGCGGCGGCTTCTTCGGCATGATGGCGATGCTGTGGTACGCCCTCTTCCTCTATCCGACCTACTTCGGCTATCCGCCAATCGTCGATTTGGGCGGTATCGGCTTCGTCTACGTCGCCACCAACATCTGGGCCTTCACCTCGGTCGTCCTCTTTTATACCGGCTATCCGCTGCTTCGCGGCGCCTACGTCGGCCTCCGGGCGTGGCGGCCGAACACCGACCTGCTGGTGTCGCTGGCGGCGGTCGGCGCCTACGCCTACAGCACGCTGGCGATGCTCGTCGGCCACACCGAACTCTACTTCGACGTGACCATCGCGGTCGTCCTCGTCGTGACCGCGGGCACCAAGTACGAATCCCGCATCAAGCGCCGGGCTACCGACCTGCTCTCGGAGTTGACGCGACGGCAGGTCGAGGAGGCGATTCGACACCCGAGCGGCGACCGGGTCGACGTCGGGGCCGTCGAGGCCGGCGACCGCCTGCTGGTTCGGCCTGGCGACCGCGTCCCCGTCGACGGGACGGTCCTCGAAGGCTCCGCGGCGGTCGACGAGGCGCTGGTGACCGGCGAGTCGCTGCCCCGAAGCAAGAACCCGGGCGACGATGTACGGGGCGGGACCGTCGTGACCGACGCGCCGCTTGTCGTCCGTGCCGGCGAAGATGTGACCAGCACGCTCGACCGCATCGTCGAGTTGCTCTGGCGGATTCAGAGCGCCCGCCCCGGCGCTCAGCGGTTGGCCGACCGACTGGCGACCGTCTTCGTCCCGCTTGTCGTCCTCGTCGCGGCCGCGACGACCGCGTGGCTGCTGGCGTCCGGAACGGCCCCGACCGCCGCACTCCTGACGGGGTTGACCGTCCTCATCGTCTCCTGTCCCTGCGCGCTCGGGCTGGCGACCCCGCTTGCGGTCGCAGCGGGGACCCGAACCGCTGCCGAGGACAACGTCGTCGTCGCCACGCCCGCGCTGTTCGAGGCCGCCCCCGAGGCCGACACCGTCGTCTTCGACAAGACCGGGACGCTGACGAGGGGAGCGATGACGGTTCGGAACGTCGCCTCGACCGGCGACGAAAAAGCACTGCTGGCGCGGGCGGCGGCACTGGAACGCTTCTCGTCGCACCCGGTGGCGGAGGCGGTCGTCGACGCCGTCGAGAACCCGCCGGAAGCGACCGATATCGAGGAACACGACCGTGGGGTTTCGGGGCGAATCGACGGCGAGCGCGTCCTCGTGGGGCATCCCACGCTCTTCGAGGCCCGCGAGTGGACCGTCCCCGACGACCTCGCCGACCGGGCCGACGAGATACGAACCGATGGCGCGGTGCCCGTCCTCGTCGGTCGGGCCGGCCGCGCCGAGGGCGTCGTGGCCGTCGGCGACGAGCCACGCCCCGAGTGGGCCGAGGTGGCCCAATCCTTCGCCGACCGGGAGGTGGTCGTGTTGACCGGCGACGAGGGGGCGGCCGCCGACCGCCTCCGCGAGGACCCCGCAGTCGACCGAGTGTTCGCGGGCGTCAAGCCGGCGGCGAAAGCCGAGACGGTGCGGCGACTCCGGGCCGACGGGACGGTAGCGATGGTCGGCGACGGCAGCAACGACGCGCCCGCGCTGGCGGAGGCGGACCTCGGCATCGCGATGGCCGGCGGCACGCAACTGGCGACGGAGGCCGCCGACGCCGTCATCGTCGACGACGACCTCCGCTCGGTGCCCGCGGTGTTCGACATCGCCACGGCGACGAACCGCCGCATCCGGACCAACCTCGCGTGGGCGTTCGGCTACAACGCCGTCGCCATCCCGCTGGCGGTCGTCGGCCTGCTCAACCCGCTTTTCGCCGCCGGTGCGATGGCCTCAAGCAGCCTGCTCGTCGTGCTCAATTCGGCGCGGTCGTTGCGCTGACGCGCCGAAAAGGGGCAGCATAGCCTACCGGACGACGGTCACGGTGACCGGCGACCGATGGACGACGGTCTCAGCGACGCTGCCGAGCAGCAGGCGGTCCAGCCCGGTGCGGCCGTGGCTCCCCATGACGACGTGGTCGAAGCCGCCGGCTGCCGCGCGGTCGGCGATGACCTGCGAGGGGTCGCCCGTCTCGACGGCGGTCCCGATGTCGACGTCGCCCGCCGAGACCTCCCCGCGGACGTCGGCCACCAGTTCGTCGGCCGCCGTTTCGGCCCGCTCGTACCACTCCTCGGATCCGTGGAGGGGTTCCTGCCGAACGTCGATTGCTTCGAGGGCGCTGTAGGCCGGTTCCGACGGGTCGATAACGTGCAGGATGGTCACCGTCTCGGGGTCGTGTTCGGAACACGCGTAGTCGAGCGCTTCCCGGGAGAGCGGCGACCCGTCGACGGGAACGATCATCCGGCGGTCCGGTTCCTCGCTGTCGCCGCGGACGACCGTCACGGGGACGGGCGACCGGCTGACGACCGTCTCGGCGACGCTGCCGAGCAGTATCTGTCTCGCGCCGGACTGACCGTGTTCGCCCATGACGACCCGGTCGAACTCCTCGGCGCGGTTCGGGATGGTCCGGGAGGGCGGACCGAAGGCCGTCTCGGTCGCGACCTCGACGCCGGCCTCGGCCGCGCGGCGGTCGACCTCCTCGAAGAGATCCTCGGCATCAGCGCGTGCGCGTTCGAGTTGCTCCCGCCGGTGGCCGGAGGCCCGCTCGGCCTCCCCGGCGGTATCGACGACCCCGATGACGTGGAGTACCGTCACATCGGCCTCGGGGAATTCGGCCAGTACGTATTCGAGAGCGGCCTTCGACGGCGGGTTGCCGTCTATCGGGATGAGTATGGCTGTCATCGGTGAATCACCGGAACGGTGCCAACAACTACCACGGCGTTATATAAAAATCAGCCGCGGAATCCCGGAATCTGGGAGGCATCAGGACCGCACTCACCGGCGGAATCCCGATATTTGAGACCCGTAAGCCGGTATTTTCCGTCTCACAAACGTATGTTAAACCGATGCCCGAAGAACAACTATTCAAGACCGAGGAACGGCGGACGCGCGCCGACATCGCCGACGCGCTCGTCGACGCCGCCGAGGAAATCGAGGCGGGGACGGTGCAACTGGGAAGCGGAACCGACCGACGGTCCGTCGAGGTGCCCGAGGAGGCGGCCTTCGAGGTCGAACTCGAACGGATGACGGATTCGGAGACCGGCGAAGTGTATCTCGAACTCGAGTACGAACTCTCCTGGACCGAGTAGGCCGGCCGCCTACTCCTCGAGGGACTGCTGTCGCCACGTCGTCCAGTCGTACATCCGCTGGAGTTGGCCACCCT
This sequence comes from Natronomonas halophila, assembly GCF_013391085.1. NCBI lineage: Archaea > Methanobacteriati > Methanobacteriota > Halobacteria > Halobacteriales > Natronomonadaceae > Natronomonas > Natronomonas halophila. Next base: position 1,913,988 of record NZ_CP058334.1, on the reverse strand, counting down.
CCTGGCGAATCGCGACGGCCGTATTGAAGAGGAACGCCGCGGCCAGCACGGTCCCGACGAGCCAGATGGCGTCGACGTAGGCGGCGCTCAGGCCGACGACGGACCCACCGAGGTCGACGACGACGATGGCGACGACACAGAGTGCGGCAGGCAGGAGGTGTCGTGTGATGGCCGCAAGCGTCGTCCCCTCGTGGAACCGAACGGTCAGGACGCCGTAGAGAACGGCCCACGCCGAGGCCAGCAGCCAACCGGCGGCGACGACCAGCCGCGTCCAGTCGGCTTCGACGAGGAAGCCGAGCCACCACGCGGCGACGAAGGCGGCGACGACCAGGTAATCGACCCAGACGGGGATGAGTCGGGACCGCCCGTCCGGCGACCCCTCGGCGTGGTAGAGCGCCCGGAGGCCGAGCGCGAGAAACAGGATGAAGAACAGCACCGCGCCGTCGGTAAAGACCGTGAGCCACGAGGCGTCGGCCAGCATGCTCGCGGCGCCCGAGACGCCGTAAATCACCGCGGCGCCGGCAGCAACGGCGATGTACCACCATTCGACAGTATCGGCCGCGAGGACGTACTGGACGTAGCCGACCAGATAGCCGAACAGGACGGCCGCCGCGACGGCGATAGAGGCGTAGGCCAGCAGGTTTGCGGCCGCCATCGTCGCCGCCGGGTCGCCGACCGCCTGCAGGGGCGTGTGCAAGCTCATTGGCTCGACGTGCGTCGGCGATTTATATAATAACACAGGCTAATCCCGGTCCCTGAGAGTCGCCCGGTGGGACGGGGAAGGACGGCGACACGACGCCGGCCTCACACGAACAGCAGCGGAATCATGAGCAGGACGCCGGCGACGACCCCGCCGAGGAGTTCCGGGCGGCCGCCGCGCGGCAGGTCGGCGCCGGTATCCAGCGCCTCGGGGACGAACTCCGAGAGGACGAGGTAAATCATCGCGCCGGCCGCGAAGCCGAACCCGAAGGGGAGGAACCGACGGGCGATGCGGACGAACCCGAAGGCGATGACGGCGCCGACCGGCTGTGGCAGACTCGAGAAGACGGCCCACCAGACCATCTTCCATTCGGGGACCGCCATCGCCCGTAGCGGAATCGCGATGGCCGTCCCCTCGGGAACGTTGTGAATCGAGATGGCGACGGTCATGAAGATGGCCAGCACCGGCACGGTAAATCCGAGGACTGCGGGGCCGGTCCCGAGGTTCAGGTCCGCGAAGGCGACGCCAACGGCGACGCCCTCGGGGAAACTGTGGACCGTCAGGATGCCGAGGATGAGAACGAGTTTCTTGAAATCGGCTTCCTCGTAGTCGCGGGCATCGAGGTCGGCGTCCATCAGCACCTCGTGGGCGACGACGACGAGCACGACGCCGACGGCCATCCCCGCGATGATTTCCAGCGGCGTTCCCTCGGCCAGCCCTTCCTCAACGAGGCCGAACAGCGATGCCGAGAGCATGATGCCCGAGGCGAAGCCCCAGAGGACGACGTTCCACCGGTCGCTGATATCCTCGAAGAAGAAGAACGGTAGCGCGCCGAGACCGGTCGCTAAGGCGGTGATGAACCCGGCGACGAACACCAGCGAGAGGTTAGCGAGGAGTCCCACGGTCGGTCATCGAAGCGAGGTGTACTGTATCGAACGGTTCGGTGACGTGGACCGCGCCGGTTCCGGAGGGCACCGTCGCATCACAGGAAGGCCAAAATCGTCGCGGCCCAGCCGATGCCGACGGCGGCCGTCGCGGTGGCATCCTGAACCGTCGGTTTGACGGGCGGGTTCCGGAAGAGCGCGTCGTACAGCACCACCGTCGAAATCACGCTCGCGGTCGCGAGGCCCTGATACAGCTCCACGCGCGGGTCGAGGCTCGCGGCCGCCCCGAGTGCGAGAACGACGGGGATGACGACGAGGACGCGTCCGTAGCGGTCGGTCATTGACTATAGTCGTATATACGGGCCGCCCACTGAAAAAGCCGTCAGGCAATCCCAGTCAGTGGGACGCGGGGCGCCATCGCGGTCACAGCACGGCGCCTGGTTTCGGGTGCTCGCGGGTGACGGTAATCGGGCACTCGTCGGGAGCCTGCACCTCGTCCTCCGAGAGCATGTACTGCGGCCACTCGCGATCGCCCTCGACGCCCCAGTCGCCGAGGTCGGCGTGCGGACAGACGCCGTCGTAGTCCTCGAGTCGGCCCTGTATCACCTCGCGGGCACGCTGGCCCGCCTCGGTATCGGCAGTCACGTCGAGGTTCTCGAAGAGGGCCCGCGGCTGGAAGGTGATTTCGAGCCCGACGGGACAGTACCGGCTCTTTCGCGTCTCGTAGAAGGGCGCCCGACAGGTCGGGAACATCGGCTTGCCACCGAAGCAGAACTCCCAGTAGGGGTCGTCAGGGCCGGTCGGGATGTCCGCGGGCCACGGTTCGGGGTCGTGGAGATGGAGGAACTGGAGGACGTGCCACAGCGACTCGTGATACTCCGCCTCGCTCAACTCCCGTTCGGGCGGCCGGAAAAAGGTGACCAGCGAGGCCCGTTCGGAGTGGTCCTGATAGGTGTCGAGATACTCCAGCAGCGTGTCCCGAAGCGACAGCAACGCATCCCGGTCGCTCATCGAGGGACACGCCGTGTAGAGGGGGTCGCCTTGCTGGACGGACTCGACGCCGAAAAAGCAGGGAAACGGCGTCCCGTTTCGCTCACCGAGAAGCCCGTCGCTGAACGTCTCCCAGTGCCGCTGGACCCACCGGGGCGCTTCCCCGGATTCGACGCGCTCGACGAGTGTCTCCTGATCCAGAAGCGATTGCATGCCCGGCTCGTTCATGTGGGATCACCTTTTGGCCGCATCGAAGTGATGTTTTCCGTTTCGGTCGGCAGGCCTGCGTTCGCGCCGTATCCGTACCGATGGAGTGGGTTTCGAGCGGTCACTGCCACGCCTCGAGGTCGACGACGCTGGCCCGGTCGGCGGTGAGCCACGTCGTCTGCCGCTCGGCGGCGTCCGCATCGCGTGGCACGAATGTGTACGCCTCCGGGCGCCCGGAGGCGTCGCTGCCGAGGACTTCGAGGGTCTGTGGCTGGAACTCGGAGGGGCTGTCCCGTTCACGTCGACCGAACGTGTCCGTCATCGTCAGAGGATGCTTCCGGCCCGATACATAAAACACCGGACGGTCATTCCCGGATGGCGAGACCGACGGCCGGCGCCACAGTCTCAGGGCGTGGGACGCGGCCCGGATTTATAATCCGCTGGCGGCCGTATCCTCGGGTGATGTACGACCGCATCCTGCTGCCCACGGACATGAGCGCGGGTGTCGACCGCGCTATCGAGCACGCTATCGACGCGGCACGGCGATACGACGCCGAACTGCACGTCCTCTACGTCGTCGACGCGGAGGCCTACAGTTCCTACCCCGGCGACGAGTACGTCCACGAGTTCGAGGGGCTGGAGACGGCCCTCGAACAGGCGGGTCAGGAGGCCGTCGAGTCGATTACCGACCGTGCTCTCGAAGAGGGCGTCGACACCGAAGCCGTCGTGCGACACGGCGTCCCCCACGAGGAAATCCTCGAATACATGGACGAGGCCGACATCGACCTGACGGTTATCGGCTCGAAGAACCGCTCCGGCCAGTACCGACGGCTGCTGGGCAGCGTCGCCGACCGTGTCGCCAACATGGCCGAACGGCCGGTCACCATCGTCAAGACGCCCGTCGAGGCGTAGCCGGCTTCGGAATCGAACGTTTATCCCCGGTTCGAGTTCAGTTTGTAAGGCACAACTGCATTAGTCGATACGGTCCTACCGTGACATATGGCGGTACCCGTCGGCGACGTCTTCGAGGCGCTTCGCATCGGTGTCGGCTTCCTGTGGACCGCGGCGTGGGCCATCATCATCGGCCTCACCGTCACGAGCCTCGTGCAGGTGTTCGTCTCCAAAGAGCGGATGGGCGAACTGCTCGGCGACGGCGACCTGACCGGCCTCGCGCGGGCGACGGCCTTCGGCGCCGCGAGTAGTGGCTGTAGTTTCGGCGCCGTCGCCATCGGCAAGGGCCTCTTCAAGAAGGGCGCCCACGTCGTGAACTTCCTGGCGTTCATGTTCGCCTCAACGAACCTCGTCGTCGAACTCGGATTGATGATTCTCATCCTGCTTGGCTGGGAGTTCCTGCTGGCCGAACTGCTCGGCGGCCTCGTCCTCATCGTCGTGATGGCCGGCCTCGTCCACCTGACGCTGCCCGAGAACCGCTTCGAGGAGGTCCGCGAGGCGCTCAACGAACGCGAACACGAGGCCGGCGTCACCGAGGACCCTACCTGCGGCATGGAGGGCAAAGACGAGTACACCATCAGAACCGACGGCGGCGAGACCCTGAAGTTCTGCTCGGAGGGCTGTCTGGAGACCTACCGCCAGCAGGCCGCAAGCGGCGGCGGGTGGCGCGATGAACTCCGCTCGTGGGGCGGGTGGTACAAGGTCGCAAACCAGTTCCGCAAGGAGTGGTCGATGATTTATAAGGACATCGTCGCGGGCTTTCTCATCTCCGGGTTCGTCATCGTCTTCGTCCCCCAGCGGGTCTGGAACGCGCTGTTCCTGCAGGGCGACGGCCTGCTGGTGACCGCCGAGAACGCAGTGATGGGCGTGACCATCGCCGTCATCAGTTTCGTCGGGAGCATGGGCAACGTTCCCTTCGCCGTCGCGCTGTGGAGCGGCGGCGTCGGCTTCGCCGGCATCATCGCCTTCGTCTACGCCGACCTCGTCACGGTGCCCGTCCTGAACGTCTACCGGAAATACTACGGCTGGGGCGTCATGCTCTACATCCTCGGCGTCTTCTTCGTGACGATGGCCTTCGCCGGCTTCCTCATGGAGGTGCTCTTCGAGTGGCTCGACATCGTCCCGAACCTCTCCGGCGGCCTGACGGCGACCGAACAGACGTATTTCGCCCTCGATTACACCCTCGCCCTGAACCTCATCGCCTTCGCCTTCGTCGGCTTTCTCGCCTACGTCTATCGACGCGGCCTCGGCGCGCCCGGCGAGTACCGCGACCCGGTCTGTGGGATGCGGACCGACGACGACGGCCCGAGCGCCACCCACGACGGGACGACCTACTACTTCTGTGCCGAGGCCTGCAAGGAAGCCTTCGAGGAATCACCCGAGCAGTTCGCGGACGGATCGCCCACGGTCGACGAGGGGAGCCACGGGCACGACCACGGCCACTAGGGTGGCCTACTCGACGTCCTCCAGAACCTCACGAACGGCGGTGGCGGCCTCCTCGAACCGGTCTCGGGCCATCGGGTCGGTGGTGACGAAGACGCCGTGGTCGCCCTCGATGACCCGAGTGAGGTAGCCGTGTTCGAAGGCGCGCATGGTGAACTGGTACGCGCCGAGTTCGGTGTTCTGGTAGCCAGTCTGGGAGCGGAACCCAAGGCGTTCGATGTCCGCGAACCCGACCAGGTCGGCCTCGGCCTCCAGGTCCTCGCGAAGGTACAGTTGGTCGACCGACTCCTCGGTGAAGTGGACGATGCTTCGCAACTCGTCGCCGACGGTGGTTCGAACGGCGCTGACCAGTTCCGACGCAACCGCTTCAGGGAGCGATTGTGCCATGTCCGAAGTGTCGGCCGCCAGCCACAAAAACGACGGGTGCCCTGGGTACCCGAGCACGTCGGCCGCCGGTCGGACGCCTATTTATAAACCGCCGCATGCATCCGGCAGTATACACTCGCCACCGGAACGCGTATCCGGAGGTATGAGACGGGTTTCACTCGACGGCGACCGGCAACTCGCCTACGCCGAATACGGCCGTTCGGACGGTACGCCGGTCGTCTTCCTCCACGGCACGCCCGGGTCCCGACTGCTCGGACGGCTACTCGAACCCGCCGCCGAGGACCTCGGAATCCGGGTGCTGGCACCCGACCGCCCCGGCTACGGGCGCTCCTCGCCGTGGGCCGAGCGGTCGGTGCGCGATGCCGAGGCCTTCCTCACGCCGGTCCTCGACGACGCCGGCGTGGAGTCGGCAGGCGTCGTCGCCTTCTCCGGCGGCGCCCCCTACGCGCTCGCGGCGGCCGCGACCCGGCCGGACCGCATCGACCGAATCGACCTCGTCGCGGGGGCGACACCGCCCGCCCTGAGCGAAGCCACGCCGGCGATACAGCGGCTGCTCGGACGACTGGCGACGACGACACCGGCCGCGCTCCGCGGGCTCTTCCGGGGACAGGCGTGGCTGGCGAGTCGCCTCGCCCCGTCGTTCGTGCTCGCGCAGTACACCGACGACGCCGAGTCCGTCCCTGATGCCGCCGCCGAGACGGTCAAGGCGGATTTCGTCGAGGCGTTCGCCGACTCCCGCCGCGGCGCAGTCACCGAGTTTCGGCACGCGACGACGGACTGGGGAATCGACTTCGCGGACGTCACGGGCGACGTCCGCCTCTGGCACGGCGACGCCGATGCGAACGTCCCGATAGCCGACGCGCGCCGCCTCGAAACACAGCTCCCGAACGCCGAGTTGCGCGCCCTCAACGATGCGGACCACCTCCAGACGCTCCTCCGGAGCGTTCCCGACGTGCTCGCCACCCACCGATGACGGGCGGGGACCCACGGTGATTGATGTGTTGGGTGGGCGAACGGCCGCCGATGGCGGCATGAAACGCATCCAGTTCTCGGTTACCTATCCGGACCGGCATCTCCACCCCCTCCAGCGGCACATCATGGCAGGGACGCCGATTACCCGGGCCGAACTGTTGACGTGGAGTCCGACGGCCGAAGCGACGACGCTGTTCTGGTGTGACGGCGACCGGGAAGCGACCGAGACCGCCATCGAAAGCATCGATTCGCTGGTGGTCAGCAACGTCGTCCCGGAGGCCGACGGCACCTACGCGTTCCTCCAGCAGGGCGACTACGAGTTCTCGGCGGCCCTGCTGGAGGCAATCGCGGAAGCGCAGGTCGTCTTCATCCCGCCGGTCGTTTTCCACGAAACGGGCGCGGTTCGGTTCGAGGCGGTCGGCGAAGCGGACGCACTCAGTACGTTTCACGAGAGCCTCTCGGAGTTCGGCGACCTCACTATCGACGCGGTCCACGAGTTCGAGCGGGCCCACTCGCCGTCGCGACTGACAGACCGACAGCAAACGGCGCTGGAGGCGGCGGTTTCGGTCGGCTACTACGAGGTTCCCAGAGAAGGAACGGTTGCGGACGTCGCCGACGTCATCGACTGTTCGACGAGTACCGCGGGGGAACTGCTCCGGAAAGCCGAGGCGACGGTAATCGAACACTACAGGACAGGGGGACGGCGATGACGGGAGATATCCTCGTTCACGACGCGCTCGTGTTGCCCGTCGACGGCGAGAACCGACTCTTCGAGTCCGGAACCGTCCGCATCGAGGACGGCCGAATAGCCGAGGTTCGGCCCACCGAGGCCGGCGACCGCGACGCCGACGCCGACGTCGTCATCGACGGCGAGGGGTCGCTGGCGATGCCGGGACTGGTCAACGCACACACCCATCTCGAACTGACGCCGCTTCTGGGCGCGTTCAGCGACCTCGGACTGCTGGAGTTGATGGGGAGCATGACGGCCCTGTATGCGCAAATCGCCGACGGCGAGTTCGACTACCTCGTCGAGGCGGGGTACGACCTCGCCGCGCTCAACTTCCTCGTCGGCGGCGTCACCACGGTCAACTCGATGGACATCGACCCGCAGGCGGGCGCCGAAACCTTCGGCGAGGCCGGCCTGCGCGGCTTCTTCGGTCCCGCCGTCACGGACCTGTTCTGGGACGTTCCCGTCGACGAGCAGTTCGACCGCGCTCGGGCGTTCATCGACGAGTACCACGACACCTACGACGGACGAATCCGGGCGACCATCTGCCCGCACGACGACTGGTCGTGTTCGCGGGACCTCTGGGAACGAATCAGCGCCCTCGCCGCCGAGTACCCGGACCTGCTCGTCCACACCCACCTGCTCGAACTCGACGAGAGCGACACGATGGCGCGGGCAAACGGGGCGGACGACTCCCTCACGCTACTCGACGAGGTGGGACTGCTCGACGACCGACTGGTGGCGGCACACTTCCGGGTCGCCGACGAGGCGGACATCGAACGGACTGCGGCGGCCGGCGCCTCGGTCGCACACTGCCCTTCGGTGTTCGCCTACTGGAACCCCGGCCCGGAGATGCAATGGACGCCCGTCCCCGAACTCCGGGCGGCCGGGGTTGACGTCGGGTTGGGTATCGACGACCACTACTGGCACGACTCCTACAGCCTCTTCGGTGAGGCGCGACAGGCCCGCCTCGCGGCCAACCTCAAGCGAACCGCGGGACAGTACTCCTCGATGGAACTGGTGCGGATGCTCACCGTTGAGGGCGCCCGCGCGCTCGGCGTCGGCGACGAACTCGGGAGTCTCGAACCCGGAAAGCGGGCGGACGTCGTCCTCCTCGATATCGATGCGCCGAAGTTCACGCCGATGACGAACGCCCCGGCGAACGTCGTGAACAACGCGGCGCCGGCGGACGTCGAGACGGTCATCGTCGACGGCGAGATGCTCCTGCGCGACGGCGAGGTCCGAACGCTGGATGCCGACGCGATTCAGCGCCGCGCCGAGCAAGCCGTCGAACGCTTCGCCGCGGAGACGGACTGGGACATCGACGCCGGGGGTAGCGACCCGCCCGGTACCCGACAGGTACTCCGGGACCTGCCGAAGCGGGGGCCGGTGCGACTGCTCGGCCGCCTCGCCCTCCAGTCGGTCGAGGACGTCTTCGAGTACTGAGAGGGGGCGATACTCGACTCAAGCCGGGCCGAGATAGCCCCACGCCTGCAACCGGTCGCCGTCGCCGTCGGTCCAGCGCTCGCCGATGTCGTCCCGGTAGTAGAGGTTCGGAATGACGATATCGTCGATGCGGCCGTAAGCCTGCTCGCGGGCTTCACCCATCGTCTCGCCCTTGCCGGTGACGACGAGCGGCATCCCGTTGTCACCCGCGACGCGCCACTGACCATCGACGTTCTTCGCGTCCTCGATGTGGATGCCCTCGCGGCTATCAGTTTCAAAGACCACCGCCGCATTCCGGGAGTTCTCGTCGTAGGTCTCCTCGTCGTCGAAGGGGAACGGCGGCAGGACGACCCGGACGCCGACCTGATAGCCGCTGTGGACCCGCAGGTCGGGGTCGTTGCCGTGGGCGAGGTCGTAGAAGAACTGCCCGGTCGGCGACTCGAAGGACTCCTCCTGCAGGGTGATAGTGGGATAGCCGAACCGCGGGGTGAACTCCAGCGGATAGACGCCGTTGGCGTTGACGATGCAGTTGACGTCGATGCTGCCGACGTAGCCCTCGTCGGCCAGCCACTCTTCGAGTTTGCCGAGCGTGCGCGCAAAGAGGTTGTTGCGGCCCGACCAGAACATCGAGGTACCCATCTCACCCGTTTGCGGGCCGATGTTTCCGGGGAAGAGCTTCTTGTGCTCGAAGTTGAAGTTGATGGGTTCGACGAACTCGTCGCCGTTGAAGAAGCCGCAAATCGCGACTTCGACGCCCTCGACCTTCCGCTGCAGTTGGAAGCCCTTCATCCGGTGGCCCCAAGCCTTCTTGTAAGCCCGGAGGACGTCGACGACGTCGCCGCCGTCGTCGTCGCGGCCGACGTAGAGCAGGCGCTTGACGTTCTGGACCTCGCCGAGCGGCTTGATGACGTAGGGAGCGGGGTTCTCCTGGACGAAGGCGATGGCCTCGTCGAAATCCGAGAACTCCCGGTGTTCGAGTGTGTTGACGCCGTTTTCCTCCAGCACTTCCATCGCGTAGCCGCGGTCCTCTTCGAGGCTGTCGGTGGTGGGCGTCCCGCCGACGACGGCCTTGCCTTCCGCGCGGAGTTCCTGAGCGATTTCGCCGGTGCCGATGTCGCTACCGACCCAGATGTCGTCGAAGATGATGACGTCCGCCCACTCGGTTTCGGCCCGCCAGTCGTCGGTTTTCGGGACGAAGCCGTCGGCGATTTCCTGGTCGCTTTCGGCCTCGATATAGTACTTGACGTCGTGGCCTTCCTTGTGGACCTGCCAGGCGATATCGCCAATGAGGGCGGCGTCCAGCGAGCAGAAGAGGAAGTTCTTCGAATCCATACTCTGGAGACGCTCGCCAGAGGGTAAAGCGTGCCGTCAGTTGTTCTGGATGGCGTCGATGACCATCGCGGCGGCGATAACGGCCTCCTTCGGGACGGAACTCGCGTCGTCGATGGTGATTTCGTAGCGGTCGCGAATCGACAGTTTGCCGTTGATATTGCCGACGTGGGCGCCGTCGGCGTCGGTGATTTCGTACTTGTGCGGAATCAGTTCGCCGAACGGGAGGTTGTTGCGCGCGAGCGTCACCAGCGCGCCGCGGGAGTCGATTCGCGCGATAGCGGCCTCGGTGTCGGCATCCCGAATCGTCCAAGTGTCCTGAAACATCGAGAAGTCGTTATCGAGGATGACGAGGTCCTCACCGGTCCGGGCATCCGAGAGAACGTAGTTGCCGGCGACGTCCATGACGCTGCCGGCCTTGACGGTGAAGACCTCCTCGCCGTCGGCGTCGACGAAGGGGAACTCCTCTTTGAGTTTGAACATCTTCTGCTTGCCCCGGAGGACGGTGTTGCCATCGCTGTCGGAGGCGGCGTACTTGTTCCGAATCAGGCTCTGTTCGACGACGTAGCGGTCGCCGGAAAGGTCCAGCCCGCTGATGTCGATGTCGTTGGAGGGTGCCATACCACCTGTGCGTGGGCCTTCGGTTTTGAACCTTCGGCCGATACCGGACCGTCGTCGCCCCCCTACTCCTCGATGGCGTCCTCGAAGCCCCAGTCTTCGGCGCGGGCCGCCGCCTCCGAGCGCGCGGACTCGCGGATGTCCTCGATTGCGGCCTCGTTGTCGAGGAACGCGTCGAGGGCGCCGTCCGCCTCGGCGTCGTCCTCGTCGGTCGCCTTCCGGACCCGGTCGGCCAGCGCGCCGTCGCCGGCCAGTCGCTCGGCGGCCATCCCCGGCGGAACCCGGAGGCCCTCGGTTTCGTGGGCCACCCCCAGATGCGTGGCATCCAGCGCGTAGAGTTCGAGGCGATACGGGCCGGGACCGATATCGGCCAGCGCGGCGGGGCCGCCGCGGTCGGTGCCGGCGTGGTAGGCCAGCGTCGGGACCCCGGATTCGAAGGTGAGAACGCCACGGTCGGCGTCGGTGCCGTCCGCGCCGAGCAGGGCGTCCCGGGGCGCGAGGACCGCATAGCCGTCCAGTCGGCGGTCCAGCACGTCTTCGAGGGCGGGCGCGAGGTCCGTGACGACCCGCGAGCGCAGAAGGTCGCCCTCGGGAATCATGGCGGGTCGGGGATGACCGCGGTGCGGAACCGCTCGGCGACCGCGTCGCTGTCGCCGTCACGGACGTCGAGTGCGGAGGCAGCCTCCCGGTAGGCGGCGGCCGCCGGTGTCTCGGGTGCGTGAGCGAGCAACGGTTGGCCGGCCGCCCGTGCCTCCCGGACGGCGTCGCTTTCGGGAATCCGTGCCAACTGCGGCCCCTCGAAGTAGCGGTCGGCCTTCTCGGCGGCGTCGTCGATGTCGCCCGTGACTCGGTTGAACAACGTGCCGGCGATATCCGAACCGTACGAGAGGGCGTACTCCTGAACCTTCAGGCCGTCCGAGATGGCCGGAATCGTCGGCTGGAGGACGACGACCACGCGGTCCGCGAGGACGATTGGAAGGACGGCGCTTTTGGAGGCCAGCGTCGCTGGCGAGTCCAAAAGGAGGACGTCGGTGTCAGCGGCGAGTTCGGCGACGGCGTCCCGGAGGCGTTCGGGGTCGGCGGCCTCGAAGGCCGCAAGCGAGGTGCCGCAGGGGACGACACGCATTCCGAACCGCTCGTAGGTCGCGTCCTCGACGGGTGCGCCGCCGTCGACCAGCACGTCGTGGAGCGTCGTGTCGGCCTCGGCGAGGCCGGTATGAAAGAGCAGGTTCGCCATCCCGGTGTCGGCGTCGACGACCGTGACGTCGTACTCCTCGGCCAGCGCCATCCCCAGGGCGAGCGTGCTCGTCGTCTTGCCCGTCCCGCCCTTCCCCGACGCGACGGCGAACGCCTCGACCATTACTTTCGACTGTTTCGTATTCGGATATAAGGCTTCGGATGCCCGCCCGACAATACTTGCCGCATCTTTGACTAACAATCATGAAGGTTTAAGACTATGCACATTGTGGATGGTAGTAGATGACCCCCGACGAGATCGAACCTATGGTCCCGGTCATGCCGCAGGACGAAACCACCACCATCCGCGCCGACGGCGGCCAGCTCAAGCGCTACGACGCCGACGAGGTAGAAGCAGCGCTCGTCCCGGACCTTCGATAACGTCCGCTTTCATTCTCGTTTTGCCGTCCCGTCGAACCGCATAGCGTTCGGTTCGGGCACGCGACGCCACGATTGGATGGGTAGCTGCCGCGCTCAGTACCCGGTGCCGAGATAAGTGTGGACGGCGTTTTCGCTTTCGAGTTCGTCCACGAGGGCGACGGCGAAGTCCTCCATCGAGATGTAACTGTCCCCCTCCTCGTCGGCCACGAGTTCGCGGTCGGCGGTCCGGTACTCGCCGGTTCGCTCGCCGGGTTCGATAAGCGCGGCCGGCGCGACGTACGTCCACGCCAAATCGTCGGCCTCGCTGAGGATGTCGTAGGCCTCGATGGCCACGCGGGCGACCGGCTCCCACTCCTCGGGGAACTCCTCGGTTTCGATGAGCAGCGTCTCCGGGCCGACCTTGAGGCCGCCGGCGCCGCCCGTCCAGACGAGGCGGTCGACGTCCGCGCGGCGCAGCCCCTCGATTACGGCCTCGATCATGTCCGTGAGGATGTCGGGGGCTGCGTCGCCGCTCGGACCGAGCGTCGACACCACGGCGTCGTGGCCCGTCGCGAGTTTCGCCACGTCGTCGGGGTCGGTCGCGTCCCCGGCGACGGCGACGAACTCGTCGTCGTCGATGTCGTCGACGGTCCCGCTTCGGGAGACGCCGGTGACGGCGTGGCCGCGGTCGAGGAGTTCCGTCGCTGTTCGTTGGCCGATTCGTCCGCTCGCGCCGAGTAGTAGTACGTCCATGGTAGTGAGGTGCGTCGCTGCTAGCTGTCGTCCGATGCCGTGATGATGCCCGCGCGCTGCGGTTACATCATCATACCTGGTCAAGGACCGAGACCGTAATATAGGTCAGCGAACGTTCGTCTGACCAGGTCACACAGATGTCATCGGATGCTACGCTCGAAGCGAAATACGACGGTTGTCCGGTCATCAAAACCCTCGAAGAGGTCGGGTCCCGCTGGCGGATGACCGTCATCCACGTCCTCCGTGAGGGCGAACTCCGGTTCAACGAACTCAAGCGGGCGACGGGCGCGAACTCACAGACGCTGTCCCGCGTGCTCGATGACCTCGGGGAGAAAGGATACGTCGAACGCCGCGTCGACGAGGGGAGCCCGGTCGCCGTCTACTACTCGCTGACGCCGAAGGGGCGGGAACTCCTCTCGGCCTTCGACGAAATCTCCGAGTGGGGCGAAAAGTGGATTCTCGACGAGGAGTGACCGCCGAGCCAAGCACCGCCTACACCACGTCGCCGCGAACCGTCACGCCGTCCTGCTGGTCCTGATAGGCCCGCAGTTCGTCGGCGGCCTCGTCCGCTTCGTCCTCGTCCATCCCGAGCATCTCCAGAGAGGCCGACAGCGTCGGGAAGACGAACTCCCCCTCCTCGAGTTTGCGGAACGCTTCCTCGCTGACCTGTCCGCCGTCCTCGTCGTCGACCCACAGACAGGCCGCCCGCGGGTCGAGCAGTTGCGTGTAATCGTCGCGGGCGCGGGCGCCCTTGAGCCGCTGGGTGACGTTGTTCTCGAAGCCGGTATTGCACACTTCGAGGTGGATGGGTTCGTCGTCTTCGAGCAGGTGGGCCGCGAGGCATTTCTCGGGAGCGACGTGGCCGTTGGCGTTCGCGCGAACGTACTCCGGGAACTCCTCGGCCCACGCCGCGGCGACCGTCTTGCCGACCCCCGAGACGCCGAGGCGTTTCTCGAAGTCCGCCTCGCGGTCGGGTTCGTCCTTGAACAGCAGGTCCTTCGTGACGTAGACGTCGAGGCGCTCGATGGGGTCCATCCCCAACACGACGTCGCCGTAGACCCACACCTCGCGGACGGGGACGGCCATCGGTTCGGCGCGAACCGTCTCGACGATTTCGCGCAGGCGGGCGACGGCCTCCTCGCGGCTGAAACTCATCGGCAAGCGGTAGTCGGCCACGAGGCAAAACCCTCACGGACGGTATCGGTACCGTACTAGCATGGGACACCATGCCGAATTCTAGACAATTGCTTTACGTTTTCGCCATAGACCACATATAATGACGACCGAAGCGCCCGAACTCGGCGGGCGGGCCGAGCGGACTACGGGCATCGGCGACTGCCTGCGGAAGTGTTCGGTTATCGGAATCGGTGTACTGCTTGCCGTCCTCTCGGTCGCCGGTGCGTTCATCGGCACGTCCGGGTTCGATACGGTGCGGGCCGCGGTGCCGCTGGTGGCATCGCTGGCCATCGTCGCCGGCGGCGTTCGACTCCACCGGACGGACCTGACCGGCGACGACGTTATCGTCGTCACCACCTGGACGGCCGCGACCGCGGTGCTTTTCGCCGTCGTCCTCTCGACGACTGCGCTCGTCGTCGCGAGCAACCCGCTCACCGTCGGCGCCTACGCCGCGCTCTTTACCGCGCCGCTCGGCGCCGCCGGCGGCACCCTCGCGGGCTACTACGATGCCCGACGACGACAGCAACACCGGGTGACACGCCGGACCCAGCGCGCGCTCGAAACCGCCACCGACGGCATCGCCATCCTGAACGACCGCGGCGAGTACGTCACGGTCAACGGGGCCTTCGCCGAGATGTACGGCTACGATGACCCCGAGGAACTGGTCGGCGAACCCTGGGAACGCTGCTATCCGCCCTCGGAGGCCGCCCGTATCGAAGAGGAGGTGTTCCCGGAACTCAAATCCCGAAACGAGTGGCGGGGCGAATCGACCGGCCAGCGTGTGGACGACAGCACCTTCCCACAGGAGTTGACGCTGACACGGATGGAGGACGGCGGCAGCGTCGCCATCGTCCGCGACATCACCGAGTCCAGAGAGCGGGCACGACGCCTCGCGACCATCATCGAGAACGTCCCCATCATGCTGTTCGTCTTCGAGGAAGACGGGACGATTACCCTCTCGGAGGGGAAGGGCCTCGAAGCCCTCGGCCTCGAACCGGGCGAAGCCGTCGGGGACTCGATGTTCGAGATGTACGCGGGCCTCCCGAACGTCATCGACGGCATCGAGCAGGCCCTCGACGGCAACACCGTCCATCGGACCGTCGACCTCGGTACCGTGGTGCTCGAAGCGTGGCTGACCCCCGTCTACGAGAACGACGAGGTGACACAGGTCATCGGCACCGCGATGGACATCACCGAACAGCACGAACAGAAACGGCGCATCGAGGACCTCCACAACGCGAGTCGTCGGCTGACCTACGCGACCACGACCGAGGGAGTCGCCGAAACGACCGTCGACATCGCCAAGGACGTCCTCGACTGCCCGCTGTCGATGATGTGGCGCTACGACGAGGCGGCCGACCACCTCGTCGCGGTCGGGATAACCGACTCCAGCAAAGACCTGTTGAACGTCGAATCGGTTTCCGACCTCGACCCGATTGCCGAGGACGACGCGCTCGGCATGGAGGTGTTCCGGGCGGGGGAAACCCGTGTCGTCGAGAACTACCGGACGGTCGAAAACCGCACTTTCGACGGGCCGTTCGGCGCCGTCCTGTTGATACCGCTCGGCGACCAGGGACTGCTGGTAGTCGGCCGCCCGGAACCGGGCGCGATACCGGAGATGGACGTTCGACAGGCCGAAATCCTCGGGCTGAACGCGCGGGCGGCGCTCGACCGGGCCGAACGCGAACGCGAACTCGAACAGTCCCGCGCGCGGTTCCGCGCACTCACGGAGAACTCGCCGGTCGGCATCGTCTCCATCGACGAATCGAGTACGGTGCAGTTCGCGAGTCAGGCCATCGAGGACATCCTCGGGTACGACCCCGACGAACTGGAAGGCGAGTCGCTGACGACGATTATTCCCGAACACCTCCGCGAACAGCACCGTGAGGGGATACAGCGCTATCTCGACACCGGCGAGCGCGCCCTCGACTGGAGCGGCATCGAACTCCCCGGACGCCACGCCGACGGCCACGAGGTCGATATCGAGGTCTCCTTCGGCGAACTCGAACTGGACGACAGCCGGCTGTTTACGGGTATCGTTCGCGACATCTCCGAGCGGAAACGGCAGGAACGGCAGATTCGCACGCTCCAGCAGGCCACCCTGAAGTTGGCCGACACCTCGGTCGCGACGGAAGCCGAGTCGATGGCCGTCGATATCGCCGGTGACGTACTGGGGCGGCCGTTCGCGGTCTACTGGCAGTACGATTCGGTCAGTGACGCGCTCGTTCCCCAACAGATGACCGACGAGGTCCGCGCGTTCACCGCCGAACACGGCATGGACGGCATCCCGACAATCGATGACGACTCCGTCGAGATGCGAACCTTCCGAGCGGGCGAGACGCGTATCGCGGACGACTATCAAACCCGCGACGGAGCCGTCGACATGCCGCTCGGAACGGTCGTGCTCGCACCGGTCGGCGACCACGGCCTGCTCGGGTTCGCGACGCTGGAAGGCGAGGCCATCTCCGAGACCGACCGCTACCTGATGAACATCCTCGCCGGCAACGTCGAGGCGGCCCTCGACCGAATCGAACGCGAAGCCGAACTGGAGACCCGCAGTTCACAGATGGAGTTCATCAACAGCATCCTCCGCCACGACGTCCTCAACGGCATGACCGTCATCGGCGCCCGCGCGGAAATCCTCGAAGAAGAACTCGACGGCGACCACGGCGACTACGCCGAGACAATCCGCCGGTGGTGTGACGACATCACGGATTTCGTCGAGCGGGTCCAGACCGTGCTGAACGCCCTCAGCGGCCAGGAAGGCGTCACGCTGGAGCCCGTCGACGTCACGCGGTTGCTGGAGGCGGAACTCGACCGCATCGGCCAGACCTATCCGGACGTCGAGTTCGAAACCTCGCTTCCCGAGGGCCTTCAGGTCCGGGCCGACGAACTGCTCGGTGACGTCCTCGGGAACATCGTTCGCAACTCCATCGAGCACAACGAAACCGCGGGGCTCCGCATCCACGCCAGCGCCGAACGCGTCGACGGACGCGTCCGGGTTCGCATCGCGGACAACGGCCGCGGTATTCCGGCCGAACAGCACGAGATGGTGTTCCGGCGCGGGGAGACCCACGCGAAATCCTCGGGGTCCGGCTTCGGCCTCTTCTTCGTCGACGCGATGGTCGACGCCTACGGCGGCGATATCCACATCGAGGACAACGACCCGGGCGCGGCCTTCGTCATCGACCTCCAGCGGGCGGACACCACGGACGACCAAAGAGGCAAACCGGGGGAAGCACAATGACCGGTATGGACGCGACGGACGACCCGGTCGTACTCGTTGTCGAGGACGAACCCGACGTCGCGGAGACGTACAAGCTCTGGCTCGACCTCGACTACGAGGTTCGACTGGCCGACTCCGGCGCGGACGCCCTCGAACAACTCGACGAGGACGTCGGCGTGGTGTTGCTCGACCGCATGATGCCCGGCATGTCCGGCGACGAGGTGCTCGCGGAGATTCGCGACCGCGGCTACGACTGTCCCGTCGCCATCGTCAGCGCCGTCGACCCCGATTTCGACATCATCGAGATGGGCTTCGACGACTACATCACGAAACCCCCGACGGCCGACGAACTGCGCAAGACCATCGACGACCTGCTCGAACGGAGCGAGCGCGCCGAGAAGGTCCGCGAGTATCGGTCGCTGCTGGCGAAACGGGCCATGCTCGAAGAGCAGAAAACCGAGAAGGAACTGGCCCAAAGCGAGGCCTACACCGACCTTCAGGAGCGCATCGACGACCTGAAGGCCGACCTGGACGGCGAGCAGGACCGCCTGCTCGATGACGCGACGTTCGTCGGCGCCCTCAGGGAGTTCGAGGAGGACGGCGAATGAGTTCGGACGGCTTTCAGGGCGCCGTCGCCAGGGCCGACTCCTACCACGTCGGCGACGTCGTTCCGGTCTCCGGGTTCGATACCGTTTCCGCCGGGACCAACGTCCTCATCTCCGGGCCGCCGATGCTCGGCAAGCGCCGCCTCGCGCTCGAACTGCTCGCCGTCGGCACGCCGGACGAACACGCCATCGCCATCACGCCCGACACCGACGGTGACCGGCTCCGGTCGACCTACGAGGGACTCCCGGACGGCGACCCCGACAGGCTCCACGTCGTCGACTGTACGGGCGCGACCGGGAAGGGGTCGATGGACGACACCGAGGCCATCAAATACGTCGGTTCGCCCGGCGACCTGACGGGCATCGGGATGGGCATCGTCAAATGCACCCGCGATATCGGCCGCGAGGTAGAGGCCGGCCTGCGACTGTCGGTGCTGTCGCTGTCGACGATACTCCAGTACGCCGACAGCCAGCGGATGTTCAATTTCCTCCATACAATCACCGGCCGCGTCTCCGCGGCCAACTACCTCGGCATCGCCACCCTCGACCCGACGACACAGAACACTCAGGAGGTAAACACCCTCACGTCGCTTTTCGACGCCGTCGTCGAACTGCGCGAGGCCGACGACGGCACCCGCGAGATGCGCGTGGTCGGCCTCCCGGACGCGCCGCGAACCTGGGTCTCCTTCTAATCGGTTCCGCCCGCGTGACCCAAACCGCCGCCGAGACCACGGGAGGGCACGTACATCGGTTATTCGAGGCAACGATGCTACAGCGATGTGTGCGACATATTTATAATGAATTAGCATGAAGGTCCAGAATAGTGGTGTGAATGAACACACCAAACAGCGCGGGAGGGCGTCCCCGAAAGGTCCAGAGCGGTACCCCTCGATTTAGCACCGTCTGGCAGTGTCTGGAGTGTGTTATGGGCGGATTCGTTGCCGTGGTTTTCAGCCTGCTGTCGTACCCGGTGCTGTTCGACCTGACGGAGCCGCTTGGCCTGCTTTCCTCGACGATGGTTACGTTCATCGTCCTTTTTACGTGGCTTTTCGTGTGGGGGGTCGTCGCGAGCGCCCGGGTCCACATTACGGAAGAGACCGGATGAGCATCAGAGCGAAACCCGTATCCCGTCGAATCGGCAAGTAGCCGCTAATGGAGTGCGACAAATGCGGCGACGAGGCGGTCATGCACGCCGCCTACTCGGGCATGCACCTCTGTGAGGAACATTTCTGTCGGTCGGTCGACTCCCGGGTCCGCAAACGGATTCGCGATGACGCCCTGCTCTCGGCCGAGGCCACGCCCGAGGACCCGGAAACGTGGCTCATCGGCCTCTCCGGCGGCAAGGACAGCGTCGTCCTCACCCACATTCTCGACGACATCTTCGCGAAGGACCCCCGCGTCGAACTGGTCGCGCTCACGATTCACGAGGGTATCGAGGGCTACCGCGACGCCTCGCTGGACGCCTGCATCGAGTTGACCGACGACCTCTCTATCGAACACGAGGTCGTCTCGTATGCCGACGAATACGGCCTCCAGATGGACGACGTCGCCGCCGAGGACCCCCTCGATATGGCCCCCTGTGCCTACTGTGGGGTCTTCCGCCGGGACGCACTCTCCCAGTACGCCGAGGAGTACGGCGCCGACAAACTCCTGACGGGCCACAACCTCGACGACGAGGCCCAGACCGCGATGATGAACCTGCTGTCGGGCGACATCCAGCAGGTCGCCAAACACTTCGACGCCTCGCTGGGCAGTTTCGAGGACCGCGAAATCGACGACGACCCCTTCGTTCCCCGCGCCAAGCCGCTTCGGGACATCCCCGAAAAGGAGGTCGCCCTCTATGCGCACCTGAAGGACCTCCCCTCGCATATGGCCGAATGTCCCCACGCCAGCGAGGCCTACCGCGGCGAGATTCAACAGCACATCCACGACCTCGAAGACGACCATCCCGGCACCCGCCACTCCATCATGTCCGGCTACGAGGAACTGGCGAAGCTGGCGGCCGAGGCCTACCGCGGCGGCGACGAGGGGCCGCGCGGCGACTGTGACCGCTGTGGCGCGCCGACGAACAACGACGTCTGTCGGAAATGCGAACTCGTTGACGCAGTCGGTGGCGAATTAGCCGAGACCGGCGACTGAACCTCTATCTGCCGTCAGCCGAGCGTCATACACGTCGTTTTACGCGGTTATTGTCAGAGAATATAGCTGACTATTGCTGGAGCTAATCGCAATCAGTAGCGGTCAAAAGAAAGTATCGAAATTAAGACTTATCGGATTACGTCAAGTCCGTTGTTCTTCTCGGCTTCCGAGCGGCCGCCGTCGGTTTCACTGCGGCTGAAGCCGCCGGAGTTGCCGGAGGCGCCGCGGCCGCCGGCCGTGCCCGTCTCCGTCGAGCTTTCGGGCGGCGTCGAGGCGAACTCGTCTTCGTCCACCGAGTCGATGGCCTGCCGGGAGGCGTCGGCCTGTTTCTGGGTCGTCGGACCGAGGATCTGGGCCGACTGGACGCCGGTCATGATGGCCATGACGCGGACCTTGCCCTTGTAGGCGTCCTCGATGCGGGCGCCCCAGATGACGTTCGCGGAGGCTTCGAGGCGTTCGGTGATGCTGCTGGCGATGCCCTCGGCCTCGTTCAGCGTGAGGTCGGGGCCGCCGGTGATGTGGACCAGTCCGCCCGAGGCGCCGCGGTAGTCGACGTCGAGCAGCGGGTGGTTCATCGCGTCGTTGACCACCTCTTCGGTCTTGTTCTTGTCCTGGGTCTCCCCGACGAGCATCACCGCGACGCCGCCCTGATTCATTATCGCGGACATGTCCGCGTAGTCCAGGTTAATCAGGGACGGCTGAGTGATGGTCTCGCTGATGCCCTTGACCGTCTCGGCGATGATCTGGTCCATCACGGAGAAGGCTTTGCCGATGGGCAGGTTCGGGACGTAATCGAGCAGGCGGTTGTTGTCGAGGACGATGATGGAGTCGGCTTCGCCGCGAAGCTTCTCCAGTCCTTCCTCGGCCTTGACCGTCCGGGCGCGCTCGACGTTGAACGGCGTCGAGACCATGCCCACGACGATAGCGCCCTGCTCTTTGGCGATTTTCGAGACGACCGGGGCCGCACCAGTACCGGTGCCGCCACCCATGCCCGCCGTGACGAAGACGAGGTCCGCGTCACCGAGGACTTCCTTGATGGTGCCCTGCGCCATCTCGGTGGCGCGTTCGCCCATCGACGGGTCACCGCCGGCACCGAGCCCCTGCGTGAGCGACTTGCCCACGAGGATTTTGGTGTCGGCCTCGATCATCTGCAGGTGCTGTTTGTCGGTGTTGATGGCGACGGTATCCGCGCCATCGACGCCGATGTTGTACAGCCGGTTGACGGTGTTGTTACCGGCACCGCCAGCGCCGACGATGACGATTCGGGGGTCACCGAAATCGCTACCGTCGTCGCTGTCGCCGACCTCTCGGGATTCTTTCTCCGCGTTCTCGAGTGCGGAGTTGACGATGTCCTGCATCGTCTACACCTTGGCCCACGGGCGGTTGCTGTCCCGTGATTCGGCGTCCTGTTCATTGAGCATCTCGCGCACGGCGGAGCGAATCGCCTCGCTCCGATTCGGGAACTCGCCCGTATCGACCATGCGTTCGACCTCTTCGATCTGCTGCTTCGGAATCCGTAGTGTCACACGCTCCATATTGTATTTCCCCTCTGTCTGTGGGTAAGACGGCGTTGCACACGCGTTCGCTTTCGCGTTTACACCCCGAAATCGCCCGGTAGCGTGGCCCTTCCTGCCACAGGCGGGTTGGTGTAAGACGCGCCGTCTTACGCAGATGTAATCACAGAAGCAGACTACTTAAAGGTTAGGGGTGGCGTAAGACAACTATGTAAGAAGGACGTTTACGACCCTGAATCCCCTGTTTTCCGCGTTTACGGATCCTTGAGAACGTCCGCTGCAGGGGTGCGACGGCCGCACCCGGGACAGAAGCCCCAGTCCGAGCGGAGCTCGTCGCCGCATTCGCAGAACACCCTGTGAGACGCCTTTTCGCCACAGTTGGAGCAGTATACGGCCGATTCAGGCAAGTCCTCGCCGCACTGTTTACACGTCTCCCGCGGCTCGTCGGACGCGTTTTCGTCCTCGGCGGGGACTGTCTTACGACCCTCCCCTGCCTCGTGTGACACACTGCCGGAATCGCCATCCAGCGTGATGTTTACGTTCACGTCCTGCGGCTCTCGCGGCGTCAACGCGCCGTCCAGTCGGTCCGCGAGGACGGCGTCGACGCGCTCGGCGATGAGGTCGTCGAGGGACTCCTCGGCCGACGCAGGCGAAGAATCGGCGTTTACGCCCGTCGAACCCTCGTTTACGGGCGCCTCCCCGTTCTCGTCGAGGTACGCCCGGAGCGCCTGACGCATGACCTCGCTCTTGGAGGCGTCGAACTCCTCGAGTTGGCGAACGAGGTCGTCATCCGCCCGGAACGTGATCTTGCTCATTACTCGTCCGACGATTGTGTGTGACGGTATTTCAATCTTCCCGCGATGTCAGACAGGCGTGCGTCGAGCGGCGGACACGCCGTCGAACGGCGTGAAATCGCGTATGAGTCGGAGACACGAGGGCGATGTAGGTCAAAACCGTTAAGTCCCGCAGTCGTCTCGTATCACATACGCCCGCCCTTAGCTCAGACTGGTAGAGCAGTCGACTGTAGATCGACTTGCCCCCCGTTCAAATCGGGGAGGGCGGACTTTTGCTGCGAACAACGTGAGCAGTCAAAAGTCTATTTCGAGCCGATTTGAAGAGAGGAGTCGCAGTCCCGGAACGGCGCGAAGCGCCGCACGCTCGGAACGTCTCCGCGTATTCAAATCGGGGAGGGCGGACTGCGAGGCGCTCGCAGAGCGCCTCGATATTGCGAGCGGCGAAGCCGCGAGCATTTTGCTGCGAACAACGTGAGCAGTCAAAAGTCTATCCCGAGCCGATTTGAGCTCGTGAGTCGGGCGGAGCGAGCACGTCTCACGGTGTTCAAATCGGGGAGGCGCCTCGATATTGCGAGTATCCTCCTGCAAACCGTCGAACGAAGTCAGACACCGTCTCACCACTCGGGCGCGTAGTCGGGGTCGAAGAACCGCTCCGTCCGCTCGATACCGTCGATAGTCGCCACGTCCTCCTCGGCCAACTCGAGGTCACGTGAGGCCAGATTGTCCCGGATATGCGCCTCGCTCGTGGCCTTCGGAACGGCGGCGACGCCCTTCTCGCGGAGCCACGCGAGGGTGACACGCGGGACGCTCATCCCATGCTTCTCGGCGACCGTCTCCAGTTCGGGGACGTCGAACACGTCCCCGTGGGCCAGCGGCGCGTACGCGACCACGTCGACGCCGAGGTCGGCACACCGCTCTCGGAGGTCGGCCTGCGGGAGCAACGGATGCAACTCCACCTGATTCGCGACGATGTCCGGGTCGGCGTCCAGTGCCGTCTCGAGGTGGCGTGGCTCGTAGTTGCTGACGCCGACGCCGTCGAGTAGTCCGTCGTCGCGAAGGCCAGCGAGCGTGCTGTGGACCAACTCAAGGTCGTAGTCGGCGGGCCAGTGGACGTACATGAGGTCGACCGCATCGACGTCAAGGCGGTCGAGACAGCCCTCCACGGCCTCGCGGATGGACGCTCGCGTCACCTCGTCGGTCGCCCGGGGATGGAGGACCTTCGTCGCGAGGAAGACCGACTCGCGGGGCACGTCTGCAGCGGCGAGACCGGCGCCGACGGGACGCTCGTTTTCGTACAACTCCGCGGTGTCGACGTGCCGATAGCCGAGTTCGAGCGCGGTCCGGACGCTCTCGCGACACTGGTCGAAATCGGTGTTCTGCCAGGTCCCGAGGCCGAGACGCGGGACCGGCGAATCGGTAGCCATGCAGGGGTGGCCGACGGGCAGGACAAAGAGTGTGCCGGCGGAGTCACCGATATCCCGCTGTAGGCCCTACACCGTTTGAGCCGATGCCGACGACCTGCGAACTCTGCGGCCGCGTGGTGCCCGACGAACGCATCGACGACCCGCGTGTCGTTCAGGAACACCACCTCCGACCGGAGGAACGCGCCGAGAGTCCGACGGTGATGCTGTGTCGCCCCTGTCACGACCAGATTCACGCCGTCTTCACCAACGAAGAATTACGGGAGTCCTACGACACCATCGAGGCGCTTCGGGAGGCCGACCGGATCTCCGAGTACCTCGAGTGGATTCGCGGCACGGACAAACTCGACATCAAGACCGATTGACCGACAACAACGCCTACGGTCGCCCGCCGTGTCCGACAGGCCAATGGAACGTCACACGGTGTCTGTCACCGACGACGAATCCGTCGTCGCCGTCCGTCACGAGGCCGACTCCGAGAACTGGCTCGTCTTCTGTCACGGATTTCTCAGCGACAAGTCCGGAAGTTACGAGGAACGCTGCGAACGCGCGGTCGCGGAGGGCTACAACGCCGTACGCTTCGATTTCCGCGGCTGTGGCGAATCCGACGGCGCCTTCATCGACCAGAACCTCTCGACGCGTATCGCGGACCTTCAGGCGGTCGTCGATTACTTCGACCCGCCCGCCTACACCGCCTTCGGCTCCAGTTTCGGCGGGAAGACGGCCTTCCATGCGGCCGTCGACGACGACCGTGTCGAGGCGCTCGTCACGCGCGCGCCGGTGACCTACAACCGCGCCTTCGATGCCGCCCGTGAGGCCGTCGAATCGCAGGGCGTCTTCCAGTACGACGAGGAGTACGCCATCGACGAGCGCTTCTTCGAGGACTTCGACACCTACGCCTTCGAGGGCGTCACCGAGTCGCTTGCGGTGCCCGTCGCAATCTTCCACGGCCGCGAGGACGCGTCGGTCCCCCTGTCGGACAGCCTCGATGCCGTCGGCGCCCTGCAGACGGATACACTTCTACAGACCTACCGCGAGGAGGGCCATCGCTTCTCGGAGGCCGCCGAAGACCGCCTCCGCGAACAGGCCTTCGAGTGGCTGGCGCGCGTCCGCTAGAAGTCGGCGACGACGTCGTTGTGGTAGGCGAGATACTGCGCGCCGAGGGCGTGGCCCTCGACGGTCCGGAGCGTTCGACCCGACACGTCGGTCTCGTAGGCGTGCTCGACGGTCAGCGATTGGGGGTCGACCCGAATCAGACCGTGCTCGAAGTCGGCGCGATGATTCGGACAGACGACGACGGCGTTGTCGGCGTCGGTCGGCCCGCCATGGTCCTCGTCGGGCGGCATGAGGTAGTGAACCTCGGCGTAGCCCTCCTCGGGGGCCTGCCGACGCCGGTCGCCACAGACCATACAGCGGTAGTCGTGCCGCGCCGTCAGCGTCGAGGCGTCCATGTCGGGCGGGTTCGTCTCCGCCGTCGAACGCGCTGTTTCCGTAGTTTCCGACGACGAAGCGGCGGTCCCCGGTGTGGCTTCCTCGCCGGCCGTCGGTTCGTCATCACTCTCGTTCGCCGCCGCGTCGGCCGCCTCCGATGCCCGCGTGCTCGGGAGTCGCGAGGCGGCCCCGTCGGACAGTTCTGCGTCGCTGTCGACCAGTCGCCGACCCTTCGTCGTCAGGTCGATGACGCCCTCGTCGTACTCCGCGTAGCCGAGCGCCCGAAGCCAGCCGCGATAGGCCGATGCGTCCTCGATTTCGGCGTCCAGTTCCCGCGAGAGGAGTTCCGCGGCCTCGATGTCGGTGATGGGTCGAATCGCCAGCACCTCCACCAGCGCGCGGACGCCAGCGACGTTCGCCGCCAACGTCTCGAAGAGGACGCCCTCGTCGTGGCTATCGAGGAAGTCCCGGCCGTAGGGGCCGAGCGACGGCGGCGTGTCGCCACCATCGAGGACGTCGATGGCGGCGAGGAAATCGAGATAGCGGTCGACGTTCGCATCGGTGTCTCCCTCGGTGTGTTCCTCCAGCCACGCGCGGACGTCGTCTTCTGACGGCGACTTGCCGCGAACGTCCCGGAGCAGGGTCCGGAGGCTCGCCAGCCACGATTCGGGCGGCCCGGGCAGCGCCACGGCGGTCGGTCGGTCGTCGCTCATCGTCGGTGGATGGGCGGGCGGCCACAGGAACCTTCCGGGTCCCGCTCGCGAGGTGTTCATCGACGTGTATACCCAGCCGCCATCATCGGATTGAAAGGTCTGGACTATTTATGGGTCGGCCAGCACAAGCCACCTGTACGGCCACGGGAGGATGGCCCGCCGAGTCGCTACTGGCGGGGCCTCCCGTTCGGGAGGAACCAACACTATGCTCGAACGCGTTCGACGCCTGCTCGCGGATGGAAACGTCGTCTACGAATGCCGGGACTGCGGAACGACGCTCGGTCCCCACGCCGACGACTGTGAGGTCTGTGGGTCGGCCGACATCGCCCGCTACTCCATCGACTAATCGGGCGACCAGACCATGCCCTTCGAAGCGGGCGCGCTATACTCGAACCCCCAGCGCTCGTAGAAGCCATCGACGTCCGCGAGAAGATTGACATACGCCGTTTCCGGGGCCTCAGCCCTGATATAGGACATCACCGCATCCATCATCGCGGTGCCCAGCCCCTGTTCCTGATGCGCCTCCACGACGGCCACGTCCGATATCTGGAAGACGGCGCCACCGTCACCGATGACGCGAGCAACGCCGACGGCCGGCCCGGCGGTTGGGTCGGTCTCGTCGGCTGTCTCCGTTCGCGCTACGACCGAATACAACGTGTTCGGCAGGCCCTGCTCGGCGGCTTCGAGGCTGCGTTCGGCCATTCCCGCCTCTGACCGTAGACGGACGAACTCCGACGGCGTCGGCACCTCCTCCAGAAGGCGATAGCCCGCCGGGGCCTCACCGTCGACGAACGACTGGTCCATACGGGGACGGCGCGCGGACCGAGCAAAACGCCATCGAACCGTGTCGCCGAAGAGCCGACACGCACATCCAGTACGCTTATCCCGCGAGAACACCCACAAATGGTCCGTGAGTCCGGGTATTCGGGTACTGCTCGTCGATGACGACGACGCGTTCCGTGAGACGGTCGCCCGGCACCTCGAACGCGAGGAGTTCGATATCGCGACGGCCAGCGGCGCCGCCCCCGCCCTCGACGCGCTCGACGGGACGGTCGAGTGCGTGGTGTCGGACTACGAGATGCCCGACGCCTCGGGACTGGACCTGCTGGCTGCCATCCGGGACCAGCGGCCCTCCCTCCCGTTCGTCCTCTTTACCGGCACCAGCGAGGAGGGCCTCGTCGACGAGGCCTTCGCGGCCGGCGCGACCGACTTCGTCCGGAAGCACCCGAACGCGGACACCTACACGCTGCTTGCTCGCCGCATCGAACACGCGGTCGAGGACCACGGCCCCGCGGCGGACCGGGAAGCGACCCCCGCGCCGGCCGAATATCGCCACTTCCTCGATGCCATCGGCGACCCCGCCTACATGACCGACGCCGAGGGTCGTATCATGGGCTTCAACGAACGCGCTGCGGAGCTGACCGGCTACGACCCCGACGAGGTGGTCGGCGAACCCGTCTCGATGCTCCTGAGTCCGAGCGACATCGAGCGCGGCGAGGCCGTCATCAGGGACTTGCTCTCCGGGAGCGACGACCGAACCGCGACCTACGACATGGCCGTCGAGACGGCCGACAGCGGGACAATCGACCTCGAAAACCACGTCGCGTTGCTCACCGACGACGGTACCTTCCGGGGCACTATCGGCGTGCTTCGGCGGAGCGAGAACCGAACCGACGCCCGCCTGCGACGCCTCCACGATGCGACCCGGGAGTTGATGGCCACCGCCGATACCGACGAGGTCGCCACCCTGACGCTCGAGGCCGCACAGGAGATTCTCGGCCAATCCATCGCCACGGTTCGCCTCCACGAGGACGGCATGCTGGTGCCGTCCTACAGCACCGACGAAGTCGAGGAGATGTTCCGTGTTCAGCAGCCGTATCCCGTCGGCGTTACCCCGCTGGGAAAGGCCTTCGAGGCGGGCGAACCGCGCGTCGAACCCGACTTTTCGACGGTCGAGGACGACTACGACCACGGCCCGATTCAGTCGGCCGCCTATTTCCCGCTGGGCGACCACGGCGTGTTGAGCATCGCCTCGACGGAGCGGGACGCCTTCGACGAGGCGGACCTTCAACTGGCGACCGTCCTCGCGGCCAACGCCGAGGCGGCCCTGGACCGCGCGGCCAAGGAAACCCGCCTCCGGAAGGAACGGGACGACCTCGAAGCCCTCTTCGAGAACATCCCCGACCCGACCGTCGAGGCCCACATGAAGGACGGCAAACCCATCGTCAAGCGCGCCAACCCCGCATTCGAGGAGGTGTTCGGCTACGATAGCGACGAAATCGCCGGCGAGAACCTCGACGAGTTCATCGTCCCGCCGGACGTCGATGACGACCCCAACGAGTTCAACGAACGCATCCAGCGGGGCGAGAGCCTCCACGGCGAGGTGCGCCGGCAGACTGCCGACGGCCTGCGGGATTTCATCCTCCACGTCGTCCCCCACGACGTCGGGAAACGGGTCACCCGCGGCTACGCCATCTACACCGACATTACCGAGCAGAAACAGCGCGAGCGGGAACTCGCCCGGCAGAACGAACGCCTCGACCAGTTCGCCTCCGTCGTCAGCCACGACCTCCGGAACCCCCTCAGCGTCGCCCGCGGCCGTCTCGAACTCGCCCGCGAAACCGGCGAAGACGAACACTTCGAGGCCACCGAGCACGCCCACGACCGGATGGAGGAACTCATCGACGGCCTGCTCGCGCTGGCGCGACAGGGCGAACTCACCGACGACCCGATACCCGTCGACCTCGAAAGCGCCGCCAAAAGCGCGTGGGAGACCGCCGACACCCGGGACCTCGACCTCTCGTTCGACGACCCCGGTATCGTCGTCGCCGACCCCGAACGCCTCCGGCAACTGCTGGAGAACCTCTTTCGGAACGCAACGGAACACGCCGAGGGCGCCACCACGGTCACCGTCGGCGGCCTCCCGAACGGCTTCTACGTCGCCGACGACGGCCCCGGCATTCCCGAAAGCGAACGCGAGGCCGTCCTCGAATCCGGCTACTCTAAGGGTGGCGGCACCGGTTTCGGTCTCGCCATCGTCGACACCATCGCCGACGCCCACGACTGGGACGTCACGGTGACCGAAAGCGACGCCGGCGGCGCGCGCTTCGAGTTCACCGACGAGGACCCGACGGCAGGTTAGTCGGCGTGTCGAACACCGGCAACCGGCCACGATTCCGAAGCCACTAACCCCCACCTGCCCGGAGGGAGTGTATGCTCAGAATCGGCGCACACACCTCTATCGCGGGCGGCGTTGACAACGCCGTCGAGGAGCAACTCGAATACGACGGCAACTGCGGGCAGATTTTCACCCACTCGCCGCAGGTCTGGCAGGACCCCAACATCGGCGACGACGAGGCCGGGCAGTTCCGCGGCCTCTCCGAGGAGAACGACGTCGGCCCGTGGGTCATCCACTCCTCGTATCTGGTCAACCTCTGTACCCCGAAAGACGACCTCCGCGAGAAATCCATCGACTCCATGCAGAAGGAAGTCGACGCCGCCGACAAACTCGGGATTCCGTACGTCAACGTCCATCTCGGCGCCCACACGGGCGCGGGCGTCGACGGCGGCCTCGATAACGCCGCGAGCGCGCTGGAAGAACTCGACGTGCCCGACGGCGTGACCGTCCTCATCGAATCCGACGCCGGCAGCGGGACGAAACTCGGCGGCACCTTCGAGGAACTCGGCGGCGTCCTCGACCGCTGTGACCTCGACCTCGACGTCTGTCTGGACACCGCCCACATGTTCGCCGCGGGCTATGACCTCTCGACGCCCGAAGGCGTCGAGGAAACGTTCGCGGAGTTCGACGAGGAGGTCGGCCTCGAACACCTCGAATGCGTCCACCTCAACGACTCGAAACACGAGTGTGGCACCAACAAGGACGAACACGCCCACATCGGCGAGGGGCTCATCGGCGAGGAAGGCATGCGCGCGTTCATCAACCACGACGCCGTCGAAGACGTCCCGCTCGTCCTCGAAACCCCGACCGAGAACGGCAAGTCCTACGCCTGGAACATCGAGCGCGTTCGCGAGTTCTACGGGAACTGACTCGGTTCGTTTCCCCGCTGCCAGCGTTTTTGTTTATCCGCTTCGTGTACCCTGTATGACAGTCGAGTCGGCGGCCACCGCGGCGAGCGAGGCGCTCGAAACCGAAATCGGCGACGACCTGCTTGCGGTCGGCTGGTACGACTCACAGGCCGACCCCCGCACCGACAGCGTCTATCTGGCCGATGGCTTCGGCGAGCACGAAGAGGCCGGGAAGGGCGCCCTCGAATCGTCGCTGCTCGGAAGTCTTGGCAGCGGCGCCTACACCGACATCCACGGCGAGGAACTGACGACGACGGTTCGCGTCTACGAAACCGTCGCCGACGTCGTCGTCCCCACGAACGACACCCAGGGCATCGTCGTGGCCGTCCGACTGAACGGCTCCCGGCCGCTGGAGCGCCTCGTCGAAGGCGTCCGCATCGCCGCCAAGGCATCGACGTAGCGAGACGTTTTAAGCCCGCCAGAACTACCCTCCGGCAATGCGGCGGTTCTCAGCCGAATACCTCCGGGAGACGCGGCAGGGCATGTGGGCCGACAGCCGCGAGGCCCTCGACCCACTGGATCTCGATACCTGCGACCGGGTCCTCGACGTCGGGTGTGGCGAGGGCGCGCTGACCCGCGTGCTCGCCGAGGAATGCCCCGGCGAGGTGGTCGGCTGTGACCGCGACCGCGAGTTGCTCCTGGAGGTCGACGGCCCCGCCGTGCAGGCCGACGCCTACGAGTTGCCCTTCCCCGACGACAGTTTCGACCTCGTGGTCTGTCAGGCCCTGCTCATCAACCTCCCCGACCCCGAGGCCGCAGTCCGGGAGTTCGCCCGTGTCGCAAGCAATCGCGTGGCCTGCATCGAACCGGATAACAGCGCCGTCGCCGTCGAATCGACCGTCGACGCCGAGAGCCGACTGGCCGCACAGGCCCGCCGACGCTACCTGCAGGGCATCGAGACGAACGTCGCGCTGGGCGCCGAGGCCGCCGAAGTCCTCCGGACGGCCGGCCTCGCGAACGTGACGACGACCCGCTACGACCAGACGCTCGCGGTCGAACCGCCCTATAGCGAACGGGAGGTCGAAGCCGTCGGTCGAAAGGCAAGCGGCGCGGGCCTCCGAGAGCGCCGCGAGACGATGGCCGGCAGCGAGGAGGAACTCGATGCCCTCAGGAGCGAGTGGCGCGAAATGGGCCGTGAGGCCGTCCGACAGGTCCAATCCGGCGAGTACCACCGCCGGGAGACGGTGCCGTTCTACGTCGCGTTGGGCGAGGTCTGATTACTCCGCGAACGTCGATAGTTCCGCATCCAGTCGGTCGATACCGACCGTTTCGGTCGACGCCGCCGCTGCTGACCCGGCGGCTTCTTTGAGTCCCGTGCCGGTCGTGATGACGGCCACATCGTCGGTGTTCGCAAGCGTACCGGCCTCGGCGAGGAGTCGCGCGCCCGCCAGCGGGACGGCCGAGGCGGCCTCAACGGTCAGGCCCGCTTCGGTCGCCAGTTCACGCTGGGCTTCCCGAATCTCCTCGTCGTCGACGGCGATGACCGACCCGCCCGTCTCGCGGGCCGCACGGAGCACCCGGTTCCCGCTCGGTGGGTCGGCGTTCGCGATGGAGTAGGCAATCGTCTCGCCACCGCCGCCCTCGATGGGCGAGACCGTCTCGGCGCCCGTGGCGAACGCCTCGGCGATGGGCGCACAGGCGGCCGCCTGCACGAAGTACAGGCGCGGAATCTCGTCGATGGCCCCCGCCGATTCGAGTTCGCGAAGGGCCTTCCAGACGCCGCTGGCGTGGCCGCCGCTGGAGACCGGCATCACGATGGCATCGGGCGTCGTCGGCGCGAAGGCCTCGCAGATTTCCAGCGCCGTCGTCTTCTGGCCTTCCACGCGCAGGGGGACGTCCGAGTTGACGAAGGCGATATCGTGGGCCGCGCCCGCCTCCAGCGAGTCGCGGTAGAGACGGCCGTAATCGCCCTGCACCCGTCTGATTTCGGGGTCGAACTGCGCGATGACGCCGAGGCGTTCCTCGGGGATGTCGTCGGGAACGAGGACGACACACGGCAGGCCGAAGGAGGCGGCGTAGGCCGCCATGCTCATCGCCATGTTGCCGTGGGAGACCGTGCCAACAGCGTCGATTTGGTGGCCGGATTCGTCTTCGAGGCCGGCCTCGATGGCCGCCAGCGCGAGGGCGCTGCCACGGTCCTTGAAACTCCCCGTCGGGTGCTGACCTTCGACCTTGAGGTGGATTTTCGTGCCCGCGAAGCCGTCGAGTTCGGGCTCTCGGAGGAGGGGTGTTCCGCCCGCTGCGGCCGCGAGACGGCCCGGCGTCGGCATGCCGACCGGGAGGAGGGCCTCGTAACGCCACAACCCCGGCGCGTCGGTGACGTCGCTCCAGTCGAAATCCTCCGGGTCCGTGTCGAGCCATAGTGGTTCGCCGCACGTGCATCTGGCTCGGCGTTCGTCCGTCTCGCGACCGCAGTCGTAGCAGACTCGTTGGAGTGGCATGGAGAAGTGGGGTTGTGTGGCGTTTCGGCGCGTTGATATTTATAAACTGGAGGTGCTGGGTTTGGACGTGTTTGTTGGTGAGTGATGCTTGGCGACTTCCTGACCGCAACGACGTAGAAAGCCCTCGGCCCGCTGGCGGTCGCTGAGGAGGATACGCTCGCTTCGCTCGCGTAGTGCCTCCTCAGCGACTCTACTTCGGCGCCAGCGCCCCTCGCCCTTTCAGTCCACCAGGAGACGCACCTGCCCTTCCCCGGGTCACGCGACGGCCTCCGGCCGCCCGCGCTCCCGGCCAGTTGAATTTATAAATGGCGCGCGCTGGCCGAACGCCGCGAACGCACCCGTGAGCGGCGGTCGGACGAAACCGTGCGAGGGGTAGCGAGGGTCGGAGCGACCGCAGGGAGCGAGACCCTCGGATGCCGAACGGGGAGCGAAGCGACCCGTGAGGGACGACCGAGCGGAGCGAGGGAGTCGGTTGGGGAGGCGTGTGGCGCGGTCGCGGTGCCTGGCGGAATCGAAGGGCGAAGCCGGGTGGCGACGAAGTGGAGTCGTTCAGCGACCACTATCCGACCGTAGGGAGGATATGTCGCTGAACGACCGCCAGCCGGCTGAGGGCTTCGGAGGTGTTGCGGTCGAGTGAGTCGCCAAGTCCGACTCAAAAAGAAATAGCGCTAACGACTACGTCTAGAGGTCGTCTTCGTGGCGGAGGGAGTCCCGGTCCAAATCATCGACATCGTCCCGACCGGCAAGCCCCATCGAGAGGTCGAAGTCGGCAATCAGGTTCTCCAGCACGTGATGGACGCCGTCCTGCCCGCCGAGCGCCAGCCCGTAGATGAAGGGCCGGCCGATAAGGCACGCATCAGCCCCCAGCGAGAGCGCCTTATAAATATCCGAACCCCGACGAATCCCGGAGTCAAAGGTAATCGTCGCCTCGTCGCCGACTTCCTCCACGATTTCGGGAAGCGCTTCAATCGCCGTAATAGACCCGTCCACCTGCCGGCCGCCGTGAGTGGAAACGCCGACACCGTCAGCACCGTGCTCGACGGCCTTCCGGGCGTCTTCGGGGTGCAGGACGCCCTTGATAAGCACCGGTAGGTCCGTGTTCTCGAAGACGAATTCGAGGTCGTCCCACGTCAGCGAGGAGTCGCCGAAGATGTCGAGGAAGTGGTCGACCGCCGCTTGCGGGTCTTCCTCCGGCGGCTCGTCGAGTTGGCTGCGGAACGCGGGGTCCGAGAAGTAGTTGGCGACACCCTCGCCTTCGAGGAACGGGTAGTAGCCGCGTTCGAGCAGGCGCTCGCGCCAGCCGAGAGTGGGCGCGTCGACGGTGACGACGATGGCGTCGTAGCCCGATTCCTCGGCGCGGTTGAGGAACGACTTGGCGATGTCCTCGTCGCTGGACCAGTAGAACTGGAACCATTTGGGAGTGTCACCCAGTTCCTCGGCGACGTCCTCCATCGGCGTCGAGGACAGCGACGAGAGGATGAAAGGCACGTTGAGTTCGTCACACGCGGCGGCGGTGGCGAGTTCGCCGTCCTCGTGGACCAGCGTCTGGACGCCCAGTGGCGTCACCATGACGGGGTAGTCGATGGTCTGGCCGAGGACTTCCGTCGAGAGGTCGCGGTCGGCGACGCCCTGCAGCATCCGGGGGACGATGCGCCACGCCGAGAAGTCCTGTTCCTTGCGGAAGGTCTCCTCGGCGCCCGCGCCGCCGTGGATGTAGGCGCGGGCGGTTTCGTCCATCGAGTCGTGGGCCGCCTGTCGCAGGTCCTCGTAACTGACCGGGAACTCGGGCGTCTTGCCCTCGAACATCCCCTCGCGGTACACCTGATTGACCTTCCGGTTGCCGAATTGCTCGCCCATACTCGGGGCTTGGCACGCGGGCGCTTAGAGGTATGGGACGCGGCTAGTCGGGAACGAAAAACGAAGTCGGCGGGGTCGGAATCCGATTCGAGATTACTCTTGCTGCTGTGCTTTCGCCATCTTCAGCGACCAGAAGAAGCCGAAGTACGCGGGGATGCCGGCGAGCATGAACAGGTAGAACGCCCACTCCGGATACGACGGCGGGAAGACGAACCGGAAGAGGGCGTCCACGAAGGCGACCCACACGAGCGCGAACACGAGGTCGTAGAGCATACCCTGCTGGTTTTCCTCGACGTGCTCGCGGAGTCGGTCGACGATGCTCATAGCCGGTGGCTCCTCTGGGGTGTCGGTCGGTGGTAGTGCATAAAAATATCGTGGCGCCGGGGCGCCGTCAGTCTTGCGCGCTATTCCTCTTGGACGTCGACGACCAGCACGGGCACGTGCGTCGACCGGAGCGTCCGTTCGGTGACGCTGCCGAGAATCGCACGCTTGACGCCCGAGCGGCCGTGACTGCCCATCACGACGAGGTCGATGTCGTTGTGCTCGGCGTAGTTGGCGATCTGGTCGTGGGGCTTGCCCGCCGAGATGTGTTCGACGGCGTCGAGGCCGCGGGAAGCCGCACCGTCGGCGACGTAGCCGGTCGCCGCGTCGGCCTTGCCTTTGACCTCCTCCATCTCGTCGAACTGGCCTTGCTCGATGCGGTCCAGTTGCTCGCCGCCGAGCGTGAGGCTCATCGAGTCCGTGTCGACGACGTAGAGGGCATGGACCTCCGCGTCGTACTTCTCGGCGATGTCGAGCGCGTGCTCGACGGCGTTTTCGGCCGTATCGCTACCGTCCGTCGGAACGAGTATTTTCTCGTACATGGTCAGTCATCCGCGGGGGTCTCGGTGCCCCCGTCGGCTGCGACGACGTCTTCTGCCGTCTGCTGTTGGCTCATCGGTTCGGGGCTGTGACACTGCCGGACGATCTTCTTGGTCTCCATCGGCGGCTCCTCCGTCGCGAGGGAGACACCGATAGTGACCACGAAGACGATGGGCACGGCGATAAGCGCCGAGCCGATGGCCGGCATCCACTGTGCGAGGGCCGGCGAGATGGTCTCGCCGCCGAAGAAGCCGTAGGTCGGCACGACTTCGTTGATCATCGGAATGGCCCACAGCGTGAGGCCGGTCAGCATGCCCGCGAGTGCGCCCTGACGGTTCGTGTTCTCCCACCACATGCCGAGGAAGAACATCGGGAACAGCACGGCGCCGGCCAGCGAGAACGCGTACGAGACCAGCGCGGCGATGGGTGCTGCGGGGTCCAGCGCGGCCAGCGTCGTGATGGCACCCAGAAGGAGGATGCTCAGTCGGCCGACCAGAATCTGCTGGCGCTGGGTCGCGTCGGGGTTGATGATGTTGGTGTAGATGTCGTGGCTGATGGCCGAGGAACCCGCGATGAACAGGCCCGCGACCGTCGCGATAGCGGCGGCGATGCCGCCCGCGGCGACCAGCCCGACGAACCATTCGGGGAGGCCCGACAGCTGGGTCGCCAGCACGACGATGACGTCACCGGCGGCACTCGACATGCCGGGGTCGCCGTAGGTCGCGCCGACGTTGCTGCTGTAGAGGTCGGTCCCGAAGGCGGCGAAGGCCGGTGCGCTCCAGTAGAGCAGGCAGATGAAGAACAGGCCCCACACGGTCGACCAGCGGGCGGTCCGCTCGCTTTCGACGGTGTAGAACCGGACCAGGACGTGCGGCAGACCACAGGTGCCGACGATTAGCGAGAAACACGTCGCGATCCACAGGTAGTAACTCTCGTTGACGAAGGGTTCGCTGAATTCGCTGCCGAGTTCGCTGATGAGCATCCCGTACTCGATCTGCGGCAGAATCGTCGAGTAGCCGTTCGTGACGCCGACCACGAAGAGCCCGGCGAGGAACGCGACGATGAGGATGACGTACTGCACGGCCTGGTTCTTCGTCGCGCCCAGCATCCCGGACAGCGACAGGTACCCGACCGTAATCGCCATCATCGCGACGACCATCACCTGATAGCCGTCGAGACCGGGGATGACGCCGCCGAAGTCACCGAAGACGTACAGGCCGACGAGGGCCATCCCTCGTGCCTGCCCGATGGCGTAGACGAACCCGATGAGGAACGTCGTCACCGCCGCGATGGCGCGTGCGCTATCGGAGTTGAAGCGGTCGCCGACGAAGTCCGGGGCGGTGTACTTCCCGAACCGTCGGAGCTGTGCGGCCATGAAGATGAGCAGGATGAAATAGCCCGTCGTCCAGCCGACGACGAACGCCAGCCCGTAGACGCCCGAAAGGGCGATCAGGGCGGCCATCCCGAGATACGATGCCGCGGACATCCAGTTGGCACCGATCGCCATCCCGTTTTCGACGTTCCCGATGGAACGGCCGGCGACCCACATGTTCTCGGTGTCGGCCACGCGGAAGACGAAGCCGATAGCGAGGAACAGGCCGAGCATCCCTAACACGAGGATGGCCGGCAGGGTCTTGAACGAGATGTTCAGCCCTTCCGGGAGCAGTTCGCTCTGGAGTGCCAGCGAGTCGATCATTCCTCGACACCTCCGTCAGCAGCGACGGCCTCGCCTTCGGTCTGGGTCGAGACGCTCTCGGGGTCGATACCGTACTTCTCGTCGAGGGCGTCCCGCTTGCGCGCATACCAGAACGACAGCAGCAGCGCGCCGGTCGGCCCACCGAAGGCGATGAGGAAGTAGTGCAGCGGGAACCCGATGACCGGCATCTGGGTCGTCATTACGCCCGGTGCCAGCCGCGTCATCGTTACCGGCCCGAAGACGATGACCGCCCAGATGGCAAAGCCCGTCCAGACGATTTTCAGGTGTTCGCGCATGAACGGCGTGCTCGGGTTCAGCAGGTTCACCTCCGCGTTGAGATAGTCGGTCTGTTCGTGGTCCTGTGCGGCTTGTGAGGCGACTCCACCGTCCGTTTCGATGGACCGGCCGTCGTCGGCCCGACCGGAGTCACCCGCAGTATCGTGAGTGGTTTTGTCTGTCATAGTTGTCGTGTGTAGCCTGTGTTCGGCGTCGGTAACTCGGAAAAGGGATTCCTCCCCTCAGTCCCTCTTGACCTTCTTTTCGATGTCCTTGACGACGTCGGGGTTCCGCAGCGTACTGGTGTTACCAAGCTCTTCGCCGTTGGCGATATCGACCAGCAGTCGTCGCATGATTTTCCCGGACCGAGTCTTCGGCAGTTCAGGTGTGAAGATGACCTGCTCGGGCCGGGCGATGGGACCGATGGCGTCCTCGACGCCCTCGATGATGCGCTGTTCCATCTCCTCGCCTTCCTCGTAGCCGTCCTCGAGGATGACGTAGGTGTAGACGGCCTCGCCTTTCATCTCGTGGTCGCCGCCGACCGCCGCGGCCTCGGCGACGCCCTCGACGCCGACGACGGCCGACTCGATTTCCATCGTTCCCAGCCGGTGGCCGGAGACGTTGATGACGTCGTCGACCCGGCCGAGGATGGTGATGTAGCCGTCGTCGTCGATTTTCGCGCCGTCCTCGGGGAAGTAGACCCACTCGTCTGCGTCGGGGTCCGAGTAGGCGTCCCAGTACTCATCGATGAACCGCTCGTCGTTCTTGTAGAGCGTCCGGAGCATGCCGGGCCACGGCTTGTTGACCGTCACGTAGCCGGCTTCGCCGGGGGCAACCTCGGTGCCCTCGCCGTCGACGACCTGTGCGTCGATACCGGGCAGCGGCGGCCCCGCGGAGCCGGGCTTCATCGTTCCGACGCCCGGCAGGGTCGTAATCATCATGCCGCCGGTCTCGGTCTGCCACCAGGTGTCGACGACCGGACACTCCTCGCCGCCGATGTGCTTGTAGTACCACTTCCAGGCCTTCGGGTTGATGGGCTCGCCCACCGTCCCCAGCAGGCGCAGACTCGACAGGTCGTGCTGTTCGGGGTACTGGCTGCCCCACTTCATGAACGCCCGAATCGCGGTCGGGGCGGTGTAGAGCTGGTTGACGTCGTAGCTGTCGACGATGTCCCACATTCGGTCCTTGTCGGGGTAATCCGGCGTCCCCTCGTACATGACCGAGGTGGTCCCCAGCGCGAGGGGGCCGTAGACGATGTAGGAATGGCCGGTAATCCAGCCGATGTCGGCGGCACACCAGTAGGTGTCGTCCGGCTTGACGTCGAGGACCGCCTGACTCGTCCACGAGACGTACGAGAGGTAGCCGCCGGTGGTGTGTTTGACACCCTTCGGTTCGCCCGTCGTCCCCGACGTGTACATCAGGAACAGCATGTCCTCGGCGTCGCGGGTGACCGGTTCGACCTCCGCGCCCGCGTGGTCGGCCACGAGGTCGTCGTAGTCGACCTGGTCCTCGCCGAGTTCGTGTTCCTGTTCGTCGCCGAGGCGGTCGACGACGACCGTCGTCGTCTCGTGGTCGACACCCGAGAGGCCCTCGTTGGCCTTGTCGAGGTGGTCCAAGGCGTCACCGCGGCGATAGTACCCGTCACAGGTGACGAGATACTCCGAGTCCGCGGAGTTCATCCGCGTCGCGAGCGCGTCCGCGGAGAAGCCCGCGAAGACCACGGAGTGCGGTGCGCCGATGCGGGCACACGCCAGCATGGCGATGGGCAGCTCCGGTACCATCGGCATGTACATCGTGACCACGTCGTCTTCCTCGACGCCGAGGTCCCGGAGCGCCGCGGCGAACTCGTTTACCTCGCGGTGGAGTTCCTCGTAGGTGAACTCGCGGGTCTCCCCGAGTTCGCCCTCCCACTGGATGGCGAGTTCGTCGCCGCGCGAATCGAGGTGTCGGTCGAGGCAATTCTCCGAGGCGTTGAGTTCGCCGCCGGTGAACCACTCGTAGAACGGTTCGTCGTCGTCGACCAGTACCTCGTCGTAGTCGGTTTCCCAGTCGAGCAGGTCGGCGGCCCGCTCCCAACACTCCGGCCAGTTCTCCTCGAACTCGTCGTAGATGGCGGGATCGGACACGTTGGCCTGCTCGACGAACGATTCAGGTGGTTCGAATTCCTCCTGGTCGGCAAGCCGTGCCTCCAGTTGGGATTCCTCCGAGTCTGACATTCCATCCGTTCAAGCGTAACGGGTACTAATAAGCGGGGAATCTAAGCATGACAAACGCACCCGAGGTCGCGACCGCGAGACCGGCGCGAATCGGCCCCTCGAACCCCCTATCGAGTCCCGAATGAACGTTCATCAGAGATTTCGACGCGGATATCTGACCTGTTCGAACCGACAGAAGGTGCGGCGAACCAGACCGATTTAAAATGTTTAGCCGAGTTCGGGCGCCTCGGCGCCGAGGTGGTCGTGGGTGTGGTCGAAGAAGGAGGCCAGCAGTTTCCGTTCGGCCTTCCGGAGGTGGTTGTGGAAGGTCGGCGAGGAGACGTCCATCGAGTCGGCGACCTCCTCGGCGGTCGACCCGCGGGGCCAGTCGAAATACCCCGCGAAGTAGGCCGCCCGCAGCGCCGCCCGCTGTTTGTCCGTGAGCGACTCCGCCAGCGTGTCCTGAAACTCCGCGACCGTCTCGATGGACTGGTCGACGGCGTGTTTCGCCCGCAGGTCCGTCGCCGGG
Source organism: Natronomonas halophila (assembly GCF_013391085.1). Classification (NCBI taxonomy): domain Archaea; kingdom Methanobacteriati; phylum Methanobacteriota; class Halobacteria; order Halobacteriales; family Natronomonadaceae; genus Natronomonas; species Natronomonas halophila. The sequence goes on along the minus strand of NZ_CP058334.1, from coordinate 1,874,025 downwards.
AACTCGGCCTGTAGCCCCTCGACGATGCCGCGGACGTCGCCCTCGCGGGCGATTTCGGCGTGATAGGTCGCCTCGCCGGATTCGGCGACCGCCGACCGGATGGTCGCGCCGAGGTCCGTCAGCGTCAGCGCCGGCGAATCGCCCTCGACGGTGAACTCCAGCAGCGAGCGGTCCGAATACTCCCGGATGTACCGGGCGTCGACGACCCCGTCGGCGTCCATCACCGTATCGAGGAAGGCGTCGGGTTGGGCGCCCGACAGCGTCACGTAGAACAGCAGCGACGTCTCGGAGACGGGAACGACGGCCTCCAGCGTGCACGAACAGCCGTGCTGGCGGGTGGCCTCGACGATGAATGCCTCGTCGTCGGTACAGCCGAACTCCAGTTCGACGACGGTATCGGCAAGCAGGAGGTTCCGCCGCTCGATGGCCGTCACGGCGTGGCCGATGCGGGCGCCGAGGTCAGACAGTAACGTCCGCTCGCGGTCGCCGAAGGCGGTCGGCCGGTCGGTGAAGACGACCAGAGCACCGTAGGTCGTCTCGCCGTAGGCCAGCGGGACGACGCCCGCTGCGCGCACCCCGCCGACCTCCGCCGCATCGAAGGGGCCGACCACGTCCGGGGCAAAGTCGCCGCCGGTCACCCGCGGGTCGCCCGTATCGAGGGCCGTCTCGACGGCTGGGGTTTCGACGTCGACGGCACCGGTCGTCTCCCGGTCAAGGCCCGCCCATTCGCGGGGGTGGAGTCGCGGGTCGCCGGGGTCGGTGCTGCCGACCCACGCGCCGACGTAGGCCTCGCTGTCGGCCAGCGACTCGCAGACGGCCGCCTCGATTTCCTCCCGCGTCGAGGCGTCGATGAGTTCGCGGCCGGCCGAATTGATGTCCGCAACCAGCGTTTCGAGCCCCTCGAGGGTCTCACACCGCCGGGCGAGCGCGCGCTCGCGGCGGACCCGCTCGGTCACGTCGGTGCTGATACAGACGAAGAAAGCCACTTCATCGCCGTCCATCACGGGCGCGACGGTCTGGCGGACGTGGACCCGCTCGCCGCTCTTGCGGCGCGTGGTCAGTTGGCCGGTCCACGTCTCGCCGTCCAGGGCCGTCTCCCGGAGTTCCTGATAGAACGCCTCGGTGTTCTCGCCGGTACTGAGCAGGTCGTCGGCGGTCCGGCCGACGGCCTCGCCCTGCGTGAAGCCCGTCAACTCCTCGAAGGCCGCGTTGGCGTACTCGATTTCGCCCGTGACCGAGGCGAGACACATCGGCTGGCCCGCCGCCTCGACGGCCTGCTGGAAGGCGCCGGCAGCGAGGCTGCCGTCGGCGTCGGCCGGCCGAACGATGACGGTAAAGCCGTCGAGGCGGCCGTCCTCGCGGAGGGCGCCGACCAGTGCCGAGAGCCGAACCCGGGAGCCGTCGGCCCGCTGGAACCAGCACTCCTCGACGGTGACGTCATCGCGGCCCGCCGTCGCGAGCAGTTCCTTCGGCCGTGCGCGCTCGCGTGCCTCCTCGGCGAAGAGGCCCTCGAAGGGCGTGCCCGGAACCGAATCGTCGGGATAGCCGAGCAGGGACGCCAACGCACCCGAACACCCCACCACGCGCCCGTCGGCGTCGAGTTCGAGCGCGACGACGCTCGCGGCAGCCTCGAAGGAGGGGCCCTCGTCGGCGGCGATGGCCGGGCGATGGCCGTTTGTAAAGGCCGCCGCGATGTCGGCGTCCTCGATTTCGCCGACGTAGGGGTCCAGCGCGGCCAGTCGGTCCCACCCGCCCACTTCGCGGACCACGCGGGGGTCGACGTCCGTTTCGGTCAGCAGGCGGCGAGCGAAATAGCGGCGCAACTCGTCGCTGGAGACGTCCTCGAACCGCTCGTCGCCGGTCGCTTCGACGGCCCGAGTCGCCACCTCGCTGATGAGCATCTGGACCCGCCGCGGCGTCACGTCGATGAGGCGGCCGTCAGGGTCGGTACCCGTCGTCGCGGCGTACTCGTCGATTGCCTGTGCGAGGTCCGCCGAGAGATGGGTCCGGCGAGTCGGGTCGTCGTCCTCGTCGCGGACCGCGAGGAAGTGGTGGGTCTCGCCCTCGAAACGCCGTCTGTCGATGTCGCCGGGCCGAAGCCGCGTCTGCTCGGCCGGCCGAACCCCCGCCTCGCCGGCCAGCCGAACGACGAGTCGCTCCCGGCCCGTCGTGGCGGCCTCCCGAAGCCGTTCGTAGGCCGTCCCGTCCAGCGTGGCTTCCATTTCGTATTCAATGTCTATTGCGAAACCATAACCCTTCGGGTGGCTGCGGGCGGTAGCGGCGTCGAGCGGGAGGATACCTATCGGATGGCTAATTCGTAACTAATCGGGACGCGAACCGCAAACGACTGGGACGGTACCCTAGACGGAGTGGCAAGGGGTTATAGCAGCGATTTCGTATCCGATTCGAAAAGCGAAATCAGTCCTCGGGTTCGAGGTACGACCGCGTCTCGCCGGCCAGTCGCGCCCGCAGTTCGCCGACGATTTCGGGGTTGCGCAGCGCGCTGATATCGCCCAACTCCGCGCCGGTGGCGATGTCCTCCAGCAGGCGGCGCATGATTTTGCCCGACCGGGTCTTCGGGAGTTCGGGCGTGAAGACGACGTGGTCGGGGACGGCCACCTCGCCGATGGCGTCCTCGACGCCCGCGACGATGGCCCGCCGGAGGTCCGCATCGCCCGCCCGGTCCTGTTCGGTGCTGACGTAGGCGATGAGTTCGCCGGCCGTCCCGACGACGGCGGCCTCGGCGACGCCCTCCACGCCGACGATGGCCGACTCGATCTCCATCGTCCCGATGCGGTGGTCGCCGAGGCTGATGACGTCGTCGACCCGCCCCAGAAGGGTGATGTAGCCGTCCTCGTCGAGTTTCGCGCCGTCGCCCGCGAAGTAGACCCATTCGTCCTCGTCGGGCTCGGAGTAGGTCGACCAGTATTCGGGGATGAAGCGGTCGTCCTCGCCGGCCAGCCCCCGCAGCATGCCGGGCCACGGCTTCTCGACGACGAGATAACCGGCCTCGCCGGGGTCGACTTCCTCGCCGTCGGCGTCGACCACCTTCGCGTCGATGCCGGGCAGTGGCGGGCCCGCAGAGCCGGGCTTCATCGTCGAGACGGCGGGCAGCGTCGAGACCATCATCCCGCCGGTTTCGGCCTGCCACCAGGTGTCGACCACCGGGCAGTCGCCGCCGCCGATGTTGTCGTAGTACCACTTCCACGCGCGGGGGTTGATGGGTTCGCCGACCGTCCCGAGCAGGCGCAGCGAGGAGAGGTCGTGTTCCTCGGGATGCCCGGTGCCCCACTTCATGAACGCCCGGACCGCCGTCGGTGCCGTATAGAAGACGTCGACGTCGTAGCGTTCGACGAGTTCCCAGATGCGGTCCTTCTCGGGGTAGTCCGGCGTCCCCTCGTACATGACCGTCGTCGCGCCCAGCGCGAGCGGCCCGTAGACGATGTAGGAGTGGCCGGTAATCCAGCCGATATCCGCCGAGCACCAGTAGGTGTCGGACGGTTTGATGTCCAGTACCGCGTGGCTGGTCCAGGCGACGTGTGAGAGATAGCCGCCCGTCGTATGGCGGACGGCCTTCGGTTCGCCCGTCGTCCCCGAGGTGTACATCACGAAGAGGTCGTCCTCGCTGTCGCGGGCGACCGGTTCGACCTCGGCGTTGCGGTGGTCCTCGACGAGCGTGTCGTAGTCGTGCTGGGCGTCGGACAGCGAGTGGGGGAGGCCCCCGCCGAGCCGGTCGACGACGACGGTTTCAGCGTCGTGGTCGAGTTGTCGGACCGCGCGGTCGGCCTTGCCCTTGTGGTTGAGGGCGTCCCCGCGGCGGTAGTAGCCGTCGCAGGTGACGAGATACTCCGAATCGGCGTTGTCCATCCGCGTCGCCAGCGCGTCCGCCGAAAAGCCCGCGAAGACGACCGAGTGGGGCGCGCCGAGGCGCGCACACGCCAGCATGGCGACCGGCAGTTCGGGAATCATCGGCAGATAGAGGGTGACGACGTCGTCCTCGCCGACGCCCAACTCGCGAAGGGCGGCAGCGAAGGCCTCCGTCTCCCGTTGCAAGTCGCCGTAGGTGTAGGTCTCCGTCTCGCCGCGCTTGCCGACCCACCGGAGGGCGGCGTGGTTCTTCCGGCCGGCCTCGACGTGTCTGTCGATGCAGTTGTAGGCCGCGTTGAGTTTCCCGTCGACGAACCAGCGGTAGCGGGGCGCGTCCGAGTCGTCGAGAACGCCCTCCCAGCGGCGGTCCCACTCCAGTAACTCGGCGGCCCGCTCCCAGCAGTCGGGCCAGTTGTTCTCGAATTCCTCGTAAATATCGGGGTCGGAGACGTTCGCGCCCGCGACGAACTCCGCTGGCGGTTCGAAGGTCTCCTGGTTTTCGACCCACGCTTCGAGTTCGGCGTCGCCCCCGTCGTCCATCGGTCGTATGTCGGTGTGTCGGGCGGATAAACGTTCCTCCGCCGACCCACCGGTTTCCGACGCACCTGTGGCCCGGCCAATATGATTAGGCAGAGTTTCCTTTATGTTCCCCTTGGTTGGTCAAGGCGGAGGAAGGCACGATGAGCACGAACGCATCCAACGGGAGCGCCGAGGAGTTACAGTCCCTGTTCGTCGAGGTCACGGGCGACGAATCGGTGACCGACGAACAGCAGGGCAACAGCCGGCGGGAATCCGAAGGTGAAAGCGAACACCTCGCCGGCCAGACCGAACGCGAGGGGCTTTCGGCGACCATCGAACAGCCCGACGAGGCGTTCTGAGTCTCTTTTCGACGCACGTCGCTGCTTTCGCCGCGCGCTCGCGACTCGTAAGGGGTATTTGAGGCCCACGCCTGTGAGCAGGCGTGGCACGCGCCCGCACCATCCTCGTCGCCGGCACGGCCAGCCACGTCGGCAAGTCGACGGTCGCCGCCGGCCTCTGTCGCCTGCTGGCCGACCACGGCGTCGACGTCGCGCCGTTCAAAGCCCAGAACATGTCCAACAACGCACGCGCAGTCGCGCGAGCGACCGGCGACGGCTTCGGCGAAATCGGCGTCTCCCAGCACGTTCAGGCCCGCGCGGCCGGCGTCCCGGCGACGACTGACCACAATCCCGTCCTCCTCAAACCGCGCGGCGAGGGCGAATCCCAACTCGTCGTCGACGGCGAGGCGGTCGGCCACTTCGCCGCGGGCGACTACTACGACACCCACTGGGACCGCGCTCGCGAGGCCGCCGAGGCGGCCCACGACCGACTGGCCGAAAACCACGACGTCATAATCGCGGAGGGCGCCGGCTCCATCGCCGAAATCAACCTTCACCACCGCGATTTGGCGAATCTGGAAACCGCCCGGTTCGCTGATGCCGATATCGTCCTCGTGGCCGACATCGAACGCGGCGGCGTCTTCGCCTCGCTGGTGGGTACCCTCGAACTGCTCCCTGATGACGTCCGCGAGCAAGTGGTCGGCGCCGTCATCACGAAGTTCCGCGGGGACCGCTCGCTGCTGGAGGACGGCCTCGATAGCTTCGAGGAGCGAACGGGCGTCCCCGTCCTCGGCGTCCTGCCCTACGACGACCCCGGCCTCCCCGAAGAGGACAGCGTCTCGCTACCGGCACCCGGCGAGGCCGACGTATGGGGCGCCGACGACGGCGTCCCCGAGGACCGGACGGTTACCGTCGCCGTCCCGCGGTTTCCGCGCGCCTCGAACGTCACCGACGTCGAACCGCTGGCACGGGTTCCGGGCGTCCGTGTGCGGTTCGTCCCGCTGGATGCCAGCCTCGACGCCGCGGACGCCGTCCTGCTGACGGGCACCAAGAACACCGTCGACGACGCGCTCGCGGCGCGGGAGGCAGGCCTTTATAAACAGTTGCGGGCCTTCGACGGCCCCGTGGTCGGGTTGTGTGGTGGCTACCAACTGCTCGGCGAGCGCCTGACCAACGCCGACGTGGAGGGCACGGGCGACACCGAGGCCATCGAGGGCGTCGGCCTGCTACCCGTCGAAACCCGCTTTTCGCCCGATAAGACCGTCGAGGCCGTCGAGCGCGACCTATCGGGCTGTGGCCCGATTTCGGGCGCCTCGGGGCCCGTCTCGGGCTACGAGATCCACATGGGCGAAAGCCGACTGCTCGGTGATGTCGACCGCCCCTTCACGGACGACGGCGCCGCCGTCGAGGACGTATTCGGCACCTACCTCCACGCCCTCTTCGAGAATCGGGTCGCTCGCGAGGCGTTCGTGGATGCCGTTTATAAGCGCGCAGGGCGCGTTCGACCGGAAACGGAGGGGCAAGCGGACTCGCCGTACGAGCGGGCCGCGGAACTGGTCGGCGAGATCGACCTCGACGCACTGGACGTAGATTTATAAGCAGTCGTCGTGCCGGCCGCGCCGCAATCCGATTCAGAAAACGAGGATGCCATCGAGGGCCAGGCCGATAGACACGACGACTGCCCCGCCGATGATGGCGGTAATCGACTGAATCGTGAGCGTAAGTGCGCAGTCCCTGTCGAACGCCGTGGAGTCAGGTGTGCCGCTCCGCGCAGAACGATACGCACGGCCGACCAGCGCAAGCCGGACGACACCGCTAACAGCGGCGAAGGCCCCGATTGCGATTATCAGAAGTACGAACATCTGTCCTCTCGGGTCGTGCCGTCGTTTCGCTGTCGGATTTGTTCAATACTTCGGGTGTTTCGGTCACGATGCGCTCTCGGAGCCCCTATAGACGGACCGTCAACAGCAGCGTAGTGTCGAGTTCGCCAGTCCGTTCATCCCATCAGGCCGCCGGTTCACTGCGTCTCCTGTTATTCCTCGCCCATATCCGCGTCCTCCTCGGCAGCCGCCTCACGGCGCTTGCCGTGTCGGTGCCTGAAGACCATCAGGGCGATGCTGCCGCCGCCGAAGACGACGACTGCGGCGATACCGCTGACCTGGCCGGACAGGGCGGACGGCAGGCTGGCACCCGCAAGCACCGCGAAGACGACCGCCAACAGGCCGGAGATAGGGATGAGAAAGCCCTCGGGGAACACCGAATCCTCGCTCATGGCGGTACGTGGTCGGCGAGCGATAAATAGCTCCGCACCCGAGTCACGGAGTCCGTTTCGGCCGGGCGAACGAGCCACTGCCTGATCGAAAGAAGCACACCGGGTACGAGCCACGACGGCGCTGAAGGGGAAGGCGCATGAGGGGAAGGAGCGTGCGCCGACCCATCCTCCATCCGTCGTTCGGAGGGGGTACATAATGTGTCTTGTGCCGATGTCGTCCGCCCGTCAGACGGCTGTCTGCCGGCGGTTTTCGGTAATCTTTCGACCCAACGAGAGGGTCAGTATTCGGTGCCTTTCCGCGCTCGCTGACCGGCGTCGATTGGGTGTTTCTCCTTGCTGACGTTCGTGACGAGGTCCGCGGCCTCAATGAGGTAGTCCGGGTGTTCGTGGCTGCCGGTCAACACGAGTTCGAGGCCGTCGGGTTTCGACTCGACGAGGTCGACGACGTCCTTTGGGGCGACGAGACCGCGGTCGGCGGCATAGAGGAGTTCGTCGAGGACGAGCATGTGCAGCCCGTCGTCGGCGTCGCCGTCCAGCGGGAACGGCGTCGAGAGGTCCGCGTCGTCGGCCGCGTCGACGAGGTCGCGCGCCCGGTCGAAGCCCGCCTCTGCTTCGGCCTCGTGGTCGCGTTCCTCGGTGCCGTCGTTCATCGCGTGCCACCCGTAGTGGCCCAAGTTCTCGTAGGTGAGGCCGGGCATGGCGGCGATAGCGTTGTACTCACCGCGGACGTCCTCGACGCTGTCGGCGCCGCCCTTCATGAACTGGAGAAGGTGGACGCGGAAGCCGTGGCCCGCCGCGCGGAAGGCCATGCCGAGTGCCGCGGTGGTCTTGCCCTTGCCGTCGCCCCACCAGACCTGCGTGAGGCCGAATTCCTCGGGCGCTGCAGGGTCGATATCGCGGGGCTCCGGCGTCCGGTTCTTTCCGGGCGGTGTCGGGTCGTTTCCGGGCATACTCCGGGGTTGTACCCCCCGAACCAAGGCGGTGTTGGCTTCCCACTTGGTTACCAGATTGTGTTCTTGTAGGGGCAACAAATAATCCCGTGGGCCCCGAAGTATGGGCATGGACGTCACCAACTCGACGGCCGACCACGATGCGGTAATCCGGGAGATTGCCAGCGACTCGATGCGCGCGTCCTACTCGCTGAGCCCCGAGGGACTCGAGGGCATCGTCCGCTCGGAGTTCGACCCCGACAATCTCACGGAGCGCCGCGAAAACGACGATGACGTCGTTCTCGTCGCCGAGGACGATGGCGAGTCGGTCGGTTTCGCCACCGGGTCGCTCGTCGGCGGTGACGGCGAAATCGACTGGCTGTTCGTCGACCCCGAGGCCCAGGGTCGGGGCATCGGCACGGGACTGTTCGAGGCGATTCGTGACGAACTCGAACGGCAGGGCGCCGACACGGTCCGGGCGCTCATCCTCTCGGAAAACGAGGCGGGCGACCAGTTCTTCGAACAGTTCGGCTACGAGGAAATCGACAGTCGAGAGGAGACCATCGCGGAGGAGGAGTTCACCATCAACGTCTTCGGCACCGAGACCAGCGAAGCCAGCGACGAACACCAGGAACGCCACCGGGCGGAGACCATCGAGACGGAGGACGGCGAGACGGTCCACACGGGCGATGAGGAGATTCCTGGCACTGAGGCGCCGTTCCTCCGATTGTACACCGATTCGGAGCTAACCGAGCAGTACGGGTTCTACTGTATCAACTGTGGCTCGATGGCCAATGCCGCCGACGGACTCGACCGCATTGAGTGTCAAAGCTGCGGCAACGCACACCGGCCCGATGAGTGGGACGACAGCTACCTCTAGCTGGAGGCGATTCCACGCCCGCCGCTCGTCATCGGGGACGACCGAACGTCCTTATCCCGCCAGCGGCACGTCGTCGTCGTCGACCGGAATCACCGAGTAATCGACCGAGAGCACGTCGCTGGTCGCGCGAATCTTGCCGACGAACGTCGAGATTTCGTCGAGGGGGCCCTCGAGGATGAACAGTTCCATGCAGTAGTGGTCGCCGACGTGGTTGTGGACGTTCGAGACGACGATGTCCTCGTGGTCGTGGCGGACCTGCATCATCCGCTCTTCGGCGCTGGAGGTCTCGTGGTCGAAGACGACGGTGACGGTGCTCATCAACTCGCGGCCCTCGAGTTGCTTGTCCTCGAACTCGCTGAGGAGGTTACGAGAGGCCTCACGGACCACCTCGCTGCGGCCGGTGTAGCCGTGTTCCTCCGCGAACTCGTCGAGCCGCTCCAGCAACGATTCCGGCATCGAGACGCTGACGACGGTCATATATTAAAACAACCGTATATTCTATTAAGGATTGCGTACCGAGCGGGGGTTTCGGAGCCGGTTTTATTAGCCGAACGCCGCGTTCGTCGGTGGTCCCGGGCCGAACCAGGGTGCCTCGCCGTCTGATTCGTGACCAAAACAACAATAATCGACCGTTCCTTGGTGTCGAGTCATGCCATCCGGGGGGCGGGATTCGTGGCGACTGCTATACGTGGGCGACGAGGCCGCCGGGCGGGTCACCGAGGCCTTCGACGGCGACGGGTCGGTGACCGTCGAGGCCGTCTCGAACCCGTCGGCGGCGACGCCCCCGCGGAACGCGGACTGTATCGTCAGCGAGCACGCCCTGCCGGGAACCGACGGGGTGGCGTTCTGCGAACGAATCCGGGAAGCCGACCCGAACCTGCCGTTCGTCCTCTATCCCGCCGACGGCGACGAGATGTTGGCCAGCGAGGCCGTCGCCGCCGGCGTCACCGACTACGTGCCACAGCAACCCGAGACGCTCGACGTCCTCGTCGACCGGGTCCACGAGGCCCTCGAAGACAGCCGAACCGAGCGGCGGTACCGGGCCCTCGTCGAAACCGTCGGCGACCCGATGTACGTCCTCGACGACGAGGGGTACGTCGAATTCGCCAACGCCGCCATGGCCGAGTATCTGGGCACCGACCGCGAGGCCATCGTCGGCACCCACGCCAGCGCGTTCATCGTCAAGGACGAGTTCGAGGGCGCGACCGAACGCATCCGCGAATTGCTCGACGACGACGGCCCCGACTGGGACGTCTACGAGATGAGCGTCATGACGGCCGGCGGCGAACGCCGGCAGGTCGAGGCCAACCTCGCGGTGCTTCGGGCCGACGACGGCACCTACCGCGGCAGCGTCGGCGTCATCCGGGATATCACCGACCGGAAGGCCTACGAGCGGAAACTGACGCGGCTCCACGAGGTGACACGGCAGGTGATTCAGGCCGAGACGAAACACGAAATCGCCGACCGCACGACGGGTGCGGCCCGGGACATCGTCGGCCTCGCGATACACGCGGTGTGGCTCTACGATGCGGACCGCGACGCGCTGGTTCTGGAGACGATTACCGACGAGGGGCGCGAACTCATACCCGACCCGCCGAACTTCGAGCGCGGCGAGGGGTTGGCCTGGGAGGTCTTCGAGAGCGGCGAGCCCCGAACCGTCGAGGAGGTCCGCAACGAACCGGACCGCTACAATCCCGAGACCCCGATTCGCAGCGAGATGCTGCTGCCGCTCGGCGACCACGGGGTCTTCATCGCGGGAGCGACCGAACGGTCCGCCTTCGACGACCGGGACGTGTCGCTGGCGAAGCTTCTCGCCGCGAACGTCGAAGTCGCCCTCGATAGCGTCGACCAGCACCGACAACTCCGCGAGAGCCAGCGGCGCCTCGAACGCCAGAACGAGCGCCTCGACGAGTTCGCCGGCGTCGTCAGCCACGACCTCCGCAACCCCCTGTCGGTCGCCAAGGGTCGCCTCGAGTTGCTCGTCGAGACCGGCGACATCGAGGCCCACGCCGACCACATCGACGACGCCCTCTCCCGCATGGACGCGCTCATCGACGACCTGCTCAAACTGGCGCGGCAGGGCGAAACCGTGACCGACCGCGAACCCGTCGCCCTCGGGCCCCACGCCCGGAACTGCTGGCGGACCGTCGACACCGACGGCGCCGACCTGAACGTCCTGCTCGACGACTCCGTGACCGTTCTGGCCGACGAAAGCCGGCTGGCACAGCTCTTCGAGAACCTCTTTCGGAACTCGGTGGAGCACGGCGGCGAGGACGTGACCATTACCGTCGGCTCCATCGACGGCGACGGCTTCTACGTCGCCGACGACGGCCCCGGAATCCCCGAGAGCGAACGCGAATCCGTATTCAACGCCGGCTACTCGACGAGCGAGGAGGGCACCGGCTTCGGGCTGAGTATCGTCCGAAAAACCGCCGACGCCCACGGCTGGACCGTCGCCGTCACCGAAAGCGAGTCGGACGGCGCACGCTTCGAGGTTACCGACGTCACGTTCGAATAGCGTGTTATCTTTCCCCACACCACCAGTAGCGACTTATTAATCTCGCTCCGAGGCGACCGTATGGACGGTACACCCCCCTGGCACGAGAACCCGGCCTTCTGGGAGGCGGTCGAACCGCACGTCTTCCCGCCGGAAACCGTCGAGAAGGCGCCCGAACAACTCGATGACGTTCTCGGGTTGGCGGGTATCGACGGCGGCCGCGTCCTCGATATGCCCTGCGGCGTTGGCCGCCACGCCGTCGAACTCGCCGCTCGCGGCTTCGAGGTGACAGGCGTCGACGCGACGGCACCCTATCTCGAGACCGCCCGCGAGCGGGCCGCCGAGGCTGGGGCCGACGTCGAGTTCGTCAACGCCGATATGCGCGAGTTCCGACGGCCGGACACGTTCGACCTCGCGGTCAATCTCTACACGTCGTTCGGCTACTTCGAGGACCGCGCCGACGACGAGCGGGCCGCCCGCAACATCTACGAGTCGCTGTCCCCGGGCGGCAAACTCGTGATGAGCCTCACGAGCAAGGAGGTACTGGCCGAGGAGTTTCAGGAACGCGGCTGGTCCGAGGCGGACGGCACCTACCTCCTCGAAGACCGAGAGGTGACCGACGACTGGTGCTGGATGGAGAACCGCTGGGTGCTGGTTGCCGACGGCGAGACCCGCGAGTTCACCGTCTCCCATCGGCTCTACTCGGCGTACGAACTGTCCGAACTGCTCCGGGAAGTCGGCTTCTCGGCGGTCGAGGTCTACGGCGACCTCGACGGTCGCGACTTCGACGAGGACGCCGAGCGACTGGTCGTCGTCGCCGAGAAGTAGTCACGGTTCGAAGCCCGACGGCTCGCGGGTCGTCCTCAGCCCGTAGCGGGCCTCCTCGGGCGTCGGCGGACGCTCGCCGTCGTAGCGCGCATCGAGGCTGGCCAGCACCGCATCGCGGACGCAGGCCCGCGCCGAATCGCCGACCTCCGTCGCGCTGCCGGCGAAGGCCGACGGAGACCCCTCGGGGGCAGAGCCGACGACGACGGCGTCGCTCGTGGTGCCCGGCACGTCCGCCGCCGCGAGCAGCGTCGCCGTCTTCGCTTCGACCGCGGTCGCCAGCAGGCCGGCCATGGCGCCGTCGTCGAGGGCGCGCGTCGTCCCGACGAAGACGTTGACCGTACCCGGTCGCCAGCCGTCGGCCATCGTTTCCCCTGCAGCCGGTTCGGCGTCGCCCTCCACCGGTAACACCGCGGGATTCGAGAGACCGACCGTCGCCACCGCCTCGACGGGGCCACAGCGAGCGCCGCGGGCGTGCCGCTGGCTGACGCCGGTTAAAAGGGTCGGCCCCGACGGCCGCTCGCCGAGGCGTTCCGCGGCGTACGCCCCGAGGTCCGTCCGGTCGAACCCCTCCGGCACCGTGAGGTTGTGGGCGGCGTCGGCATCGCGATAGCCGCCGTCGAAACCGTTCGAGAGCCACCGGGTGTCAGGCCGGAAAAGCGTGAGTCGATCGTCAGTGCGGTCGTACTCGAACATCACCACACCTCGTCGAGGACGGCGAACAGGTCCTCGGTCGCCTCGCGGTCCCGGACGGCGATGCGGACGTGACTGTCGAGGCCACGGAACGTCGTGGCATCCCGCAGGACGACCCCGTGCTCGCGGCAGGCATCGAGCAGGGCCGCCGGGTCCTCGCCAACGTCACACAGCAGGAAGGGCGCGTCGGAGGGGTAGACCTCGAAGCCGCGGGACTCCAGTCCCTCGTGGAGATACTGGCGTTCCTCCCGGACCCGCTCGCGCGTCTCATTTATAAAGGCCGAATCGGCCATGGCGTGGGCGCCGACAGCAGCAGCAGGGCCGCCGACCGACCACGCGCGACGGGCGGTTTTGAGACGCTCCAGCAGTTCGCCGGAAGCGACCGCAAAGCCCGCCCGGAGGCCGGGCAGGCCGAACAGTTTGGTCAGCGAGCGGGCGACGACGCACCCCTCGCGGCCGGCCAGCGAGGCGCGGTCGGTGAAGCCGAGGAACGCCTCGTCGGCCAGCAGGACGGTATCGGCGGCCACACATCGGTCGGCGAAGGCCGCCAGTTCGTCGGCGGGCGGCAACTCGCCGGTCGGGTTGTTCGGCGTACAGACGATAGCCATCGCGTGGTCGGTCGGGTCGGCATCAAGCAGTTCGTCGTGGGGGACGAGATGAGGGTCGCCGCCCGCCAACTCGACCTCGCGGGCGTATTCGCCGAAGGAGGGGTAGGGGACGAGGACGCTGTCGCCCGGCGAAACGACGACGCCGATTGCGAGGCGAATCGCCGCGAGGCCGCCCGCGGTTGGAACGACCGCATCCGCGTCACAGCCGACGTACTCGGCGGCGGCCGCTCGAAAGTCGGGATAACCGTCGTTGGGATACGAGCGAGCGTCGTCGAACGCCGCCTCGTAGACGGCCCGGGAGCCGTCGGGCACGCGAGGATTGATGTTCGCGCTCAAATCCAGCACGCCGGGGTCGTCGCTGGAGCCGTGAGGGACCCGCTCGGCGTCGGCGACGCTGTCAGGGTCCATCCGCGAGCACCTCCGCGGTTTCGGCGTCCGCCGGGCGGTTGACGTTGACCGCGAGGCGGGCGTCGTAACTGACGTGGAGTGTCTCGTCGGCATCCTCGGCGCCCACGATATTGAGCCCCGTCGGCGCGAGTTCGTGGCCGCCGTGGGCGCGGGTCGTATCAGCGCTCACGTCCAGAGCCTCTTTCAGCTCCCTCGGGACACAGACCGTCAGCGGCCCCGACTCGTGGGCGTCGAGTACCTCGTCGACCACCTCGCCGGCCAACAGCGGGAGGTCGGCAACCACCGTCATGACCGGCAACTCGACGCGGTCCAGCGCCGTCGTCAAATCCTCGACGTACCCCTCGCCGGCCGTCTCGATGCGGGGAACCCGGCCGTCCAGATGGTCGGCCGTCTCCGGGGCGTGTGGCGCGGTGACGGCGTGAACCGTCCCGGCGCGACTGGCCTCCAGTGCCGCGAGCACGCGGTCGACCATCGGCTCGCCGCCGATTTCGAACAGCGGTTTCTCGCCGCGGTCCAGACGGGTCCCCCGACCGCCGCACATCAGAAGTACATCCATACGTACACCCCCGCGTGTAGCGCGACGACGCGGCCGAGTTCGTTCGTCGCGCCGAAGACGTCGCCGTTGACGCCGCCGAGGGCGTCGTCGGCCCACCGGACAAGCCCGACGGCGACGGCCGGACCGGCCAGCACCGCGACGAGCGCGGCCGGCGAAAAGCCCGTCAGCATCGCCGCGGGCACCGCGACGAGGGCCGGCCCGAGGAGGAGTTGCCGGCTCGCGTTGCGCGTGAACTGCGAGCCGAGCCCCTCGTGGCTCGCGGTGCCGAGACAGGCTACCGTCGCCATGCCGAGTTTCGCGCCGACCTCGCTTGCGACGACCAAGGCGACGGCCGCCCGGAAAGGCATCGACGCCAGCGCGAGGCCGGCCAGCGCGAGACCGGCGACGATGACGGCGACGGCGACGGTGCCGCCGACACCCGTGGTCGTGTCCTTGAGCGCCTGCTTTCGGTCCTCGGCGTCGTGAATCGCCGCGGCGTCTCCGAGGTCGGCGACGCCGTCCATGTGGTTGATGCCGGCAACGACGAACAACGCGAGCAGGAAGCCGGCGGCCGCAGCGTGACCTCCAAGCAGGACGAACGGCAACGCCACGAGTACGCCGATGAGATAGCCGACCAGCGGGAAGACCGCTGGCGTCCCCTGAAACTGGAGCCAGTCGCCTTCGCTGGTCGTAACGGGCAAACGCGTCAGGAAGGCCGCCCCGCCGCGGACGGCCGAGCCGAGTTCGGTTAGAGCCACCGTATCACGCCGACGAGCGCGACCAGCGTGTAACTTACGAGTCCGACGCGTTTGACTGCCGCCAGTGCCGCGTCGCCGTCGGCCACCGAGGGGTAATCGGCCACCTCGTTGAGCGTGTAGACGCCCTGCTTTTCGAGGCGGACGTTCAGTGCCGCCGCCAGCGTCCCCATCGGCCACCCGGCATTGGGCGAGTCGGTCGTCGCGGCGTAGCGGCGGGCACGCCACCACGCGGCCGGCGCGCCCGTGACGACGGCCAGTAGCAGCGCCGTCACCCGCGCAGGGACGAACATCACGAGGTCATCGAGGCGGGCGCTGCCCCACCCGAAGGCGCCGGGGTAGCCGAGCATCGAATCCATCGTGTTGACCGCCTTGACGTACGCCGCGGCGGCGCCCGCCGCCGGCAGGGAGACGGCGGACAGAAGCCCGAAGGCCAGCAACGGCGCGACGAGGCCGTCCGAGAGGTTTTCCGCGGCACTTTCGACGGCCGCGCTCCGGACGAGTTCCGGCGAGAGGTCCTCGACGTCCCGCCCCACGAGCGCCGGCAGCGCCTCGCGGGCCGCCTCGATGTCCCGCTCGCTTTCGACGAGAGCGCGGCCGGCGATATCCAGCAGGAGGCGGAAACTCGACGTCGACCACAGCAGGAGACCGGCGACGAGACCAGTCACGACCCACGGCCACGCCAGCCACAGCACACCGTAGACGAGAAGTGCCGCAGCAGCAGGCAGGACGAACGCCAGCGCGGCCCCCGCCAGTCGCGGGCGTCGGTACTCGCGGTCGGCCCAGTCGACCACCCGGCCGAACAGGGTCACGGGGTGGTATTCGGCGGGCGGTTCCCGAAACGTCCAGTCGAGCGCCAGCGCGAGGCCGGCGGCGATAGCGACAGCAAGCCCCGCGGTGCTCACCGCAGTACCTCCGGGTCGAACTCGGCCAGCGGCGTCTCGGCCACGTCGACGAAGTGGCCGCCCACCTCGGTGACCCCGCCGTCGGTCTCGGGGTCGTCGCCGACGTGGACGAGGTCGGCGGGGGAGACCTCGATTCGGCGCGCTACGGCCTCGAAGGCGCGGGAATCGGGCTTCCGCCAGCCGCAACCGACGCTCGTGACGACGCCGTCGAAGGCCCCTTTCAGGTCCGCACGAATCAGCGTCCGGCGGACCAACTCGGGAACGCTACAGTTCGAGCAGACGGCGACCGGGCCGACCTCCCTCGCCGCCTCGATTGCGGCCTCGGCGCCGGGGCGGCGTTCGACGTCGGGGTCGAAGGCCGCGACGACGGCCCGCCGGGCGGCGTTGTTCGGCCCGTCGACGCCCCGAGAGCCAAGCGCCGCCGAGACGTGTGCCGGCAGCGGGACTTCGGCCCCCGGCGGCGCGTCGATGTGGACCTCGCGGTAGGCCTCGTCGAAATCGTCGGGCACGGCCACGTCGCGGTCGCGTAACTCGCGGGCGACGGCCGCGGCGGGGTCGGCGGGTGTGTCCGCGTCGACGAGCGTGCCGAAGAGGTCGAAGGTAACTGCCACGACCGGACCTATCGGGGGCCGCGACTTGAATTTCGTGGGCACGCCCCTGGACCGGAACGGGCGGGAAAGCACGGTATCCGGCCGGCAGGCCATGAATTATCCGTCTCGGAGCCATTACTGTGCCAACGGTCGTCACACCGCCCATGAATCCGCCATCGCGAACCGACATCCTCGATGCCGTCCCCGCCGGGCCAGCTGCGGTGTCGCTGGCCGCCGGCGTCGCCGGCGTCGCGGGGTCCTACGCCGTCGCATCGTTCACCCCTTCGTTCATCGCGGGGCCGATAGCCGGCCTGCTGGCCCGGCGGTTGCCGGCGGTCGTCGTCACCTACAGCATCCTCCTTCTCGGTGACCTCGGTAGCCGCCTCAACCTCATCGTCGCGCTGGTGCTCTCGGCGGGGCTGCTGGCCGTGGCCGCCGGCGTGGGCATCGCCACCGCCGAACGGCTGGAAGTCGCCGCCGCGGCCGCCCCGATTGCGGGCGTGCTGGCTGCCGGCGTCACCGTCACCGTGACGGCGGCGACGCTGCCCTCCCTCGCCGCTGGCGTCGCCGTTGCGCTGGTCGTCGCGGCGGCGAACCTCGTGTCGATTACCGACCGCGAAGCGGGCTTTCGGGACCGCCGAAGCGTCCTCGGGGGCGTCGTCAGCGCCATCGGCGCCCTCGGCGGCGGCTACCTCCTCGGAAGCGGGGACCTCTCGGCCGCAAGACCCGAGCGGTCCGCCGTCGACGACGACGGCGCGGAGGCCGAAATCGGGCCGCTGCTGCAGGAGGCCGACGAGAAGAGCCTCGACGTGCCGGACTTGGAGCCGCTCGTCTCCGAACGGTTCTACGAGGTGGACATCAACACCACCGACCCGACCGTCTCGCCCGACGACTGGACGCTGTCGGTCACCGGCGCCGTCGACGAGGAAGTGTCCTACACCTACGACGAAATCACGGGGATGGACGCCGAGAACCGCTTTGTCACCCTCCGGTGTGTCGGTGAGAAACTCAACGCCCGGAAACTCGACAACGCGCTGTGGACCGGCGTCCCCATCATGGACCTCGTCGACCCGGCGGGCCCCGCCGACGAATGCTGTGTCATGCTTCACGCGACGGACGGCTACTATCAGGAGTTCCCGCTGGCGGCGCTCGAAGACGGCTTTCTCGCCTACGGCATGAACGGCGAGACGCTCCCCCGCGGCCACGGCTACCCCGCCCGCGTCCTCATCCCGGGCCACTGGGGCGAAATCAACGTCAAGTGGGTCACCGAAATCGAAGTGCTCGACGAGGAAGCACAGGGCTACTGGGAGGAACGCGGCTGGCACGGCACCGGCCCCGTCAAGACCGTCGCGAAACTCCACCTCGTCGAGGAACTCGACGGCGGCCGCGTCCGCGTCGGCGGCCACGCTTACGCCGGCACGCGCGGTATCGGCGGCGTCGAAGTATCGACCGACGGCGGCGAGACGTGGACCGACGCGACCCTCTCGGAGCCGCTGCCCGGCGAGGACGTCTGGCGCCAGTGGGTTCACGCATACGACGCGCCCGAGGGTGCCCACGACGTGGTCGTCCGGGCCATCGAGGCCGACGGGACCGTCCAGCCCGCCGAAGAAACCGACCCCTTCCCGAGCGGGCCCTCGGGGTGGGTCACCCGGACTGTCGGCGACGGCGGCTCCAACCCCTTCTGAGACCCCTGCTTCGGGGGCCGGTGGTACCAGCGCGAATCAGACCGCGTCCGTGACGACGTCAACCAGTCGCTCGCGGAGGTCCGCGGTTCGGGCCGCCACGAACCACTCCTCGCCCGCGGCCGTCTCGTGGCCGACCGCCTCGACGAACAGTTCGCCGAGCGCCTGCTCTTCGGCGTCGGGGCGATAACAGACCGCGCCGTCGATGCAGCCGCGAGCGAGCAGGCCCCAGTGGACGGTCGGACTCCAGCTTTCGAGGCGCCGCTTGCAGGCGGTTTCGATGCCGCGGTTGATGGCCTCGGAGACTGCGCTGGCGGCCGCGTCCCGCTTGACGCCGTGGCCGATGACCGACATCACCGTCGCCGATTCGGGGGTCGGCGGTGGCGTCTCCGCGCCGTCGACTCGCTCGCCGTCGTACCGGAGGCCCGCCCCGCGACGGGCGACGTACAACTCGTCGGTGCTGGGGACGTAGACGACGCCGAGTTCCGGCTCGCCGTCGACCAGCAGCGTGACCGCCGCGGCGAAGGCGGGCAGTCCCGCCTCGAAGTTGTTGGTCCCGTCGAGCGGGTCGACGATCCAGCGATACCGGTCGTCGCCGGGGTGGCGGCCCGATTCCTCGGCGTCGATAGTGTGGTCCGGAAAAGCCCGTTTCAGGACGTTGAGCATCCGCGATTCCGATTCGACGTCCGCGCTCGATTTCACGTCCGTCGCGGAGTGGTCGGCGTCCGTCTCGCCGTCGCGGAAGGCCGCACGGAGATACCGGCCACCGCGGAGACAGGCGTCGATAGCGACCGATTCGGCGTGGTCGGGGACCGAAGACATGGCCGTGCCTGCGGCCGGTTCGCGCAAAAATGGTTCGTCCCGGGCCGGCCCTCACAACCCGCCGGCAGCGAACAGCATCGCGGCGATTCCGAGGGCGCTCACCGGGATGCCGGCGCCGAAGCCGACCGTGACGCGGCCCCGAAGCCGCGAGGGGTAGTCCGCGTCGGCGACGACGAAGGGCGTCCCGTCGTCGATGCGGAGGCCGCCGTCCGACCGGGCGCGGCCGACGACGAAGGCCTCCTCGCCCGGCGTGAGCGTCGCCTCCTGATAGCGACGGGGCACCCCCGAGGGAGCGGGCGCGAGGTCGGCTTCCCGGCGGAGCGCCTCGGCCCCGCCCGAGGGGTGTTCGCCAGCCTCGACCATGACCTCGGTTCGGTCGTCGAGGTGGACGGTGGCCGCCGCGGGGTCGACGCGTACGCGTTCGGTGCCGTCGGCCGCGCTGACAGCGAAGGGAACGCCGTCCTCGCCCATCGCGGTCAGCGACCAGTTCCCCTCGTCGATTTCGTCGTCCTCCGACGAATCGGAAGCAGCGTCCTCTCCGGCCTCGTCGTCTCCTTCCGATTCCGTGGTATCGAGTACGCGGTACGTATAGCAGACCGCCGGCGCGTCGTGTAGCGGCGCCGTCAGCGTCCCCTCGATCGTCTCGATGGTGCCGGTGACTGCCGACAGGCCCTCCATCGGGCCACGGCGTCGGCCGACCGCCACGAGCAGGAAGCGAGGGAGGTTCGACACCGCGGACACGACGCCGAGCAGGCCCACGCCGTAGAGCAGGCCCGCGAAAAACAGCCCGAGGTTGCCATCGGTCCAGTCGACCTGTCCGGTGGCCGTCGCTGCGACGATGCCGCCCGCGAGAAGCAGCGAATAGAGGAGGATGCCGCCGAGTCCGACGCCGGTCCGTCGCTTCAGGTCCGCGACTGCGCCCATACCGGCAGAGTGCAGTCGGCACCGACAAAGGGTTTGCCCGGTTCGTCGGTCAGTCCAGCGGGTCCGTCCGCTCGCGAACCCACTCGTCGGTCCGGTACTTGCCGCCCGAGATCTCCTTGGCGCGGTCCCATTCCGCGTCGGTCCATTCGCCCTCCTCGGCGCCGGCCCACTCGGCCAGCGCGTCTTCGAGTTCGGCCACGAGGCGGGACCGCTGGAGGTCGTAGCCGCCGAAGGTGCCCAGCCCCGTCTCGACGGAGTCGTCGTAGTCGACCGATTCGACGGCGCCGCAGACCCGCTCTTCGAACTCCTCGGGCGTGACGGGCGGGTCCTCGAAACAGCCGAGGTGCTTCTCGGCGTCGACGTCGAAGGTCAGCGAGCCGTGCTGGACGATGGCGTCGCGGGTCCGATACTGGGCGTTTCCGGCTATCTTCCGGCCGTCCGGGCCCGTCAGGTCGTGGACCGGGTCGATGGCGCGGAGATAGCAGGAGGGCGACCACAGCGCCTCGCGCTCCTCGTCGGCAAAGGAGACGTCGATATCGCAGGCGTCGAAGGCGTCCAAAATCGGCTGCATGAACTCCCGGTAGCACTCGGTGACGTCGCCGGGATACTCGTCTGCCGGCGCGATAATCGAGTAGGCGATATCGCCGGCCGTGTCGTGGTAGATGGCGCCGCCGCCGGTCGGCCGGCGGGTGACGGTGATGTTCCATTTCTCGCAGAAGTCCCAATCGACGACCGAGGCGTCGGTGCCGTAGCCAAGCGAGAGCGTGCTCGGCATCCAGCGGTAGAGCCGAACCGTCGCGGGGCCGCCCGACGCGACGGTTTCGGCGGCCACCTCGTCGAAGGCCATCGCCATCGCGCCGTCCTGCATCTCCTCGGGAATGAGCCGCCAGTCCATACCCGCGCTTGGCAACCGGCAGGGAAAGCGATTGTGCCCGAACGGGACGAATCGGCTACGGCAGGAGCCGTTCGTCGAGGCGCTCGACGGTCCGGTCGGCGACCGTCTTCATGTTGACCGTGTCCTCGCGGTTGTAGGAGACGAGCGTCTCCAGGGACCCGTCGACGCCGCGTTCGTGTTCCCGCCAGAGGCGGACCGCGTCCTCCCCGGAGAGGTCCGGGCGGTCACGCTCGATACCGACCTCGGTCTCGATGGTCTTCAGGCCGCCCGTCAGGTCGGCCTGCTTGCAGGGATACATCAAATCGAGATGCGGCGCGTCGATTGAGAGGTCGAACGACTCCTCGAGGAAGGGGACGTCGAAGCGCGCGCCGTTGAACGTCACCAGCAGCGGCGCGTCCAGCAACTCGCGGACGTTCTCGGGAGTGAGGTCGTCGCCGCGAACGAGCGTCTCGGTGTCGCCGCCCTGATGGAACGTGACGCAGGTGACGTCGTCGTGGGTGTGGTTCAGCCCGGTCGTCTCGATGTCGAAAAAGCAGGCCTCGTCGCGGAAGTCCTCGTAGAGGCGCCACCGCTCCGAGGAGGGCAGTTGCCGGTCGAAGAAGGCCGAATCGCCCGATTCGAGCCGCGGGCGCGCGGTTTCGATGAAGGATTCGATTCGGTCGGCCGTCGTCGGCCCGCACAGCGAGGGCTCGAATGCGTCCCAGGTCCGGGCCCCGGCCTCCCAGAGCTTTCGCTCCGTCGCCTCGCCGACGCCGTCCACGGGAATGTAGGAGTTCTCCAGTCGCACGACCACTCCTCGGGGGTCGACCCTCCTAAACCGTTCGCTCGTACTCCAGTTCGCGGGCGACGTCTGCGGCGACTTCCTCGCCGAACTCCCGCTCGACGAGGTGTAACGCGAGGTCGAACCCCGAGGTGATGCCGGCGGCCGTCAGCACGTCGCCGTCGTCGATGAACCGGGCTTCGCGAACTGAGGCGTCCGTCTCCCGGAGGTCATCGAGCGCGCTGTGGTGGGTCGTCGCCGGGCGGCCGTCCAGCAGGCCCGCCTTCGAGAGCAGCATCGCGCCGGTACAGACCGAGGCGACGGTCACGCTCTCGTCGTGGAACCGAGCGATGGCGTCGGGAATCGCGCCATCTTCGTATTCAGTCCAGACGCCGGGCGAGTCCCGGTTGTTCCACCCACCGCCCGGGACGACGAGCAGGTCCGGGTCGGTATCGGCCAACACGCCGTCCGGCTCGATTCGCATGCCGTGGGTCGCTTCGACGGTTTCGGCGCCGTTCAGCGTGACGAACCGTGCGTCGACGTCGGCGCCGAAATCGCCGGCCGTCTCGAAGACCTCGTAGGGCGCGACCGCATCGAGTTCGTCGAATCCCTCAAAAAGCAGGATAGCAACGTTCATGCGACGAATTGGGCAGTCAGCGCGATGAAACTGTGGGTCGCGACGAAAGAATCGATAAACTGTATATCGCTATATCAAATTGATGGCGGCGAGAATCGAGGGGCGTTCGCGAGAGCCCGCAGCGAAGCCGTTTACCTCGCGATATCGGTCGTTTCACTCGAATCAGCGACAGTAGTTTGGGACTCGGCCCGCAAGCCGCACAGGATGGACGAACGCACACGCGCACGCGGGGTACTGCTGGGGTTGGCTTGTGGGGACGCGCTCGGCCGGCCGGTCGAGTTCTCCTCGCCGGAGGCGATCGAGCGGCGGCACGGCCGCGTGACTGAGATGCTGGCCGACGGCACGCACGGCCAGCCGGCGGGGACTATCACCGACGATACCGAGATGGCCCTCTGTATCGCCCGAAGCCTCGCAGAGAACGGCGAGTTCGACCCGGCAGATATCGCCGAGCGGTTCGTCGAGTGGAAACGGTCCGGGCCCTTCGATATCGGCATCATGACCAGCAGCGCCCTCCGGCGAATCGAGAACGGCGAACCCTGGGACGAAGCCGGCCACAACGAATGGGAAGCCAGTCGGGAGGGCAGCAACGCCGGCAACGGCAGTCTCATGCGCTGTGCACCCTACGCGGTGGCCTACCGCAACGACCCCGAAACACGCGGGACGGTCAGCCGCGAATCGTCGGCGATTACCCACGCCGACCCCCGGTGTCAGTGGGGCTGTGTGCTGTTCAACGACGTCCTCGCCGAGCAGTTGGGTGGTAACGACCGGCCGCTGGAGACCGCACTCGACACGCTCGGCGATAATCTCCCGGAAGAAATCGAAACCGCAGCGACCGAGGTAGTCGCCTACCGAGACGGCGAAACCGACAGCGTCGGCCTCCAGAACTCGGGATACGTCGTCACGACACTGCAGGCCGGGCTCTATCACGCCCTGACGACCACGAGCGCCGAGGCCGCAATCGTCGACGCCGTGATGATGGGCGGCGACACCGACACCATCGCCGCGGTAACCGGCGCGCTTGCCGGCGCCAGATTCGGAGTCGAAGCACTGCCCGAGCGGTGGCTTTCGGAGTTGGCCATCCGCGACGAACTCGAATCACTCGCTGACGAACTGTTCGAAACCGACCACGAACAGGCCTGAGTTCTCCGTTCTCGTTCGTTTCCGCGATTTAGGAGAGTGAGCTGACGAGCCGGATTTTATATCGTTATATACGGTTTATCTCGGCCTATCCTCGACGCGAGGTGCTTTTGAGGGTTCGGACGCTAGACACGCTGAGATGGTTCAGAACGTCGCTGCGCAGATGGCCGAGTTGGAGGAGGGCGATTTCCATCTGCTGTCGGGCATCGAACACGGGATGCGGTTCTCGCGGTGGGTCAGCGAGGGGAAACTCCCCAAGTTCTCCCGGCTCGACGAGGAGGAGGTCACCTACCGCATCGACCGCTGTATGGACCGCGAACTCGTCGAACGGAAAACGATTCAGTACACCGGCTATCGGCTCACCTTCGAGGGGTACGACGCGCTCGCGTTGCGGACCTTCTCGGAACGAGACACCATCGATGGCGTCGGCGCACCCCTGGGTGTGGGCAAGGAAAGCGACGTCTACGAGGCCCGGTCCTTCCAGTCGCTGGCTCTCAAATACCACCGCGAGGGCTACACCAACTTCCGGGAGGTCCAGAAGGAGCGGGAATACACCGCCGACAAGGAACACCGCTCGTGGTTCTACACCGCCCGAAAGGCCGCCGAACGGGAGTACGAGGCCCTCGAAACCCTCTATCCCGAGGTGTCGGTCCCCCGACCGGTCGACCAGAACCGACACGCCCTGATAATGGAGAAACTCGACGGCGTCGAACTCTCGCAGGCGAAACTCGAATCCCAGCAGGTCGTCGGCGTCCTCGATCTAATCCTGGAGGAGATGGCGATCGCCTACCGGGAGGGCTACGTCCACGCCGACATGAGCGAGTACAACGTCTTCGTCTCCAGCGAAGGCGTGACCGTCTTCGATTGGCCCCAGTCGGTGCCGACCGAACACGAAAACAGCGAGGAACTGCTGCAGCGGGATGTCGACAATATCGTCGGCTACTTCGAGCGGAAGTACCCTCGCGAAACGCCGGAGGTCGACCGAGCCGCCCTCGCGAGCGCACTCGCGGACGACGAGTTCGAGACGGTC
This sequence comes from Natronomonas halophila, assembly GCF_013391085.1. Taxonomy (NCBI): domain Archaea; kingdom Methanobacteriati; phylum Methanobacteriota; class Halobacteria; order Halobacteriales; family Natronomonadaceae; genus Natronomonas; species Natronomonas halophila. The sequence continues at coordinate 1,849,517 of NZ_CP058334.1, read as the reverse complement.
CGTAATTTCGCCTGAGACGTATCTTTTCGCCGTTTTTCGACGTGTTCTCGCGTGTTCGAGGATAGCCGTGTTGAACCCCTAATAAATCAAATTGTGCGATATAGAATTGAGGGAGTCGGGGCTGAGTGGGTCGGCTGTAGAGTGTCGAAATGCCGTCGCTACGGGCTCGAAACGTCGAAACCGCAATGGAACAGACGAAAAGCGACCTTAGAAGGTTTCGCGGTGGAGGACTTCCTCGACGTCGCGTCGGGGGAGTCGCTCGGGTTCGTCGCCGCCGTTCGGGCCGACGGCGATGAGGACGACGGGGACCGCGTCCTCGGGGAGTTCGAGGAACTCTGCGGCACCCTCGATATCGAAACCGATCATCGGCGTGGCGGTGAGGCCACGCGCGTGGGCGGAAAGCAGGAAGTTCTGGGCGGCAAGAGAGGCGTTGCGGACCGCGTAGTCCCGGCCCATCCGCTCGTCGTCGTACATCGTGACGGCCTGTTCCTTGGTTGCCTGGGCGGTTTCCTCGTCCATCCGGCCGGCCTCGACCCACTCGTCGAAGACGCGGTCGGCGGTCTTGGGTTCGTCGTGGCCAACGACGAGGACGGCGGTGCCGGCCTCTCGGATGTGTTCCTGCCCGTAGGCAAGGTCGACGAGTTCGTCGAGGCGGTCGTCATCCTGCACGGCGACGAACTCCCACGGCTGGAGGTTATACGAGGAGGGCGCGAGCGTCGCGTCCTCGACGAGGGCTTCCAGCGTCTCGTCGTCGATGTCCGTCTCGGGGTCGAAGTTGTGCCCGGAGCGGCGCGTTCGGAGTGCTTCGAGGGCACCGGGGAACCGGACGTCGGCGTCAGTATCGATATCGGCAGTGCCAGTCGCAGCGTTAGATGGGGACTTCACGTGTGTCCCCGTCTAGCCGATTCCATCGGAAATACTCTCGCTAACCCCGCTACCACCGGATATCAGGAGTGTGACCGGGTAATGGGAGTGACAGTCACGCGGGAGAAAAGCCAGCATATCCCTGCCACTGTCAGGGCCGAACCAACCGGCTTTCGAAGCCCTTAACCGATATCGTAGGGAATGTTCGATAACTCGCTGGACGACGGGCACCAGCGGGCACCTGTCTACGCAGGTCGGGATGTGATTCGCACGCGCGGACGGCCGCGGTGTGGATTGAACCACGCAACGCCCGTGGTGAAACACAATGGCACGAAGCTTCTATTCGCACATCCGAGAGGCGTGGCAGACGCCCAAGGACGGAAAGCTCGCTGAACTACAGTGGCAGCGCCAGCAGGAATGGCGCGACCAGGGCGCTATCGAGCGCGTCGAACGCCCCACCCGCCTCGACAAGGCCCGTTCGCTCGGCTACAAGGCCAAGCAGGGCGTCGTCGTCGCTCGGGTGTCCGTCCGCAAAGGTACCGCTCGCAAACAGCGCTTCAAGGCCGGCCGCCGGTCGAAGCGCCAGGGTGTCAACAAGATTACCCGCCGGAAGAACCTCCAGCGCATCGCCGAGGAGCGTTCCGGCCGGAAGTTCCGCAACCTGCGGGTCCTCAACAGCTACTGGGTCGGTGAGGACGGCTCCCAGAAGTGGTTCGAGGTAATCCTGCTGGACCCCGAACACGGCGCCATCCAGAACGACGACGACCTCAACTGGATCTGCGACGACAGCCACCGTGGCCGCGCCTACCGCGGCCGCACCTCCGCCGGCCAGCGTGGCCGCGGCCAGCAGAAGCGTGGCAAAGGGACCGAACACACCCGTCCGAGCCTCCGCTCGAACAACAACCGCGGCAAATAAGCCGTTTCGGCCGTTCTCGCGGTTTTTCGCGTTCGTCTCACAGTCCGCGTAGCCCACACGTTATTACCGAGCGTCGCCTCCGTTCGTCAATGGGTACGGGAGCGACGGTCGTTATCGCCGAAGACGAGGCGGACCTGCGGGACCTTCTCACCTACACGCTCGAATCGAACGGCTACACCGTCGAAGCCTACAGCGACGGGACGGCCTGCTGGGAACGACTCCGGGACGGCGAGGTCCCGGACCTCGTCCTGCTGGATATCATGCTCCCCAGCATTAACGGCCTCGACGTGCTGAGAAAGATTCACGCCGAGGACCGACTCGCCGACGTGCCGGTCGTCTTCCTCTCGGGGAGGGACCGGGAAGAGACCATCCCGGACGGCGTCGACGTCAACGAGGACGACTACATCACCAAGCCGTTCAGCCCGACGGAACTCCGGGAACGAATCGACCGACTGGCGTAGCCGCGGCCCCCTATCGCGTTTAACGTTACCACCTGTCAAACAACTATCCAATATATCAATAATAGCATATTTCTACTGATATCACCGAATATACGCCCTCATACCATGGTACACCAGCCATAATAGTATCCGTGTCAACATTTATGTCTCCTCACCGAGATATTTAGTAGTATGGCAGAGAGACCAGCAGACGATAGTGCGCTCGTGTCGCTGTACCGCGAGCGCATCACGGAACCCTCGACGGACGACGAGGTGTACGGCTACTGGCTGTTCGTGGCCGGCCTCGTCGCCAGCGTCATCGGCGTCGCGCTGTTCCTCTACAGTTCGACGCTGGTGACCCAGCGTCCGCCGGTCGCCGAACCGGCCACCTTCTGGACGGTTCGGCAGTTGGCCATCGTACTGGCGGCCGGTGGCGTCCCGCTCATGCTCGGCGGCATCGCGCTTCGATTGCCGCTGCGGAACCTGGCGACGTACCTGACCTACGGCGGCATGGCCCTGTGTCTGCTCGCACTCGTGTGGTTCCTGACGGTCTATCCGGCCGACTGGACCTTCGCGACGGGCAACACCGGCGTTATCGCGCTGTACGTCCTCGGACTGGTGGTTATCGCCGCGGGCGCGGTGCTGGTCCCGATGCTCTCGCGTGCCGAAACCGAGACCGCAAGCGAACGGGAGACTCGCGAAGCGGCCGAGCGGGAGGGCGCCGAAACTCGCGAAGAACTCGCGAGCACGCGCGAGGAACGCGACGAGGCCCGTACATCGGCCGAAGCCTCCGCGGCCGAACTCGAAGCCCTTCGGCAGTCGCAGGCCCGTTTCGAACTCTTCGAGGACCGGGCGGGCGGCTACCGCTGGCGGCTCCGGCACCGCAACGGCAACATCATCGCCGACTCCGCGGAGGCCTACGCCAGCCGACAGAAGTGCCAGCAGGGCATGCACAGCGTGATGCGGAACGCGCTGGGCGCGGAAGTCCGCATCATCGAACCCGAGGACCCGGAGGAAGCCGCCGAGGAAGTCGAAACCGAGCCTATCGAATACGAGAGTCAGGCCTCCTTCGAACTCTACGAGGACAACGCGGGTGACTACCGCTGGCGACTCGTCCACGACAACGGGAACATCCTCGCCGATTCCGGCGAGGGTTACGCCTCGAAATCCAACGCGAAGCGCGCGATGGCCGGCGTCCGCGAGCACGCCGCCGCGGGTGATTACCTCAAAATCGACCCCGCCGGCTTTGAGGTTTACCGCGACAAGGCCGGCCAGTGGCGCTGGCGGCTCGTCCACGAGAACGGCAACATCCTCGCCGATTCCGGCGAGGGCTACGCCAGCCGACAGAAGGCACGGCAGGGTCTGGACAGCGTCCGAACCAACGCGGGCGATGCGGATATCGAGGAGCAATAACCATGACCGCAACCTTCGAACTCTACGAGGACAACCGCGGCGAGTATCGCTGGCGACTCCGCCACGACAACGGCAACATCATCGCCGACTCCGGCGAGGGCTACTCTTCGCGAAGCTCCGCACAGGACGCCGTCGACGGCGTCAAGCGGAACGCTCCCGGCGCCGACGAAGGCGAATAACTACCCGGCTTCGGGCCTTTTTACGGACAACCCACACCAATGCGCAACTTCCACGTCGGCACGATCACCGGCATTCCCATCCGACTCAACATCACGTTCGTGATTTTCCTGCCCGTCCTCGCGTGGCTCATTAGCCGCCCGGCACAGCTGGCCGCCTACGCCGGCTTCGTCGCGAGCATCTCGCCACACGAGGTCGATATCGCGCTGCTGCAGACCGGCAACACGCCCATCGTTATCGGCGTCGCCGCCGCCCTCGGCCTGTTCGTCGGTGTCCTGTTGCACGAACTCGGCCACTCGTGGACCGCCCGCCGCTACGGCATCACCATCACCTCCATCACGCTGTGGATTTTCGGCGGCATGGCTCACATGGAGGACCTGCCGGAGGACTGGAACGTCGAGTTCTACGTCGCCTTGGCCGGCCCCGCGATGAGCGTCCTCGTCGCCGCCGTCTGTTACGCGCTGCTGTTCGTCGTCCCGGCCCAACCCGTTGTGGTCTTCGTCATCGGCTGGCTCGCGGTCATCAACCTCACGCTGGCCATCTTCAACATGATTCCCGCGTTCCCGATGGACGGCGGCCGCGTCCTTCGGGCACTTCTCGCACGTTCGCGGCCCTACGCCGAAGCGACCCAGACCGCGGCCGCCGTCGGCAAGGGCATGGCCATCCTGCTGGCCGTCGTGGCCGTCCTCGCCTTCGCGCCGATTATGCTGCTGGTCGCGATGTTCGTCTACGTCGCCGCCGGTGCCGAGTCCCGCGCGACAGTCATGCGGGACCTGCTGGCGGACATGACCGCTCGTGACCTCATGTCGACGGACCTGCGGACGGTCACCCCCGAGACGACCGTCGACGAGTTCCTCGACCGGGTCGTCACCGAGCGAACGACGGCCTACCCCGTCATGGACAAAGGGACCGTCACCGGCCTCGTGACGCTGAGTACGGTCCGAAACGTCGACTCCACAAAGCGGTCCTCGACCACCGTCGCCGACGTGATGGGCCCGGCCCCACCGAGCGTCGGCCCGGACGACGACGCCTTCGAGGCGATGCGAACCCTCGGCGAATCGAAGGGCGACCGCGTGCTCGTCATCGAAGACGGCCGGTTCGTCGGCCAGATAACCTCCGAGGACTTCCTGTCGGCCATCGAGGTCCTGCAGGGTATCGGCACGCGCCGCGTCGACATCGAGGCACCCGACGGCTACGCCTGATTTTATCAGGGAAAGCGCGGCCAGACGGCCCCCATGGGCCACCGCGTCCTCGTCGCCTACGACCGCGACGGCTACGACCTGCATTACGCACACTGGGGGCCGAACCCCGCCGACCTCACACCTGAAACCCCCTTCGGCGGGCCGCCCGACGACAAGTGGGCCGCCGACCGTGCGGCTGACCTCGTCGACGTCAGGGGCGGCCGGCTCGCCGAAGACCACGACCGGGCGGTCGACCCCGACCCGATAGCGACCGGCCTCACCTTCGCCGAGGTCTGTGAGCGCGTCGACCCGCTGGAACACGAGGCGCTGTTCGTCGTCGCACCGGATTTCTCGGTGCGAACCTATCTGGTCTTCCCCATCGACATCGACGGCCGACGGACCGGCACGCTCGTGGGCTACGACGGCCAGCGGGACGCATCCTACCTCCGGGGCTGGCTGGCGGGGGCCCGCGCCGTCCGGGATACCAGCGGCCTCGACGGAACGGCCATCGCGCGGGCGCTTCGCTGGCTGGACGCCGACCGGGGGACGGTCGTCTGGCTGGCCGATGAATCGCCACGCGCGAGCGACGAACGCGACGCTTAAACGCCCGACGCCACTACGCTCGGGCGTGTCGAACGACGAGACGGTGACGGGGGAGCCAGCCGGGGCGGCAGCGGCGCGTACCCGCACCGACCCCACGCCCGCGGAAGCGGCCGAACTCGTCCGCGACGGCCTCGACCGCGAGGCGCTCGTGACGCTGTTCGGCCGCTGTAGCGTCGATTACGAGGGTCGTGCGGCATCCGAGTTGGGCCCCGGCGACCGCCATCTCATGCTCAAACCCGACGGCGCGGCGCTGGTCCACACCGACGAGGGCCAGAAGCCGGTCAACTGGCAGCCACCCGGTTGTGAGCACAGCTGTCGAACGGATGGTGAGGAACTCGTCGTCGAGAGCCACCGCTCGACGCCCGAGGAGTCGCTCGTCGTTCGTTTCTCGTCGGTCGCCCACGCCGCCGCTTTCGCCGGGTCGGACCCCGAGTCCCTCGAAGTGGTCGGCACCGAAGCCGACCTCAAAGAGCGGATTCTGGACGAGCCGGGACTGGTCGAAGCGGGATTCACCCCGCTGGCGACCGAACGCGAGACGCCGGCCGGCGCCGTCGACGTCTACGGCGAGGACGACGAAGGGCGGACGGTCGTGCTGGAGTTGAAACGCCGGCGTGTCGGCCCCGATGCCGTCGGCCAACTGAATCGGTACGTCGAGGCGCTCCAGCGGGACTTGCACGCCGACGCCGAGGTGCGCGGGGTTCTCGTGGCGCCGTCGGTTACCGACCGTGCCGAGGCGCTGCTGGCCGAGAAAGGACTGGAGTTCGTCTCGCTGACGCCCGAGGGCGAATAGCGGGCGGGCAAAGAGGGGCCGTCGTAGTACGGTTACCGAACGAGAATCGGCCCCGCCGAACGGTGGGCGACTCCGAGAGGGTCGGTCTATTCGAGCCAGTCCGCTCCCCATTCGTCTAGGGCATCGAACACGGGACAGAGTTCGCTGCCCTTCTCGGTCAGCGTGTAGTAACTGGCGACGGGCGACTCCAACTCCTTGCGGTTGTCGATGAACCCGTCCTCTTCCAGACTATCGAGGACGCGAGACAGCGTGTAGGAACTCGCGCCCGTCGACCGCTTGAGTTCGTTGAACCGCTTTTCTCCACCCCGTAAGTCGTTGAGGACGACGAGTTTCCACTTCGAGCCGACCTCTTCGACCGCCTCGACGACGTTACAGACGTCCGCATTGCGCCGTTCGACGTCGGACCGTTCGTCCGCATCCTCCGGTGGTTGGGTCGCCATAACCTACTCACACGGTTATTGGCTGAGCTATATGTAGGTTTGGAGCCAAACTAGGTAATATGACGAAACCACGAAACACGGCGGTACTCGTAATCGATAGCCAATCGGGGGCGGGTACCGATGGAGCGGAGGGGGTCTTCACCGAACACGCCACATCGAGGAACCATGTATTCGGACGGAGATAGATTGCCCTCGGGAACGCGCATCGGGCGGACAGCACTCGGCGTATCGGACCTCACGGAGATGGCCGACTTCTATCGGGACGTCGTCGGACTCACCGTGCTCAGCCGCGACGACACCCGGGCAGTTCTCGGTGGCGTGGAGACCCCGCTTCTCGTGTTGGAACACGAACCGGATGCGCCCACCCGACACCGGTCGGGGGCGGGGCTCTTTCACAACGCGTTCAGGGTCCCGTCGCGTGCAGCGCTGGGTGACGCCTTAAACCGAATCAGGGACCACTGGCAACTCGGTGGCGCGTCCGACCACGGGGTGAGCGAGGCGCTATATCTGACGGACCCGGAGGGCAATGGCATCGAAATTTACCGGGATTACCCGCGGGAGGAATGGCCTCGCAACGACGACGGGACGGTTCGTATCGGCACGTATCACCTCGACCTCGAACCGATAGAAGCGGCCGCTGCGGGCGAGTCGGAGGCCCCTGCCGGAACGGACGTGGGCCACGTGCACCTCGAAGTGTCCTCACTTGCGTCGTTCAGGGAGTTCTACGTGGAGACGCTCGGGTTCGAGGTCCAAACCGAACTCCCGGCAGCCCTTTTCGTATCTGCCGGCGGATACCACCACCATCTCGGCGCGAACACGTGGAACAACCGAACCGGACCAGTCGACGGCAGAGGGTTGTCGTGGTTCGAAGTGGTTCTACCCCGAACGGAGACGCTCGATGCGGTTCGGGACCGAATCGCGGAGAGTGAGTACGCGGTAACCGAGACGGACGACGGCATCTCGGTTACGGGGCCGGACGAAATCGAGATGCGGTTTCGCGCCTGAACGTTGCCTGCCCCCGGTCAGCCCGCCATCTAATCGCTGAAATGGCGATGGTCGTAGCGACACGCGCTCCCGAAACGGGGGAATACGCGGTAGTCCCACCGCGAACGACTAGCTGTCGTCAAACGAACGCTCCGACGAGCACCAGCAACACGAGCACCAGTGCGACGGCCACACCCGCCGCGAGGTAAGGGTTCTCCAGCGGTTTGCGGTAGAAGGGCATCGCCTCGTATTCCTCGCGGAACGTCTCGCGGTTCCCCTCGTCGAAGAAGTACTTCGTCGCGAAGAAGAAGTCACCGGTCACCGCACAGCCGGTACAGACCGGGTCGCCGGTGAGTCGCTCCTCCTCGGTGTGGGTTGCACAACTGATACTGCCGCAGTTCTCGCAGTAGGTGTATTCGGCCGCTTCGGGGCCGGCGGTATCACAATGGACACAGCGTCGAATCCCGTCCTCGCGGGTGACGTAGCGGTTGCCCGCGGCGGCGTATTCGAGATTATGGGTGTACTCGCCCAACCCGACGCCGGCATCGACGCGAGGGATGTAGAGCGGGTTGGCCCGGCGGACCGCCACGTCGTTCGGCGACGGGCGGCAGTCCTTGTGGTAGGTGACGTTGTTGTCGCCGGTGTAGGTGACCGTCGTTTCGAGCAGGTCACAGAGGCGGTCGGTCGCCCATTCCCGGTATTCGCTTTCGGTGTGCTGGAAGCGTACGGCCTCTCCGCCGTGGCGCTGTTGGGCGGTTTCGAGGTTGACCGTCTCGACGCCGGTCAGGTCAACGAGGTCCGACGCCAGTCGCGGGGCAGGCCCGTCGGCTTCGACGACGAGGTGGTCCCGGCGGTCGATGCGGTGGATGACGCCGACGCTCGTTTCGAAGGTGGCGCGGGTGACTGCCTCGACGTCGACGACGGGGCGGTAGCGCACGTCGTAGTCCGGCGTCGGGAGGTCCGCTCGTGAGGGGGCGTTGGCGACGTCCTCGAAGACATCGACGAAGACCGTTTCGGGGTCGCCGACGGGCAGCGTCTCCTCACAGAGGATTTCGATGCGGCCGTTGTAGAGGTCCATCCCGACCTCCTCGCCGAGTTTGCGGAGTTCGCGGCCGTCAACGAGGTCGATTAGATGTGGGTCGTCCCGCTTTCGGAGTCGGTCGGCGTACTCCTCGGCGGGGCCGGTAAAGCGGCCCGAGGTGACGACCATGCCGCGTTTCGGGCCGTCGTGGTCGAAGGTTGCGATGGCCGAGTGGAGTTTCTGGACGACCGGCCGGGAGACGGTGTCGGTGTGCTTGCATTCGACGACGTAGGCGGTATCGCCGTCGTACATCGTGATATCCCGTCCCTCGTCGGCGACGCGGGTCCCGACCTGCACGTTCTCGTAGCCGTGGGCGCGGAACAGCGAGGAGACTGCGTCCTCGAATTCGAAACCCGAAAGGCCGTCCAGCAGGGTCACTATCGGCGTTCCAACGGCGGGAACCAAAAGACCGCCGGCCGACTCGCGGTTCGTTAGGCACCGGTCGTCACGTCGACGCGGATAGCCTCGCCGTCGGCGGGTTCCCACGCAGTGGGGTCGACGATCGTGTCGTCGACGAAGACGGCGAAATCGGTGCCCGACTCCCGCTGGTCGTAGGTGGTGTCGTCGATGGTGAGGACGTGAAAGCCCTCCTCGCGGTCGTAGTCGAAGTGGGGCAACAGGGCCAGTCCCTCGCCGACGGTGACGCGGTCTTCGCCCTCCATGTACCACTTGCCGTCGCCGGCGTGGAGGTGGAAGGCGGCGGACTCGTCGGCGTGTTCGGACTGGAAGCGGTCGGCCGTGAGGTCGAACGGGTCGCCGTCGATGCGGAGGCCGATATCGCCGCTCGCCGAGACCCGGTCGCCCTCGACGCCGAGTTGCTGGCGGCCGGTCGTCGTGACGACTACGAGCAGGTCGTCGCCGTCGCGGAGGCGGTAGGCTGCCGGGTCGATGAGGCGCTCGTTGACGAAGACGGCGAGTTCGGTGCCGGGCGACGACGCATCGTAAGTGGTGCCGTCGATGGTGAGACGGCGATACCCGCCGTCGCGGCCGTAAGCGAAGTGAGGGAGCAAATCGAGGCCCTCGGCGGGAGTGACGCGCTCGTCGCCCTCCATATACCAGTCGTCGTCGCCGTCGTGGAGGTGGAAGGCGACGGATTCGTCGGCGTGTTCGGACTGGAAACGGTCCGCCGAGAGGTCGAGGGCGTCGCCGTCGATGCGGACGGTAATGTCGCCGGCGGCGTTGACCCGCTCCTCGCTGTCGGACCGCGTGATACATCCGGCAGCGCCAGCACCGGCGACCGAGGCCGTCGCCGCGAGGAACGCACGGCGTTGCATATCCCCTCGCAGGAGCGACCGACGCAAAACGCTATCGCCGCCGCAGGGAACCGTTTTGTCCACGCGGGTCGTATCCGCTGGCATGAACCGGCGAACGTTCCTCCAAACCGGCGTCGCGGCCGGCGCAGTCGCGACCGCTGGCTGTCTCGGTGGCGGCGATGACACTCCTGAGGCCGCCAACGAATACGGCTACGAGACGACGACCACCGACGACGGCGTCGAGGTCCCTTTGGTCCCCATCGACGACGCTATCGAGTGGTATCGCGCGGACAACGACACCGTCTTCGCCGACGCTCGAAGCCTGACCGCCTACCAGCGCGCCCATATCGAAGCGGCCGTCCTCAGTCCGGCGCCCGACGGCCAGGAGGGCGGCGACCCGCTCGCGGACCGCTCGACGGACACCCGCATCGTCACCTACTGTGGCTGTCCGCACCATCTCTCGGCGATGCGCGGCGCCACGCTCATCGAGAACGGCTACGTCGACACCTACGCCATCGACGAGGGGTTCGGCGCGTGGGTCGACGCCGGCTATCCGCTGGCAGGTGACGCCGTCGAACAGCGGCCCGACGTCTACGAGATTCGCGGCCGAACCGACGCCACCTACGCCGGCGAGTACGCGTGGGCGCGCCACGACCCGACGGGCCAGCGCGAGGCGGTCCCCATCGCCGAGGACGGCGGGTTCACGCTCGAAATCAAGTTCTACGACGTGACGCGCGATTCGGAGATTCGCGTGACGACGCCGGCTGCCGAGACGGAGCAACCGCTCGGAAACCTGCTCGGGGACGTCGTTCGATTATAAAGGGGAAAAGGGACTCGCGTGGACAGTCGGACCGCGTTTACAGGCCGACGTTGACCGCGTAGGGCCAGACGGCGTTCGCGACCGCGAGGAACGCCAGCGCGGCGCCGGCGCCGTAGATGTTCTTGAGGAACGCGGTCATCTCGTTTTGGGCCTCCTCGCCCTCCTGGTTCCAGAAGTCGTGCATCGTGATTGCCGAGACGACGAGGAACAGGGCGATAGCGCCCGCGCCGATGGCCGGGAGGACCCCCGTAATAAGCGAGAGGCCGCCGAAGACCAGCAGGCCGCCGCTGAAGAGGACGGACGCCTTCGGCGCCGGCAGGCCCTTGAACTGGGCGTAGCCGGTCATGTCCTCGAGGTTCAGGAAGTGGTTGAGACCCATGAACGCGAGGACGCCGCCGAAGAGGACTCGCGCGATGAGGAACACGATGTCGGCGCCTGCAGCGTCGAACATCAGGCGACCACCGCCGTGAGCGTCGAACGGTTGGCGGGCGATACAGCACTCATTTCGATATCTGGTTTCATTACGTTACCAGGTAGGATATGGAACCTATATATTCTCTCGCCAACATGAGCACAACCAAGTAACATCGATGTCCGCGGGAGATAATACCACGGCACAGGAAGCGAAAAACCGCTAGACGCGGTCGCCGAAGAGGCCGCCTTCGACGGTGAATCTGCCGCCGCCATCGCCGCCGTCGCCCCCCTCGCCGCCTTCCTCGTCGGGTTGCTCGTACTCCCCGCGACGCTTTCGGACCCACCACTCGATAGCACCGACACCCCCAAGAACGGACGCCAACAGGGGCCAGACGGCCAGCAGGAGCACGACGACGAGTTCGGCACCTTCCGCGACCAGCGGTTGGAGGTACGCGAGGTCGACCAGCAGGTACGCGGCAAGGCCGAAAAGCGGCGCGACGAGGCCGAATCGCCGGTTGAGCGCGACCGGAAGGCCGACGAGGACGAGTGCGATGCCGAAGACGTACCACAGCATGAGCAAGAGGTCGACTGACGGTGGCAGAGTCTGGGGCGCGCCGGTGTCGATGCGCCACAGCGGCAGGACCGCCCGCAGCGTGAACACGCCGAAGTAGACGATAGCCGCCATCACGCCGACCGAAAGCGCCCGGTAGCCGGCCTCCGAGGGTGGGTTTTTCAGGCGATCGACTCGCGCCCGAACGAGCGCGTCGGCGAGGCCCGCCACCACGACGAACGGGCCGACGACGAAGAGCCCGACCAGCAGTTCGTCGCCCGTCCAGCCGAGCACGGCGGGCGCAAGCGCGAGTACGGCGACGAGTACCAACGGCGCGAAGACGCCGTGGCGAGCGGCCACGTAGGCCGACCCGCCCGCGACGGCGAAGGGGACGACGGCGACCGCCGCGACTGCCAGTATCGTTCCGTAGGGGACGCCGGGCGTGGGCGGCAGCCCGATGAGGTCGACGACGAACGCGTACGCGAGCGCCAGCGCGGACGCGAGCAGGCCGAGTCCTACCCCGGCAAGCGCCGCTTTATCGCGGTTCATGCCGGCACTCCGGCGGGCGGATATATAAAACTCGGAGCGTGGACGCTATCGAGCAGGGTCGGCCGCACCGCAGGACTGGCAGACGCTGGCGGGGCGGCCTTCGACCAGTTCCGCGCGCAATTCACCACCCCCACACTCGGGACATTCGGGCACCCGTTCGGCGTCGCATTCCGGGCAGACGAGACGTTCCTCGCCGGCGGCGAATTCGAGCGCCATCGCGTCGGCTTCGCAGGCGTGACAGCCGACTGGAACCCGGAGTTCGTCGGTGCCGGCGGGCGCGCCGACCGCGAGTACGACGAGTCGCTCGTCCGCCCGGTTCGTACAGGACTGGAATTCGCCGGGTGCAAAGCGGATAGCCTCGTCCTCGGTGACGGCCCGTTTCCCGTCGAGCGTCTCGAACACCGCCGACCCCGACAGCACGACGAACACCTCTTCCTGGTCGAGATGTGTGTGGAGGCCCGCGATGCGCTCGCCCGGGTCGACCGCGTAGTGGTTGAGCGCCACCGCATCGGTCTCTACCGCCTCACCGAGATTTCGACGCTCGATGCCCGCGTAAGACGCAACGTCACACGCGTCGACGGTGACTCGGTTCATGGCTGGCCTTTCCGGCGGCGATGTTTAAAAGTCCGCAGCGCTCGCTATCGTGGTCCTCCCTGCGGTCGGACCACGCCCCCGACGCCCTTTTCATACCTCCCCATCTACCGTGAATCGATGAAGGCCCTCACGCTCGGTCCCGAAGGAACGTACTCCCATCGCGCGACGCAGGCGGTTGCCGACGAAATCGACTTCGTCGAGTCGGTGACCAGCATCGTCGAAGGCGTCGCCGGCGGCGAGTACGAACGCGGCGTCATCCCCATCGAGAACAGCATCGAGGGGTCAGTCACCGAATCGCTGGACGCGCTGGCGGACCGCAACGTCGCCGTCGTCCGCGAGATCGTCACGCCGATCAAACACGCGCTGCTCGCCCAGACCAGCGAGTTCGATATCGTCGCCAGCCACCCGCAGGCGCTGGCCCAGTGCCGCGAGTACCTCGCCAGCGAGTACCCCAGCGCCAAGACCGAGGCCGTCGCCTCCACCGCCCGTGGTGTCGAACGCGCCCGCGAGGACCCGACCGTCGCGGCCATCGGCCATCCGGAAAACGCCGGCGATGACCTGCAAGTGCTCGCACAGGGCATCCAGGACAGCACCTCCAACGCCACCCGGTTCGTCGTGCTGGCGCCCGAAACCGAGCGCTCCGATGCCGGCGGCAAGAGCACCGTCATCGTCTATCCGAACACCAACTATCCCGGTCTCCTCCTGGAGATGCTCGAACCGTTTGCCGACCGGGACATCAACCTCTCGCGCGTGGAATCCCGCCCCAGCGGCGAACGCCTCGGCGACTACATCTTCCACTTCGATTTCGCCGCCGGCCTCTACGAGGAACGAGCACAGGAAGCAATCGACGAGTTGCGCGGCCTCGCCGAAAACGGCTGGGTGCGCGTTTTGGGCTCCTACGACACCGAACACGTCGTTTAGAGTTATTCCAGTTCTTCGGCTAAGTCCGACGCCCAATAGAACTCGCCTTCGAATTCGACGGGGACGTCTTGGAGTTCGAGGAAGTCCACGAGTTCGTCTCTGGAAAGATTGTAGGGGCCAATCAAGGTGCCGCTAAGATATCGCTTACCCTCGGAGTCGGTATATGGTGTTATCATTCCTCCGAGCCCGTATTGGTCCGTATAGGGAAGCATCGAGAGATGGTACTCATTTCCTGATTCAGCAACGATACATCGGTTCGGAAGATGACTCTCTGCGTGTAGAAATGTGGCACTATCGTCACCGATAGTCAGATACTGCCCGCCAGTGAATGAACGGCTTCGTGCAATCGAAAGAGCATCACGAAGCCCGAAACCTTGATTCAGCATGCGAGCAGTTGTCCGGCCAACAGCGCTAGCCGGTTCATCGATTACATCGCTGAGCGTGGCGATACCTCCAATCGCACCGGCTTCGACCAGAGCGGCCGCCTGTTGATAAGACTGGCAAGCATTGAGGAAGAAGATATCCGTGCCAACTGACGAAATATTCTGGATATCGAGAAAGCCGTTCGTACACTGCAATCCTTTGGGCTCGGCATGACCGATATAATGGAAGAAGTCAGTATCGCGCTGAAGGACCTCGGCCAATTCGTCGCAGGTTAACCCGTCATGGGTGCGAATATTGAAAGGAAGGTCCTCTCGCGTACCGTATAGTTCCTCGACAGCAGCCGCCTCACCGTCCATCCACGATTCGTTGCAGACGATGGTCACCGTGACGGTCCTCTCTTCGAGCGGCTCCCGGTTGTGACGGTTCTGGTGACCCTCAGCCATGAACTCGCTCGCTCGGAGCGGGATATCATCGCCGACCCAGATATCGGAGAGTGTTCGAGGATCAGGTGAGACATCGACGAAAGCGGCATCCTCGTTGAATACGTCGGTCGTTGCTCGAGTCGCGCTACTTCCACCCTCAACAAAGGCCTGTATGCTCGCCTTGCGGGCGTCGTCACCTGTCACCCGTGGATACGTCGTACATTCGACGAAGGCCAACTGCGCCGCGAGATACGGCATCGCGGTTACATGTTCGATATCTGGTTCGACGTGAGCGGTAACCGACCACTGTGGAAGATATGGTTTCAGCGTCTCGAAAGGAACATCCAGATACGCCCGCAATTGCTCTGCCAGTGGTCGGTCGTAGTAGTCAGCTGGGGCAAAGGGTAAATCATCAGTTACGCGTTCGTGAACGCCGATTTTGAATGGGTAAAAGCCAGCCCGACGAGCGAGACAGTCAAGCAGGAACACATGCGGAAGGATTTCTTTGACGGCTGATGGGAACTCTTCGAGGGACGTCTCATAGATAGTCTCGCCGTCAGCGACGATTCGAGGGGTTTCACCCGGTTCGATGGCTGCATCGAGATAGTAGACTAGCGGAACAGCAGGGTAGAGCGCGTCAATACGAGGTGGGAGTTCGAAGACGACATCGGAATCGTGTGGCTCGATGTTGTCTGGGACCTCGAGTTCCGAGCCGAGCGCTATCTCTGGCGGATGTCCCCGAATAGTTGGATACGAGCGGTCAGGAGAGTCAGCCAGAATACCTTCACCCAGACACGACAACGCAGTCATCAGGTCTTCGGGGTCACCAGTCGTGGTGACAGTCTCGGGGGGTTGGCTCCGAGGCGATCGAGATCCGATCACCAGCCGTGTCGGGCCGTCGAATGAAACACGCGATCGCTCCAGGTTCGCGTCAATAGATATGCTGCTGGATACCTCTATGTAGATTTTAACCGAGGCAGAGAGCTCGATGAAGTAGTCATCAGCCGGTAACGAGTGTTCGCAGTCATGTTCAGCGCTAAGAACCATCCGACCAGAACGGTCCCGAACATACACCTGAATCGCTTTCGAGGTCTCGAACCCCGATATCGTCGTCTCCACGGCGTCGGTAACACGGAAGGGAAAGTCAGCAGTCGTGGGCGTCAGCGTGCAGGGCTGGTCGGTATAGAGGTCGGTCTGTTCGTGACCGACGGTATCCGCGACGCGAATCCGCGGTGGCGACGACAGCGACTCGAAGACGACACCAGTCATTAGTTCCACCTACCCAATTTCCATGTATAAAGTTGCCCATCGAATCAGTCGCCGACGGTTCGATAGAGGATAACACGGGATGGGGGGGCGTACGTCCAAACCGGACGGAAGGTCGGCCATCACGCCGAACGGGAGGGATTATCCCCCGACCGTTTGCCGAAGATTTAACTCAGGTATCGACGTGTCTAGAGGTATGCCCTTAAAGAGTATCAATAATGAACGCGTCTCGGCCTATGCTGACGTCTTCAAGGCCGACAGCGACGTGTTCATTACGTCTTCTCGTGTCTCCGATTTCACGGATATTCTGTCTGCACTCGAAGAACACGACCCGGAGGGGGAGATTCGCATTCTGACGGACGATGAGACGGCAAAAGCAGTCCGTCGTCGGTTTCTGGTCGCTTCGTATCTGGTCGACTATATCGAGCGGGGCACCGTCAGCGTCCGGCGACGGGAGGGCCACCTACCCTCGTTCGTCATCACCGACGGCGCAGTAACCACGATTACGGGCGTCGACGAGACGACACTGACCGTGGTAATGGACGACGACGAATCGTTCGTCGCCGGCACGCGCGAGACCGTCGAAGAGCAATTCGACACCGCCGCTGACGTCTCCTTTCGGACGCCCGCCTACACGGGAATGCTCGACCAACTCGACGAGAAACTCGGCACGACGATGCGGGACGACGTCGAGACGGTGCTGAGCGCGGCCGTTGAGACCCGAAGCGACGAAACCTCCGTCGACCCCGTCCGCCTCAGTATCCTGATGGGGGCGAAAAACGAGGTCCAGTTCTACGAACTCGGCAACTGGGGCGAATCCACCGGCGTCGGCAGCAAGGCGAAGTTCTCCCGCGAAAAGCGAAAACTGGAGGACGTCGGCCTCATCGACACCGAGAAAATTCCGAAGGACATCGGTCGCCCCCGCCAGCGACTCGTCCTCGGCACCGACGTCGACGAAGCTGACCCCGTCCAACTGCTGGGCCTCGCAGAGAGCGTTTCCGCGGCCTGATTCTCGCGTCCGCGTACTTATATAGGAAGCCGCGGCCAGCGGCCCCGTGTCGATTCGCACCATCACCGGCGACTGTATCGTCCACGCCAGCGGCCGCCGCGACCGGATCCAGCGCGGCCGGGTTCACGTCCTCATCAAGCCCGATGACACCGTCCTCGTCCACGACGCCGACGGCTATCAGCCCGTCGCGTGGCTCACCCGCCCGGCGGAACTCTCGGTGACGACCGACCCGCTGTGGGTCGTTGCGACCGACGGCGACGAGAGCCTGCAAATCGAGGCCGCAGGCGACGAGGACGGCGACCTTACCACTCAGAACCACGACGTGAGCCGTGCCGGAATCCCAGTCGGCGACTGTCGCTGTGGCGGCCACCTCGTCCGTACCGCCGGCGAGGTCGTCTGTCTCGATTGCGAGGCTGTCTTCGGGCTTCCGAGCGGCGCCAGCGTCACTGACGACACCTGTGACTGCGGCCTGCCGAAGTTCCGCGCCGACCGCGGCGAGACCTTCGAGTTGTGTCTGGACTACGATTGTGGCTCCCTCACGGAGGCCGTCACCGAACGGTTCGACCGCGAATGGGACTGCCCGGAGTGCGGAAGCCCCCTCGAAATCCTCCGGCGCGGCGGTCTCATCGCTGGCTGTGCGGACTACCCCGACTGCGAGACCGGCTTTTCGATTCCCGATGGCCGCATCGTCGAGGAGTGCGATTGCGGGCTCCCGGTCTTCGAGACCGCCAGCGGTCGACGGTGTCTCGACGCGACCTGCGGGACGTAGCAGCGAACGGCAGCGCCACGCCTTTCCGCCGACCGTAGCGGCTATACGACCGGGGCCGCGACAACCGCCCATGCAGGGCCAACTCATCGACGGCACCGTCGAGGTCGGCGCCAACGCCCGCGAGCGGTACTACGATTCGCGGGGCTACGGCCGACCGCGCGGCGACGGCGTCGTCCTCTCGCGGGTCGAGGCTGCGCATCTCCTCTATCGCGGGGACCTCGATGCCGTCGACGGGCAGGATTTCGCCGCGTTCCTCGCCCAACACGAGGACATCGTCGTCGACTTCCTCGTCTACCGGGATTTGCGGGACCGCGGCTTCTACCTCTCACCGGCCCGCGATGGCTGGGTCGACGACCCCGCGGACATCGATTTCGTCGTCCACCCGCGCGGGGACGGCCCGTGGGACGACACCGTCGAACACCGCGTCAGCGTCGTCGGCGAACGGGCCTCGATCCCGCTTGCCTCCCTCGGGGACGTCGTCCTCGCCGTCGTCGACGAGGAAAGCGAGATCACGTATCTCGACACCGACGACGAACCCGTCGCGGGGGAAAGTTCGATGGCCTTCGACGGCAGTACGCAGGGACATCTGCTGGAGGACCGCGTGCTCTGCTGGGAGCCACCCACTGACCTCTACGAACGGGGGTTCTACGGCCAGCAGATGGGGCGTGACGACGACACCCTTCAGTTGTCGCTGCTGGAAGCGACCTATCTCGCCGAGACGGGCCATTTGAACGTCGATGGCGGCGCCGAGGCGCTTCTCAACCGCGGGCGTGCCGTCGAGGGCGAGCGGTTCGACCGGCGGCTGACGGTCTATCGGGAACTCCGCGAGCGGGGGCTGGTTCCGAAGACCGGCTTCAAATTCGGCGCCGATTTCCGGACCTACGCCGACGTCGAAAGCGTCGAGGAGTTGGGCCACTCGGAGTTGCTGATTCGGGTGTTGCCCGCCGACGAAATCCTCTCGCCGCGTGACCTCGCGCTGGACGTTCGGCTGGCCCATGGCGTCCGCAAGGAAATGGTCTATGCGCTGGTCGACGGGAACGGCGATATGCGGTGGGTGTCGGTTGCGCGGCTGACGCCGTAATCGCCGTCCCCAGCACGACCGGACTCGCGCAATATCCACGCTAGTCAACACAACTATACGATTGAGTCTATCAACCAGAACGTACGAAACGAATGACTCAAAATTCGATTATTATCCCAACGGATGGAAGCGAGTACGCCATGTCTGCTGCCGAAGTTGGATTCGGGCTTGCCGAGGACCTCGATGCGACCGTCCACGCGCTCTCGGTCGGGGACACGAGTTTAACACATCGTTCGTCGATCGGTGGCTCCGGGCCGATGACGGAAGACGACGTTGCCGAACGGGCGTCCGAGTGGGCATCCGAACTGGCCGACGCGGCTGAAGCGGAGGGACTCGACGCGGCAGTCGTCGTTCGCACGGGGACGCCCGCAGAGGAGATTTCGAACTACGCGGACGAAATAGGGGCTAACATGGTCGTCATCGGGACGGCCGGCCGCAGCGGTTTCGAGAAGACGGTCCTCGGAAGTGTGACCGACAAGGTCATTCGGACGGCGCCGGTTCCCGTCGTCACCGTCCAGCCCGATGGGACTATCGACGCTGCCTGACCCGACGTCGCGTAGGGAACGCGGGACTCAGACGAACTCGATATCCTCACGGGCGTGGACCTCGCCGAACAGCCAGTCGGCGTGCTCCAGGGCGTATTCGCGGTGGTCATCCTCGATACAGCCGACGGCATCCTCCAGCAGGAGGGGCCGATAATCCCGAAGGCCGGCCGACCCGGCGGTGTGGAGGACGCAGACGTTCGCCAGCGTGCCGCAGATGACCAGATCGTCGATTCCGTGACTCTCCAGCCACCCCTCCAGTTCCGTCTGATAGAAGGCGTCGTAGGTGTGTTTCACGACGACGAGGTCAGCGTCGTCCGGGTCCAGTTCCTCGACGAGTTCGGCGTCCCACGACCCCTCGACGACGTGTTCGCCCCAGCGGTCGAACTCGTCGTAGTAGTGGTTGTCCTCGAACTGTTCGGGCGGGTGGACGTCCCGGGTGAAGACGACCGAGGCACCGGCTTCGCGGGCGGTGTCGACCATCTCCACACACGGCTCGATGGCCGCCTCGCTGTTTGGCGCGTACAGCGAGCCGTCGGGATGACAGAAGCCGTTCTGCATGTCGACGACGACGACCGCGGTGCTGTCGGGGGCCAGTTGCATATGCGGTACTTCGAACGGAAGCGCAAAACCGTTACCCCGCGGGCAGTCCGCGCGTGCCGGGCGGCACCGAACCCACGGTTCCGGCAGTGCCGGACGACTGCCGTGGCTTTTTGCCCGCGTCGGCCCTGCGTTAGGGTAATGAACCGACGCCCGATGGCGGCCATCGCCCTCGCCGTCCTGTTGGCGCTTGCCGGCTGTTCGGCCGGCTACCAGCCCTCTACGGCGGAACCCCCTACCTCAGAATCCCCCGAAAACGACCGGCTGGGCTACTACGATGGCTACTGGCACAACGACACCTTCGACATCAACGCCTCGAACGGCCTCACCGAATCCGAAACCGAGGCCGTCGTCTCCCGAGCGATGGCCCGGGTCCAACTCCTCCGGGGCCTCGAATTCGAGGAGGACATCGAAGTCGAACTCCTGACCCGCGAGGAGTTCCGCGCGGAGAACGACGACGTCTGGACCGCGCCGAACGCGAGTGCTCGCCGTCTCGACAACGCCCAGTTCGAGGCGCTGTTCCTCGTCGGGCCCGACCGGGACATCGTCGACGTCCGGGGCGGGAACCGCGGCGGGACCGTCCTCGGCTACTATCTGCCCGGGACCGGCCGGCTCGTTCTCGTCAGCCCCACGGAACCGGCGACGCTGGTCGACGAGTACACCCTCGCTCACGAACTCGTCCACGCGCTGCAGGACCAGCAGTTCGGCCTCGAATCGCTCGGTCCCGGGACACTGGATTCGGTCAACGCCCGCAACGGCCTCATCGAGGGCGACGCCACGTCGGTCCAGCACGACTACGAGGACCGCTGTGCGAGCGGCGAGTGGCAGTGTATCGGCACCGGCGGCGGGTCGGGCGCCTCCGCCGGGTCGAGCTTCCACTGGGGCGTCTACTTCACCGGGTTCTTCCCCTACGCCGAGGGCCCCTCGTTCGTCGACCACCACCGCGAACGCGGCGGCTGGGATGCCGTCAACGCGATGCACGAGGACCTGCCGACCGACGCCGCCGAAATCATCTATCCCGCGACCTACGACACCGACACCTACGGGAACGCGACGGTGACCGACCGCAACGACGCCGACTGGGAGCGCGTCCGGACCGAACGAGGGCCGGACTACGCGACGGTCGGCCAGAGCGGTCTGGCGTCGATGTTCGCCTACACGCTCTACGTCGACGGGGCAAGCGGGAACAGTCCCGTCATCGACCGAAACGAGTTCCTGAACTCCGGGCAGAACGGGCTTGACCGCGAGCGGCCGTTCACCTACGACGTGAGCTACGCCGAGGGGTGGTACGCCGACCGCCTCCACGCCTACGCCGACGGCGACCGCACGGCCTTCGTCTGGAACGTGACGTTCAACGACCGGACCAACGCCACGGAGTTCGGCAACGGCTACGAGCAGGTCTTCGAGTTCTGGGGCGGCCAGCGGGTCGCGACCGACGGCGGCGCCGAAGTCTGGCGGTTCGGCGACGAGGAGCGGTTCCGCGGCGCCGTCTGGGTACAGCGGGACGGCACCAGTTTCACCGTCGTGAAGGCACCGACGCGGGGGAGTCTCGACGACGTGTACGCGCCCGCGGGGAGCGGCACCGACGACGGCCGATAACGGCTACCTTTTTCGCCGCGCGCGTCGATGGGTCGATATGTTCGACATCGTCCCGGAGTCCGCCATCGTCGAGGGGCGGGCCACGGACGCGTATTTCCTGCGGACCGAGGAGGCACTGGAACACGCCGGGCGAAATCCGACCGTCGTCGCCGAACTCACTCAGGACCAGTTTCCGACCGGCGAGTTCGACTGCTTTGCCGGCCTGAAAGACGCCGCGAACCTGCTTGCGGGCTACGACCTCGACGCCGACGCGGTTCCCGAAGGGACGCTGTTCGACGGCGGCCCCGTCATGCGCATCGAAGGGTCGTATCTGGAGTTCTGTCGACTCGAAACCGCGCTGCTCGGATTCCTCTCGCACGCCTCAGGTATGGCGACGGCCGCCCTCGAAGCCCGCCGCGCCGCGCCCGAGACCTCGCTTTTGAGTTTCGGCGCCCGCCATGTCCACCCCGCTATCGGCGGCGTCGTCGACCGTTCGGCGATGCTGGCCGGCCTCGACGGCTTCTCGCTCGTCGCCGCCGAGGAGTTCATGGACCACGAGGCCTCCGGGACGATGCCGCACGCGCTCATGATTTGCTTCGGCCACGGCAATCAGGAAGAGGCCTGGCGCGCCTTCGACGAGGCCGTCGACGAGGACGTCCCCCGCATCGCGCTGTGTGACACCTACGACGACGAGACCGACGAAGCCCTGCGGGCCGCCGAACTGGGCTTCGACAGCGTTCGTCTCGATACGACGAGTTCCCGCCGCGGCGACTTCCGCCACATCATCAAGGAGACGCGCTGGAAACTCGACGCCGAGGGCTACGAGGACGTGGATATCTTCGTCAGCGGGGGAATCACACCCGAAACGATTCGGGAACTCAAGGACGTCGCCGACGGCTTCGGCGTCGGCAGCCACGTTTCCAACGCAGACCCGCTGGATTTCGCCCTCGACATCGTCGAAATCGAGGGCGAACCCGCCGCCAAGAAGGGCAAACTCTCGGGCAGAAAGGAGGTCTACCGCACGCCCGACGGCGGCCACCACATCGCGCTGGCCGACGAAGAGGGGCCCGAGGACGGCGAATCGCTCATGGAGCCGCTGATTCGAGACGGGGACATCGTCGCGGAGTTCGACCTCGAGGAGGCTTCGGAGCGCGCGACGGCCGAGGCCGAGCGCGTCGGGTTTCGGGAAGAATAGGACGCGAGAGTTACGTTCTCAAAGGCCGTTTTCGATAGAACCGGCGACCGTCCGCGCACGGTCAGCAAGGTCTTCGGCGATATGGCCGACCTCGACTGCTTCGTCGAGTTCGTCGTCGTCGACGCGGCGGACCTCGCCGTCCGGCCCTTTGACGACGTCGACGTGGAGGTCGACGTAGCGGACGGCATGCGGGAAGATTTCGACGGGCGTACAGACGTTGACGTAGGTCCCGCGACGGGTTCCGTCCGTGCCTTCGTAGACGGTGGCGTACCACCAGCGACCCTCGACGAAGGTGGTGCGGGCGATGTCGCCGGCGTGCCGCTCGACGCCCAAGGCGTCGTAGGTGCCGCCGCCGGTCATCTCGCGTTCGAGGGTAATCGACCCATCGGGGTCCCAGTCGACCACCTCGCCGCGGCCGAGCGTGATGTTCCGGCCGTCGGGCTTGCCGTGGCTGATGGCGAGTGTGTCGCCCTCCTGTGGGCCGAACTGGCGGGTCGTGACGGCGAAGGGGAACTGACCCGACGGCTCGCAGAGCGCCTCCGCGAAGTCAACGGCGGCGCTGGCGCGGTCGGTCGCGGCCTTGACGCGGTGGTGGCCGGGCATCGTCGTCTCGACGTCGCGGCGGTGCTCGTCGAGGGCAAAGCGCGTCTCGCGGCCGAACCAGACCCATCTGCCCGCCTCGGGAGCGACGATACGGCCGGGCGCGTCGTCCGAATCGAAGTCGGCGACGGCGCTCATCACGTCCTCGGCGCGGTCGTTGGCTGCTTCGAGCGCGTCGGCCATCGCGTCCAGCGAGGCGTCGTCGGCGGTGCGGGACCACTTCGGCGTCCAGCCCTCCGCGGGGTCGACCGGCAGGAGGTCGGCCATCCGGGCCGTCTCGCCGCGGTCCGGGTCGCCGTCGCGACGCAACTCCACGAGGCCGCCCGGGATTCGGAGGTCCGTCGCCAGCGACGGGCGGTCGTCGTCCCACGGCGGTTTCGGGACCGCGACCTGTACGCGGTAGGTGTCGCCTTCGTTGACGTAGCCCTCGGTTCGGTCGTAGGGGAGCCATCCCTCCGTGTCCCCCAAATCGACGACGGCACCGGAACCGAGCGTCTCCTCGACGACGCCCTGAAAGACCGCGCCCTGCGGGGCCGGGTCGTCCCAGACGAAGACGTCGAGCGCGAGGTCCGCGAGGCGGTCGGAGACGTCGGCGACCGCATCGGGCGCGCCAGCGACCCCGACGCCCTGTCGGTCGTCGGTGGTGCGGAGGGTGACATCGGCGGGCGCGGCCTCGAACTCGGCGTCGAACCGCTCGCGGATGGGCGGGGAAGCCTGTACCACGTCGTACTCCTCGCGGAGCAGTTCGGTGAGGGCAGTCGTGTAGATGCCGCGGATACGGACGCTGTCGCGGTCGGTCATAAGTCGTCGCGGTCGGCGGCGAAGCGCACGCGGTCGTCGACCGTCGGGCCGAGCGTGAGTTCGACGACGCTATCCGAGAGGACGCGGCCGCCCTCGACGTAAGCGCCCCAGCCGTCGAACTTGATGTAGCCCCGGAGATCGTCGGCGTGAGTGTAGAGGTCGACGTATTCGAGGCCGTGTTCGGGGAAGTCGCTGGCCGAATGGGCCATCTCCATATCCGAGTAGACGGTATCGACGCCCTCGAAGAACGCTTCGATGGCGTTGGCGTCCTCGGCGGTGGCCTCGACGACGGCCTCGGAGACCTCCTCTATCTCCGCCGTCGAGAGCCCGAACTCCCGAAGCGCCTGCTGGGTTCGCTGGTCGAAGTGCATACGCCTCGTTCGAAGGCGGGGACCGAAAGCGTCCCGGCTTGGAACGCCGGTGGGTTCTTCAGTCGTCGGCGGTCGCGTCCGCGGCCGCGTCGGCCTCGGTTTCGGCGGTCGGTTCCTCCGTGCTGGCGTCCTCGCTTGCTTTCTCGTTCCCGCGGTTCCCGTTCGGTCCCGGCGGCGCGGAGTAGAGAATCCCTCGGCTGGCGCTGTAGCGCGTCATGGCCCGATGTGTTCGATTGTCCTATTTCAACCTGCCCCTGAAGGTCATAATGTTGTATTATCACATTCGAGTCGCCGCGCGCTCGGGCCAAAACGTTAGGAGTCCGCCGGCCGCATTGCCGCTATGAAAGACCCGGTGGAGGCTCGCGCCGACGAGTCGGAGGACCTCTACGACGTCACGTCGTGGGAACCGCGGAGTCGGCTCGACCGACTGGCGGTGAAGACACATCAGGGCGTCCTCAAGGCTGGACGGGCGCTGCTCGTCGCGCTGGGCGTGTTCATTCTGCTTTTGATTCTCGGCGGCGGCGCGGCCGCTGCCTTCTTCGAGAACCCCTTCATTCTCGCGTTGGTCGCGCTGTCGGTGGTGCCGGCCGGGTTGCTGGCGGTGTACATCTACACGACCGACATCACGACCGACGAACCCGCGTCGTTGCTGGCGATGACCTTCGTGCTCGCCGTCCTCTTTGCCGGCTTTGCGGCCATCATCAACACCACCTTCAGGGGACTGTTCGGCGTCGGTGCCGGCGGTATCGTCGCCGTCGTCGGTCCCGTACCCGGCCTCCAGTTACTCGTGATGGTGCTGTTCTACTACCTCGTCGTCGGCCCCGGCGAGGAGGCGGTGAAACTGCTGGCGGTGCGCCTCCATGCCTACCGCGACAGCCGGTTCGACTCGGTCATCGACGGCGCGGTGTACGGCGCCGTCGCCGGCCTCGGCTTCGCCTCCATCGAGAACGTCCTCTACATCACACAGAACATCAGCGGTCCGAGCGCCGTCATCACCCAGACCGCAACCGATTTCGCCGCCGCGTTCCTCCAGACACTGGATGCGGGCGGCGAGATTACGGCCGTCCGAAGCCTCGCCGGGCCGGGCCACGTCATCTACTCGGCCTTCGCGGGCTACTACCTCGGCCTCGCGAAGTTCAACCCCGATAATGCCGGCCCCATCGTCGCCAAGGGCCTGCTCATCGCGGCCTTCATCCACGGCACCTACAACATCCTCGTCGGCATCGTCCCCGTCGTAATCGGCGCGCTGCTTCCCATCCCCGTCTTCATCATCTTCGTCGCCTTCGTCGTCGTTTACGACGGCGTGTTCTTCTATGCCCTCTACCGGAAAATCGCCCGCTACCGGAGCGCCTACGCGCGCGTTCACGACGACATCGACGACCCCGAAGACGCCGACTCCGAACTGACGGAGTTCGACCCGGATACGAACTCGTAGCGATTTTCCCCCTCGTTTTCGGCCCGAGGTACGACACGGAAACCACGCGTTCGTCCACCCCAGTATTTAAAATGCCGTCAATGTCCCGAGTAACGACCTTCTATTTATCGTCGCACCGGTTGCCTGTTGTATGAGTACACGACTCACATCACGAGCGCTCGTATCGGTTTTGATCGCCCTCTGTGTCGCGACGATGTTCGCGGGGTCGGCCGCCGCGGCCGGACTCGACGACGCGACTGACGTCACCGACGGGATTACCGACGGCGTCGGCGACAGCACCAACCTGACCGACGAGATTCCCGAAATCGAGGACCCCGAAGCCGGCGGTAACGGCGGCGGTGGCGACGGCTCCGTCAGCGTCGAAAGCGACCAGGGAAGCGCCTCCGCCGAGGGGTCGGTTTCGGTTTCCCAGAACGGCGTCGAAGTCGCGGCCAGCGGCGACGGGTCGGCGAACAACCAGAGCGTTGCCGGCGGCATCGACTGTGAGCTGAGCCCCGACTCGGCGCAGAACCCGCAGGGCGCCTGCGAAACCGACACGCCGGGCGGCGACGCGCCCGAACTGCCGGGCGATGAGGTCCCCGAACTGCCCGGCAACGACGTGCCCACCACGCCGGGGCTCGACGGCCTCGAAGAACTGCTCGCCGCCTAACGGTCGTAGTCCCCCTGACGCTTACTTCCGCGGGCTGTCGAGTTCGATATCGGCCGCTTCCAGCAGTTCACGTGCCTCCTCCCGCTTTTCCTGGTGTTCCGCCAGAAACTCCTTCATCAACTCGGCGGCCTGCTCCTTGCAGCCGCCACAGAGCCGCTCGCCGGTGACACACTCCTCGTAGACCTCGGCGGCGAAATCGTCGTCGTCGTTCGCCAGCAGGTACGCGTAGAGTTCGTAGACCGGACACTCGTCGGCTTTTCCGCCCAACTCGCGCTGCTTTTCGGCCGTCTCGCGGCCGCCGGTCGTCGCTGCTTTGACCTTGTCGTAGCCGCCCTCGGGGTCGTCGAGCAGGCTGATGTGGCTGGCCGGCTCCGAGGAGGACATCTTGCCCCCGGTGAGGCCGGTCATGAAGCGGTGATAAATCGAGGACGGCGGCAGGAAGCCGTAGCCCCCGTGGTCGACCTCGACCTGTCGGGCGAGTTCCTCGGCTGCCTCGGCATCGAGGTCGAAACTGTCGATGTGGCCCTCGTAGACGCGCTTTTCGCCGTCGACTGCGTCGATGAGCGCCTCGAAGGCGTCCTCGGTCGCGTTACGGTCGAGGAAGCGCACGCGGGGGCGAAGCGGTTCCTTGCCGCCCGAGCGGAGTTTCTCGACGGTGTTCCACAGCGCCGGGTGGTCCGGCGATTCGTCCTCGAGCCAGTCGGCGGCGTCGGTACAGCGGACGTCGGTTTCGGGGTCGGCGGCGTCCGCCGCGAGCGCCTCGTAGGCCCGGCCGACGAGTTCACGTTCCCCGTCGTCGAGTTCGAAACTCGCGTAGGCCTCGGTTACCTTGAAGTAGCGCATCCGACCGGCGAGGTCCCGAGCGAGCCGCATGTGGGGGTCTTGGTCGGGACCGACGGGGATGACCGTCGGCTTGGGTTCGTCCAGTTGCGGATAGAGGATATCGGCCATCTGGGTGACGACCGACTGCATGTAGGAGACCTCGGTCTCGCCGTCGAAGTCGTAGATGGCGCCCAACTCCGAGAAGTTCGCCTGCGTTCCGAGTTCGAAGGCGAGGTCCTGAACGTCGCGGTTGGTCGACTGCCGATAGATTTCGCCCTCCTCGGGGTCGAAACCCAGCGCGATGAGCGACAGCAGGTAGCTCTCGGTGTGTTCGTCGATTTCGTCCCACGGGATGTCGCGGGCCGCGTGGGCCTCCATGTCGGCGATGAGGCCGTAGGCGTCGCCGCCCTGCTGTTGGTGCCAGATGAGTTCGTCGAAGACGAGTTTGTGGCCGATGTGGGGGTCGCCGGTCGGCATGAAGCCCGACAGCGCGGCGAACGGCTCGTCGTTGACCATCGCCTCGGCGACGGGGCGGTAATCGCGGTGGCCGAAGATGACGCCCCGACGCATGAGATAGTGGGGCGTCGGCACCTCGGGGAGGACATCGTCGAACTCCTCGATGCCGAACTGGTCGAAGAGTTTCCGGTAGTCGGCGACCGTCGACGAGCCCCACGGGTCGAGGGCAACGTCGTCGGCTCCCTTCGCCCCGCCGTCGGGTCGGACCTCGCGGTCCGCCCCGGCAGGGGTGCCCTCGTCAGCGTGGGTTTCGTCGTCTGCCATACGCATCCGTCGGGGTGGTCCGCCCAAAAACCGTTCGCTTGCGTGAGAGGGCTTGTGGAGCAGTCTGATTGTGGTGTATCTGATTATAAAGAAAGCGTGGCGACTGTCTCGACCACACTACCCCCGAAGCCCTCAGCCGGCTGGCGGTCGCTCAGCGGGATACTCTCCCTTCGGTCGAGTAGTGCCCGCTGAGCGCCCAAGACAAGCGCTACCCGGCTTCGCCCTTCGATTCCATCAGGACAGCACCGCGACCGCACCACGAACCTCCCCAACCGACTCCCTCCTTCGCTGCGCTCAGTCGGTCGTCCCTCGCGCGCTGGCCGGCCTGACCGCCGCTCGCGTTCTGCTCGCGGCGGTCGGCCAGCGCGCGCCATTTATAAATAAACACTTGGCCGGGAGGATGGGTCGGCCGCACGGCCGACCATCCGACCCGGGGAAGGGCAGGGTTGTGCGGTCCCTGGAGGAATGAAAGGGCGAGGCCCGGAGGCGTTTATATAGTCGCTAAGGAGGCCCTATCCGAGCGAGCAACGCGAGCGAGGATATCCTCCTTAGCGACCGTCTCCGGGCCGAGGGCTTTCCGGCTGTTTGCGGCTAGAGAGTCGCCTGTTTGCGGTCAGGAAGTCGTCACGCTCGACTTATAAATGAAGCCGACAGGTTTTGTCCACTCGTCACCAAGGAAGCCTATGCGCGAACTCGTCTTCGCCCTCGAATACGAACCGGGGTGCAACCGGGTGGCCGACACGCTAGCGGAGCACCCGGACGCCCGGATTCGCTCGCTGTCCCTCCATGCGACCCCCGAGCGCCTCTGGCGTGTGGACCACGCCACCGGCACGCCGGAGGCGCTCGACGCCATCGAGGATGCCTTCCTGAACAGCGACTACTACGCGGACTGTCTCGCGACGGGCGACTGCGGCGCCACCCAGACCACGCGCGTGCTCGACCACACCGACGATACGCTCGTACTCTACTCCGACTGGGAGCGGACGCCCGACTGCGCGTCGGTTCCCCACATCGCCCGTGACCACCTCGGCGACGGTGTTCTCTTCGAGACGCGTCACGAGGGCCGCCACTACACCTGGCGCGTCATCCACTCCGGCGAGGGCGACGTCGCCGCCTTCTTCGCTGACCTCGAAGCGGCTGTCGGCGACTGTGCCCGAACCGAGATGCTGCGAACCGCCGAGACGTCGGCCTCGACGGGCGATGCGGCCGGCCGCAGTGACGACCTCTCGCCCGAACAGGAGGCCGCGCTGCAGGCCGCCGTCGAACACGGCTACTACGAGTCACCCCGGGAGGTCGACGTCGGCGAACTGGCCGACCATCTGGGCGTGCCGCGGTCGACGCTTACCTATCGCCTTCGACGGGCCGAAGAACAACTGGCGAAGCGCCACGTCGCGGACTCGCAGCTCGGCGCGGAACCGTCGACGCCGCTGTAGCGGGGCCGAGGGCGGGAGTTGGAATATTCCAACGAAGGCTTATCGACGTGTCGGCCGAACCGTCAGGTAATGACCGACGATGCAGACGCCGCGGACCGGACGGACGACGGACGGCGGCGGGAACTCACCGCTCGCCTCGCCGTCCCCGAGATGGACTGTCCGTCCTGTGCGCGGAAGGTCGACAAGAGCCTCCAGCGGGTCGACGGCATCATCGAAGCGACCCTCCAGCCGACGACCGGAACCGCCGCCGTCACCTACGACCCGGACCGCGTGAGCGAAAGTGCGGTCATCGACGCCATCGAGAACGCGGGCTACGAGGTGGTTCGGGAAACCGACGACGAGGGCGACGGGATAGACGAGACCTCGGAGGGCGTCGACGTCGCCCCACCCTCCGAAATCTGGACGAGTCCGCGTGCCATCAAAACGTGGGTCGGCACCGTCTTCGTCACGGTCGGCCTCCTCTTCGAGTTCGTCCTCACGGGGAGCAACCTCGTCGTGGCGAGCGTTCTCGACATCCCGCTGACGCTCGCTGACGTGCTCTTTCTCGGCGCCGTCATCGCAAGCGGGTTCCCGGTCGTCCGGGGCGGCTACTACTCCGCGAAGAACCTGAGTCTCGATATCGACCTGCTGATGGGGACGGCCATCATCGCCGCGACGGCCATCGGCTACTTCGTCGAGGCGGCGACGCTGGCGGTCCTCTTCAGCATCGCCGAACTGCTGGAGGACTACGCGATGGACCGCGCACGCGACTCCCTCCGGGAGTTGATGGAACTGTCGCCCGACGAGGCGACCGTCCGGCGCGACGGCGAGGAGGTGACCGTCCCCGCGGACGACGTCGACATCGGCGAGACTGTCGTCGTCCGCCCCGGCGACAAGATTCCGCTGGACGGCGTGGTGCTTGAGGGCGAAAGCGCGGTCGACCAGTCGCCGATAACCGGCGAGAGCGTCCCCGTCGACAAGAGCGTCGAGGACGAGGTGTACGCCGGCACCATCAACGAGGGCGGGTATCTGGAAATCGAGGTCACCTCGACGGCCGGCGAATCGACGCTCGCCCACATCATCGAGATGGTTCAGGGCGCACAGGCGAAGAAGACCGAAACCGAGCAGTTCGTCGACCGCTTTGCGGGTTACTACACGCCGACCGTCGTCGTGCTGGCGATTCTGACCGCCGTCCTCCCGCCGCTGGCGATTTCCGACCCGGTGTCGGTCGGCGCGGCCGGCTATGCCATCACCTTCGTCGGCGACTGGGGGACGTGGTTCATCCGCGGCCTCACGCTGTTGGTCATCGCCTGTCCCTGCGCGTTCGTCATCTCGACGCCCGTCTCCGTCGTCTCGGGCATCACCAGCGCCGCGAAAAACGGCGTCCTCGTCAAGGGCGGCAACCACCTCGAAGCGATGGGCGAGGTCGACGCCATCGCCCTCGACAAGACCGGGACGCTGACGAAAGGCGAACTCACCGTCACCGACGTCGTGCCGGTCGGCAAAACCGACGAGGCGACGCTGCTCCGCTCTGCCGCCGGCCTCGAACGGCGGAGTGAACACCCCATCGCCACCGCGATTCTCGACCGCGCCGAGGAATCGGGCGTGGGCGACGTTCCGGAACCTGCGGCCTTCGAGAGCCTGACCGGCAAGGGCATCCGCGGCGAATTGGACGGCAAGACCTACTACGCCGGCAAGCCGGCGCTCTTCGAGGAGTTCGGTTTCGCACTCGACCGCGGCCGACGAACCGACGGCGGCGCGGTTCCCGAACCCGAGCAGGACCCGACGGCCGGGGCGACCTTCGACGAGGGCACCCTCGCCGCGCTCGAACGGGAGGGCAAGACCGTCGTCCTCGTCGGTACGGAGACCGAATTGCTGGGTGCCATCGCCATCGCCGACGAGGTGCGGCCGACTTCGAAGCGCGCCGTCGAGCGCCTTCAGGAGTTGGGCGTCGAACACGTCGTAATGTTGACCGGCGACAACGAGGGGACGGCACGCGCCATCGCCGAGGAGGTCGGCGTCGACGAGTACCGCGCCGAACTCCTGCCCGAGGAGAAGGTCGAGGCCATCGAGGAACTACAGACGGAGTACGGCGACGTGGCGATGGTCGGCGACGGCATCAACGACGCGCCCGCGCTGGCGACCGCCGAGGTCGGCATCGCGATGGGCGCCGCCGGCACCGACACCGCCCTCGAAACGGCCGATATCGCGCTGATGGGCGACGATATCGGCAAACTCCCGTATCTGTACTCGCTGTCGCACACCGCCAACGGCGTCATCCGGCAGAACATCTGGGCGAGCCTCGGCGTGAAGTTCCTGCTCGCGCTGGGCGTGCCGCTGGGGCTGGTCAGCGTCGCCCTGGCCGTCGTTGTCGGCGACATGGGCATGAGCCTCGGCGTGACGGGCAACGCGATGCGGCTCTCGCGAATCAGCCCCGAAGAGCGATAAGCGTCTGCTGATAGCCCAACCGTTATCTCCCGCAGTCCCCGACTCCGGGTATGAAGCTCTCCGCTGTCGACCTCTCGCCGGTTCCCGACGACGGCACCGCGACCGAGGCCTACGCGAACACCGTCGAAGCCGCCCAGCAGGCCGAAGACCTCGGCTTCGAACGGTTCTGGGTCGCCGAACACCACGGCATGGCCGACACCCTCGCCGGGACGACGCCCGAAGTGTTGCTCGGCCATCTCGCCGCCGAAACCGACTCGATTCGTCTCGGTTCCGGCGCCGTTCTGCTCAACCACTACAGTCCCTTCAAGGTCGCCGAACAGTTCGGCGCCTTAGACGCGCTCGCACCGGGCCGCATCGACGCCGGCCTCGGGCGCGCGAACGGCTCGCCCGCGGTCGACCGTGCGCTCGGGACGGACCGCCACGTCCAGAACCCCGACAAGGACCACGCCGAGAAGATAGAGGCCGTCATCAACCACCTCTACGACGACTACCCCGACAACCACGCCTACAGTGATATCGAGATTCCCCGCTCCGGCGCCGACGAGCCGGTACCATGGGTGCTCGGCTCCAGCCCTTCCAGTGCGGCCATCGCCGGCGAACTCGGCCTTCGATTCTGCTTTGCGGCCTTCATCCGGCCGCAGTTCGCCACCCACGCCTTCGAGAAGTATCGCGAGACGTTCCAGCCCTCGGAACTTGGCGGGAGTATCGACGAACCGCAGGGGATGGTCGCCGTCAACGCCGTCTGTGCCGACACCGACGAGGAGGCCGCACGGATTCGGGCGGTCGCCGAAGCGACCTACAAGCGGATGGAACGCGGCATCGTCGGCACGCGACCGTCAATCGAGGAGGCCATCGACGAACTCGGCGGCGTTCCGGAGCCGACGCCCGCGACGCTCGACGAAAACGAGTGGCCGCGAGCGATTTCCGGTAGCCCGGAGACGATTTCGAGCCTGCTAGACCAACTCGCCGACCGCGTCGGCGTCGACGAGATGATGATTCAGCACGTCCACGACGGCCACGAGGACGCGCTTCGGTCCCACGAACTCATCGCCGAAGGCGTCGGCCTCGTCTAATCAGTTCCACCGCCGTCTCGCCAGCAACACACCGGAGAGAAGGGCGAGGACGACGGCCCCGAGTGCGACGCTCGGGGGACTACTGGACAGTAACGCCCCCGTCCCGACGGCCGCCGTCGCCGTCGACTCGTTCGCGTCGTCGGTTGCGGTTGCGGCGTCGGCGCTCGTGTTCCCGCTGGACGGGTTGCCGACGACGACTGTCCCGTTCATGCCGGACATGTCGTGGGACGGCACCGAACAATGGAGTTGCAAGCGCGTGTCGACGCCGGGGGTGACGAACGTCCCGGTGACGGACGTCCCGCCGTTGGCTTCGATGTTGAACATTCCGCCCGGATAGCTCGTCCGGAGCAGCCCGTGTATCATCCACTGGTGTCGCACCTCGTCGGTGTTGACGAGCGTGACGTTTACCCGGGTGCAGGTGTCGAACTGCCACTGGCTGCGGTTGTAGGCGAACATCTCGCCCGGTTCGGCGAACTGCTCGCCCGCCTCGACCGTGACGTTGCGCGTGCCCCGAATCTCGTCGCAGCCGTACGGCGGGTCCTTTTCGTTCTCGTTTACGACCAGTCCGCCCTCGGCCATTCGCATCTCCATCCGCATCTCGTTCGCGCCGACCCAGTGGTCGACGGCGCCGGCCGTGGCCGTACTCGTCGCGTTGCCCGCGGCCAGTTTCTCGTCGAGGTTACTCCAGTACGGAACCTCGCCGGCGTAGTAGGAGCTGTTGAAGTAGCGGCCGAGGTCGGTCTCCGTTTGCGGGAGTTCCGTCCGCTCGTCGAGATACGAGGCGTAGGTGATGGTGTTGATGTTGCCACCCGGCGAGATGCCGTCGGTCGTCACCCCCGGTTCGCGGTGGTCGTGCATGAACCAGACGCCGGGGCCGTAGGAATTGCGGCCGTCGTCAGTCGTGTTGAGCGTCAGGTCGACGCGCTGGGCCGGCGCGACGTCGATAACGTCACGCTGGATTTCGTTCGACTCGTTCAGCGTGACGCCGTCGTAGGCCTCGACGGTGGCCTTGTGTCCGTGCGTGTGGACGGCCACGTCGCGCGGCCCGGAGTTCAGCACCCGAAGCCGGTATTCCCGTCCGGGGTCGACGACGATGGGTGATTCCTGCAGCGTGTAGGGGAACGACCGCCCGTTCAGGAGGTAGTAATCCATCGACGCGTCGGTGGCGTCGTGGCGGCGGTTCATCAGCGTCGCCACGCGCCGCGGGTCGTCGTGGGTCGCCGGAATCCGCGAGAGGTTCT
Organism: Natronomonas halophila; assembly: GCF_013391085.1. Classification (NCBI taxonomy): domain Archaea; kingdom Methanobacteriati; phylum Methanobacteriota; class Halobacteria; order Halobacteriales; family Natronomonadaceae; genus Natronomonas; species Natronomonas halophila. The sequence continues at coordinate 1,815,049 of NZ_CP058334.1, read as the reverse complement.
TATCCAGCGCCTGATAGTGGAGGTCGTAGACCCCGGCGGTGTCGTTTCCTTCCGCCCGTGACGGGTGGCGGACCTTCCCCGCGCCGTTGTTGAACGTCTGGACGCGGTTGTCCGAGGCGTTCTCAGTGATGACGAACATCCCCGAGAGCCCCATCGGGATGTGGACGTCCGGGGCCACGTGGCAGTGGTAGAACATCGTCCCGGGCTCGCCGGGCGTGAACTTGTACGTCCGATTCTCGCCCGGTTTGATCGGTCGTTCGCTCGTCTGCGGGACGCCGTCGTTGCCGTCGACGTCCGTGCCGTTGCTCTCGTATGGGTGGTCGGTGCCGTGGAAGTGGACCGTATGCGGCTGGTAGTGGGTGTTCTCGACGGTCACGTAGACCGTATCGCCCGCCTCGAGACGGATGGACGGCGACGGCGCGCGGACGAGGCGGGACGACGCCGACCCGTTCTCGACCATCCCCCGCGTCTTGGGCGAGAAGACCCACATGCCCGGCGAGACGCCCGGCGCGATGTGGTGTTCGACGGCGCCGCCGTTCAGTTCGTTGATTTCGAGGGTGATGCGGATGACGTCCGGGTCACCGTCGCCGTCCCTGTCACAGCACTTCTCGACGGCGTCCCGGGCATAGCCCGTCCGCATCAGGACGTCCATGGGGACGTTGTTCGTCCCGGCGACCGACGCCGCGACGGCGTTCGGGTTGTCCGGTCGACAATGCCGGGATTGCTGGATATCCACCCCCGCAATCGTTTGGGCCTCACGCCACTCCGGGTTCGGGAACTCACAGAGCGACTGCGTCGGTTGCGATGCGTTACCCCCTCCGTCCTCGCCGTGGGCCGCGACGGGGTCCGCGAGCAATCCGACCCCGCCGACGAGGACGGCGAGGACGGCGGCGACGGTAAACCCCCAGACGAGTATCCGCGTTCGGTCGTCAGTCGTGTCGTTCATAAAATAAGTATACTCTCGTTTCTCACCCGTTACCCCCAGTCTGCCGGCCAGCCTTCACCCGCTATCGCTCGTGAGGCGGGGATTGACCGGCGCGAACACGCCCTCCGGGTTCTCCATGTGCGTCCAGACGTGGAGCGCCCGGAGTTCCGGATGGGTAGTGACGACGTCGGCGACCCGCTCGGTCCGGTCGCCCTCCTTGCCGCTGGCCGTCCCCCAGTTCAGCGAGACGGTATCCCCGGCTTCGAGGTCGCTGTCCGGCGGGCTGAACTCCGCCCAGTAGTCCGGAGTCGTCCACTCATCGAAGGTGACGTCCTCCGGATTGGTCTGCTCGCCGTCGGGCGTCGCGAAAACGTGGGTAGCAGCGGCGTGGGTGCCCCACGATTCGGTGGCGTCGGCATCGGCGTCGTCGAAGAGGTCCGGCGACTCGGGGACAGCCTGTGCGGGACCGGCGTACTCGACCGACCCCAGCGTCAGTCCGTCGTCCGTCTCCACGTAGGTAAGCGTCGGCGGCTTCTCGAGGTCGAACCCGTTCTGGGCCGCCTCCTGGGCCCACTCGGGGTTCTGGAAGTGCCACCCCATGCCCGGAACGTACGGTCCGCCCGGCTGGAACCCGTTCTGGAGGGCCGCCTGCGGGTCCTCGAAGTCGGCCGTCGCCTCGCGGACCGTCTGGAGTTGTGCCTCCAGCCCGGACGACGTCGGCGTCGGTGTATTCGTCGGTGTCCCTGTGCTTCCGTTATTCGAATCGTTGCTACAGCCAGCGAGAGCTACAGTAGCTCCCCCAACGACCGTGCCGAGGAACGCTCGGCGCGACGTCACCCCTTCAAAGGACATGTCGGCGTCAGGTAGACGTCCTTGTAGTTAAGGGTCAACGGATGGATGAAGTTTTGCAGAAGTTTCTAAAATCACTGTTTTTATTACTGATATCAACTGACGGTGTATGCTACTACGGCGGCGAATTACTCGGGTCGATTGGCCCCGAAGACGAACCGAACCAACGTGGCCCAGAGAGCCCCGAATCCGGCACGTCTTTCCGCGTTGACCCCGTCAAGACGTGTATGAGCGCACGTTCGTTTGTAGCGGATGGAGACGTATCGGAGGACGTGGTGAGGGACGTATGACGCGTAAGGACGACTACTACAACCGGGCGAAACAGGAGGGCTACCGCTCCCGTGCCGCCTACAAACTGAAGCAACTCGACGAGGAGGCCAACCTCATCAACCCCGGCAACACCGTGGTGGACCTCGGCGCCGCGCCGGGCGGGTGGCTGCAGGTCGCCAAGGAACTGGCCGGCGAGGACGGAAGCGTCGTCGGCGTCGACCTCCAGCGTATCAAGCCCATCGACGGCGTCGAGACCGTCCGCGGCGACATGACCGAAGCGGAGACCCGCGAGCAGGTCGTCGACATGGTCGGTGAGGCCGACGTCGTCATCTCGGACATGGCGCCGAACATGACCGGCGAGTACTCGCTTGACCACGCGCGGTCGGTCCATCTCGCGCGGATGGCCTTCGAGACCAGCCTCGAACTGCTGGCGCCGGGCGGCGACTTCGTCGCGAAGGTCTTCGAGGGCCCCGACACCGACGACCTCCGGGCCGATATCGACGAGGAGTTCGAGTACGTCCGGACCATCCACCCGAAGGCCTCCCGGGATTCCTCCTCGGAGCTGTTCATGGTGGCCAAGAGCCGCATCACGGCGCCCGTCCGCGAGGGCGACGAACTCGAAGTCGACATCGAGGACGTCGGCAGCGAGGGCGACGGCATCGCCAAGGTCGACGGCTACACGCTCTTCGTCGGGGACGCCGACGAAGGGGAGACGGTCGAGGTGACCGTCACCGACGTGAAGCCGCGGTACGGCTTCGCCGAGAAGAAGGCATAGGTCGAGTCGGCGGCTCTTTTAGGTGATTTGTGGCTCTTCGCTGCGGCGAATCACGCCGGTGATGAGGTAGACGAAGGGCGTATCCACCAGCGCGATGAGGAGTTTCAGGGCGTACTGGCCGACGATAAGCGAGAGCACGAACCCGAGTTCGTAGGTCGCACCGAAGCCGACCTGCGGGAGGACGTAGAACCCCAGTCCGACGAAGATGACCGTGTCGATGGCCTGACTCGTTCCCGTCGAGGCGATGTTGCGGAGCCAGAGCATCTCGCCGTCCGTGAGTTCCTTGAGTTTGTGGAAGACGAGCACGTCGTAGTTCTGGCTGACGAGATACGCCGCGAGGCTGGCGACCACAAGCGGGCCGCTCTGGCCGAGGACCGCCGCGAAAGTGGCGGGGTCGATAGGCTGATTGGGAACCGCCGGGGCGGCGATGGTGCTGTACACCAGCGCGAGCAACAGGAAGTTCATCAGGAACCCGATGTTGACGAGGACCTGTCCGGCGCGCTTGCCGTACAGTTCGGTGTAACAGTCGGTCGCGAGGAAGGTCAGCGCGTACGCCAGCGCCGCGCCGGGCAACACGAGAGCGGTCCCCGTCACCGGCAGGGCGACCGGCGACTGGAACAGGAGCAACTTCGAGGCGGTGACCTGCGAGGTGACCAGCGCGGTGACGAACATCGCCGCGAGCGCGACGGCGCCGGTCGGCAGCAACCGCTGCCGTACGTGAGCGCTACTCATCGTCCTCCAGTCGCCCGTGGCGGGCGTCGATTTCGTCGATGATATCGAGGTTCTTGCGAATCGACGCGCGGATGGCGTCGCTCCGGTTGACGTACTTGCCGTCGTCCCCGACATGGTCGTCGAGGTCGTCGAGCAGTTCCTGCGGAATCTCGACGCTTATTTTTGGCATATCTTCCGGTTACGGGTATGGCGGTATATACGACTCGGATTTCTTCTTGAGTCCTTATCTGGAGAACACTCAGGGCATATAGATAGGCGGCAACGCCTTTGCCGTGGCCGTGTGAACCGATAGCGTGGCTGGAACCATCACCGGATTCGTCCTCGGGAGTATCATCGGCGCCGTTGCGACCATCGCGGGGTCGTACTTCCTGTTTTGGCGCCGGCGGCGGCTGGCCCGCACGCATCTCCGGCAGGCCTTCGAGACGGAACTGGACGCGCTCTCGTATCTCGACGACCTGGCCGAACGGGGCGCATACGAAACGCTGACCGAGACCGTCGAAACACCAGTCATCTACGAGAGCAACGCCGACGACATCGGCCACCTCTCCGGGGCGGAAATCGAGGCGCTGGTGGCGTTCTATACGGACCTCTACTGGCTGCGCGACCAGCAGGACATCGAGGACAAGAAGGACCGCGTCCACGCCATCGTCGAGAAACGACAGCGGGCCGTGGCCGCGATACGCGACCACGAGTAGCGGGGACGACCTACCCGATAAATAGAGGCGCCATCGACGCCGCGAAGGCGATATCGAGCACTGCGAGCAGGATGACGAGTATCGCCCCGGGCACGCCCAAAATTGCACAAATCAGGAGCGTGAGTATCGAAATCTCGACGCCCAGACCGATGGCGTTGGCGACGACCAGAATGATGAGTCCGACGATGGCGTTGACGAGCAGCGCTCTCAGGGATACCATACCTACCGTACAGGACACGGCTGCTTTGTTAGACGGCACATACGCCGTAGTAAGCAGAGAGACTAGTCCGCGCCCTCTGCGGGTTCGAACGTCCGGCGGCCGCCCAGCGTGTAGGCCCACAGTACCCCCAGGCCGGCCAGGTAGGCGACGATGACGGGGATGCCGAGCAGGAACATCGTGAAGACGCCGCGCGGGGAGAAGAACGCCCCAATCGCGAGGACGGCGATGGTGAACTCCCGCCAGCGGTTCCGCATCACGGAGTAGGGAACGATGTTCCCGCGGTGGAAGAGGAACATCGAGACGGGGATGACCGAGAGGATGCCGATACCGGCTGTGAGGAAGAAGATCATCCAGCCGTAGTTGCTGATGCGGTAGGCAATAATCATGTTCGCCCCGAGGACGTCGGCCGCGAGCCACGAGATGACCGCCGGCGCGACGTAGATGAAGCCGACGATGCTCCCGACGGTCAACCCGAACAGCAGGGTACCGCCCCACAGCAGGAGGACCCGACGGTCACCGCGGGCGAGGCCGCGTTCCTTCAGCGCGGGCCACGCGTAGTAGAGCACCAGCGGGAGCGTGGCGACCGCGCCCGCGATGACCGAGACCTTGATCATAAAGATGAGCGCCTCGACCGGATGCAGCGTGACGATGGAGACCTGTTCGGCGGCGAACTCGGATGGCATCCGGCTGACGAACTGCTTGCTCAGTTCGCCGATACCGCCCTGATAGAGGACGAAGAACACGGCGGCCATGACGGCCATGAAGACGCCGACGAGGGCGAATGCCTTCGAGGTGAGGCTGTCGACGACGAAGGCGATGTCGTAGGCGTAGCCGCCCACGTCGTCCTCGTCGATTTCGTCCTCGCTGAAGGCGTCGAGCATACCCGCACTCCGCCGGGCGAGGATGCCGGCATCCTCCTCGTCTTCGGCAGCCTCGGCGGTTCCGGCTTCGGCTCCGTCCCCGCCTTCGCCTGTTCCCATTCCGTGTTCCTTCGGGGAAACGTCGCCTTCGGGCGGATTCACGTTATCGAAGCGGTCGAGGATGGCCTGTGCGCGCTCGGGGTCGTCGTCCTTCATCGCCTCTTCGGCGAGGGCGAGGGCTTCTTCCTCTTCGAGGCGGGCGAAGGCCGCAACAGGGGCCGCCCGGATGCCCGCCTCATCGAGTTGCGAGAGGTCGATAGCGGCGGGGTCGCCGGGCGTGCCGCCGGGGACCGCATACTGGTTTCGGGTCGGCTCTTCGAGGCCGTCGTAGACGAAGTAGCCGAGGCCGACGGCGGTGAAGATGAGGCCGTAAATGGCGCCGAGGACGCCGATGTAGGTGGTGTCGGGGACGTCGTAGGCGCCGCCAGTTGGTAGGAACCGATAACTGGAGTTTACGGCGGCGAGGACGCTATTGACCAGTTCGTAGCCGCCGTAGGTGTAGAACGCATAGACCAGCGCGACGCCGACGAGGAACAGGCCCGCGAGGGCGTTCCATCGCTCGCGGGCGGTCGCGGGGATGTCGATGGAACTGCTGGAGCGTTTCGTGGTGACGACGATTTTCGAGATGTACAGCGAGATGCCGTACAGCGTCACAAGCGGCACCGCCCACATAATCTGGGTGAAGGGGTCCGGCGGCGAGAAGAGTGCGCCGAAGACGAAGATGGCGATGACCGCGTACTTCCATTTGTCACGGAAGGTCTCGTACTGGACGATACCGCTGTAGGACAGCGAACTCATCGCCAGCGGCAACTGGGCGGCCAGGCCGAACGACATCGACAGCAGGAAGATGAACTGCGCCCACATCGAGATGGAGTAGGTGGGCTCGAAACCCGCGCCGACGGCGTTACTCGCGAGGAACGCGAACATCAGCGGGAAGAAGAGGTAGTAGGCGTAGGCGACGCCGCCGGCGAACAGCGCCGCGCTGGCGATACCGAAGCCGATGGCCTTCCAGCGGGGCAGGTTCTCCGGCCATCGACCCCGTGCCTTGAGCGAATCGCGGCTCAGATAGAGGATGGGCGGGATGGCGAAGACGACGCCGGCCGCGAGGCCGATTTTCGCCTGCAGTAGAATGACTTCGAACGGCGTGATGGCGACGACGACGATGTCGGGGTGGGCGTTGAGGTCCTGTTTGAGTATCTCCCAGACGTAGAGGCGCAGGACCGTGAACGTCCCGATAAAGCCGATGAGGAAGACGATGAAAACCTTCTGCAGATGCTTCTGCAGGCCCCGAAGGAGCGTCCCGAGATGTTGTCGCCCCTCCGCGACCGTCCGCTTCACATCGTCGTCGACGGCGCTAGACACGCGGGAAGGTTGTCTGCTCGCAGTTATCAACCTTTTCGCTTCCACTTTTTGCACGGGCGCCTGCGGCGCCCGGCAAAAACTGGGGAAAATATGCGCGCCTCCCTCCAGCCGCGGCCCTGCGGGCCGCGTTAGTCGGTCGGCGCTACCGGACTGCGGGCGCCTTCGGCGCCCTTGTCCGGGGAACCGCCTCGGGGGCGTTTTTCAAACGCCCCGCTCGGCGGATGCTCACTACGTTGTTACTGTGTCCGGCTCGAATCGGGTGTAACTCGAAGGTTCGGGGTAGAACAGAACTAAAACAGACTCAACGAGAGATCAGAGGTGGCATCCGCCGAGGGGGTGTCCGAAGGTCACCCCCGAGGCGGTTCGCGGCGCCGAACGTAGTGAGGCGCCGTAGCGACGAGTGACCACCGCGCGCCGTCAGGCGCGCGACGGGAACGAGTCGCGCATATTTTCCCCACGTTTTTGCCGCGGAGCCGGGTCTGGCGCCGTAGCGCGCCAGACCGGCGGAGCGTGCAAAAAGTGGGCTACAAGTGACTAGGAGAAGGCTTACAAACACCGGGGGCCGACCGGAACACATGGCAGAGACGCCGGAGGGGAGCCACAACGTCGACGAAGGAGTCGTCGGCGACGGCCCCGCCAGCGACGAGGAAATGCCGCTCGCGGACCACATCGAGGAGATGGTCTACCGGCTCGGCATCGTCATCGTCGTCATGGCCATCATCTCCGGTATCGTCTTTCCCTTCGCGGAGTTCATCATCAACTTCCTGTGGTACTCGGTGCTTCCGGGCGGCGACATCGCCCGCCCCCGCGTGTACCACCCGCTTGGGCTCATCCTCGCGCGGTTGAAAGTCGCCACGCTGGGCGGCTTCATCGTCGCGCTGCCGGTGTTCGTCTACCAGACCTACCTGTTCATGCGGCCCGGTCTCTACGAGCACGAACGGCGGTATTACCTCGCTTCCGTGCCGGCCAGCCTCGTCTTGGCTGGCGTCGGCGTCCTCTTCGCGTACTTCCTCGTGCTGCCCGCGATTTTCACGTACTTCCTCACCTACTCGCAGGACGCGGCGACTATCGCCTTCGGTCTGAGCCAGACGTTCGACCTCATCGTCCTCATGATGGGGCTGTTCGCGGCGGTGTTCCAGATTCCGCTGTTCATCATGCTCGCCATCATGATGGGGTTGACGACCCGCCGGTGGCTGGCCGACAAGCGCCTCTACTTCTGGGGCGCGTTCCTCGGCATCGCGTTCCTGTTCAGCCCCGACCCGACCGGGATGGCACCCATCATCGTCGCCGCGACGATGATCGGCCTCTTCGAGGCGACGCTGCTCACGTTACGGTGGGTCAAGCGGTAGTCACGCCGCGTCTTGCCCGCGTTGCCCGTATCGTTTTGAACCGACCCGAAGCAGGCCCACGACCACGCCCGCACCGACCGCGAGCGGGACGGTGATTATCCCGAAGAACAGCAGCCCGAGCAGCCAAAACAGCGGGACGAGGAACAGGACGGCCATATAGAGCGACCCGTTCAGCAGCCCCCAGAGGAACCACATCACCGGATGGGCGACCGTCCCGGTGACGACGCCAGCGACGACGCCGGCCCTGACGTAGCGCCGTTCCGCGTTCCCCTCGATATAGAACCAGCACGCACCGCCGACGAGAAACGCGGCGAGCAGTGCCGCGGCGCCCATCGCGCCGTCGCTGTTCGACAGCGGGTTGGGCCACATCTTCTCGGCACCCATGAAGGGAACGACGAACATCGACGCCGAGGCCGCGAAACAGACGCCCGCCAGCAGCGACCACAGGAGGCGTTCGGTCGGGTCGACGGACGACTCGGTCGCCATACGCGAGCCACACCGCTCGGGGGTATAGAACTACTGCCGGAAACGGTGGCCGAAGGCTCATTGCCCCCCGTGGAGTACGGCCAGCCAATGACACGTGTCGTCGCCGTCCGCCACGGCGAGACGGACTGGAACCGCAACGGTCGGATGCAGGGCTGGGCGCCGACCAAACTCAACGAAACCGGGCGCGAGCAGGCCGAAGGGGCGGGCCAGTGGCTCGCCGACCAGTACGATATCGACACCGTCTACGCGTCGGACCTCGACCGCACCGAGGAGACCGCCGAGTTGGTTCTGGACGCGTTCGACGCCGACTTCGACGTTACCTACGAGCCACACTGGCGCGAACGGGATATCGGCGTCTATCAGGGCTTCGAATACCACGAGGTACAGGAGCGCTTCCCGAAATTCTCGCTTGGGGACGCCGCCTACGAGGCCGCGATGGCGGTCCCCGAGGGCGGCGAATCGCTCCGCGATTTGGCCGACCGCGTCACCGAGCGACTCGACCAGGTCGTCGCCGACCACGCGGGCGAGACCGTCCTTCTGGTCACCCACGGCGGCCCGCTGCACGTCATGCTCGGCTACGCGAAGGGGCTGCCGCTCCACGAGGGGCTGAAACAGCACCATCAGGACAACTGCGGCGTCAACGAACTCGTCGCCGAGGACGGCGAGTTGCGCGTGGTCCGGGAAAACGAGCGGGTCTGGCTGGAATAGCGCCGGCGGCTCACAGCAGCCGGAAGACGCGCACCGTGTCGCGTTTGCCGGGTTCTTTGAGCAGTTGCGCGAGGCCGTACTCCGAGAAGACGTCCTTCCAGTTGCGGTGATACAGCGGGAAATCGTCGTTGACGTAACTCACGTCGGTGTCGCCGCGGCCGCGGTTCGGGCTGTTGCCCTCGTTTTCGGCCGTGATTAGCAGGTCCTCGGTGACGCGGATGACCTCCTCGAAGACCCACTCGTTGTCGGGATGGACGTGCTGGAGGGTCTCGACCGAATAGACGACGTCGAAGGCGTCATCGTCGAAATCGGGCAGGATATCCTCGATTGCGCCCGTATAGAACGTGCCCGTCTCGGCGAGTTCCGGGTAGTGGTCGGCCATGACGTCGAAGGACTCGTCGTTGAGGTCGATGCCGGTGAGGTTCTCGTAGCCCTGCGAGCGGAGATGCGCGAGGTGGCGGCCGGAACTACAGCCGAGTTCGAGGACGGCGGCGTCCTCCTCGACGTAGTGGGCGAACACCTCGGCGAGGGTCTCGCTGACCTCGTTGGGGCCGAGGCGGGCGTAATACTCCGGTGAGAACTCCCCGGAGCGGTCGGCCCAGTTCTGGTGATTGTCGGAGGGGTCCATATCGATACCAGGAGTCCCACGGGCAAAGGCTATGGGAAGCGCGGGGTATCGCGTGGCCGACCGAATCCCTCCGCCGCCGGCGGCCGAGAGGTGCTATCTCGACGGGACGGGGTCCGCTCGTGGGAGTTCGACGATGAAGTTCGACCCTCGGGAATCGCCGCCCTCGTAGCGAATGCGGCCGCCGTAGCGTTCGATGAGAGTCTTCGCAAGCGCGAGGCCGCCCCGTGGCCCCGATGTCGGTGCTTCGAAGAGGCCCTCGGTCTGTTCCTCGGGGACTCCCGACCCGTTATCGCGAACGGCGAGGCGGACGGTGTCGTCGGCGCAGTCTATCGTGACGTGTGCCCGCGGGTCCGCCGCGGTGTTGTGCTCGGCGGCGTTTTCCAGCAGGTTGTCGATGACCGACCGGACGCCGATGTTGGCCTCGACTCGCGCGTGGTCGGGCAGGTCGGTCGTCACCGTCAGGTCGTAGGTGTCGTCGATTTTCTCGGCCACCTCGGCGGTGATACCGGCCAGGTCGACGGTCTCCTCGTCCCGTTTGGTCGTGAGCGTCTCCGCGATTGCCTTCGAGACTTCGATGCGGGTGAGGGCTTCCTCGGATTTCTTGGAGATAATCTCGGCGTTCTCGCCCTCCAGCAGGTCGGCATAGCCGCTGATGACCGTCAGGTCGTTCCGCAGGTCGTGTCTGATGAGGTCGTTGACGAACGCGAACGCGTCGTTCATCGACTGGGCCTGTGCCGCCTCCGCTCGCGCCCGAGCGTTGTAGTATCCGGCGGCGAAGCCGGCCAGCCCGCCCACGCCGACGGCGACCAACAGCGGAAACGCCGGTTCGCCGATAGGCCGGTTCTCGAAGAGACGGACGACGATTGTCGCGCCGATAGCACTGCCGAATATCGCCCCGCCCGCGAGGCACCACCCGCTGATGCGTAATCGCGCCTCCGGCCCGAAGTCGGAAGTTGACAGCCAGTAGCCGGCGTAGACGAGTCCGAGGGCGGGCAGACTATCGAGAAACAGGGCAGCCATCGGCCCGCCGGTCACCGATGGGTCCGCCAGTTCGGACAGGTAGTTGCCCACGTCGGCGGCTAACAGCAGCACTCCGAAGCCAGCGACGAGGAGCCACGACCGGCGCCGGAGCGACGCGAGATTCATACCGTAGCTACGGCCTGCCCGGTGATATTTTGCGTGAATCGTTCATCGTGCTGTGTCGGCCACCATCCAGAATCAGTCGTCGCTGGTCGGATAGTCGGCATCCAACACGTCGTCGGCCGTCTCGGCGTCGGTCGACTCGTCGGCGTCCTCCGGTGAGACGCTCCCGGTCCGATAACCCTCCAGGTCCAGCGTCACGTGGTCGAAGCCGATATCGGTGAGGTGGTCACGGACGGCCGCCGCGAAATCGGCGTCCAGCGCACGCTCCAGTTCGTCCTCGCCCACCTCGATGCGCGCGAGGCCGTCGTGGTCGCGCACGCGGAACTGCTCGAAGCCCCACGTCCGGAGCAGGGTTTCGGCCTTCTCGATGCGGGAGAGTTTCTCCTCGGTCACTTCCAGCCCCGTCGGAATCCGCGAGGAGAGACACGCCATCGACGGTTTGTCGGCCACCGAGAGGTCGTAGTGGCGGGCGATTTCACGCACCTCCTCTTTCGTGATGCCGTGTTCGAGAAGCGGCGAGTAGGCGTCCAACTCCTCGACCGCGCGGAGGCCGGGCCGGTGGCCCTCGCCGGGGTCGGAGGCGTTCGTCCCGTCGCAGACCACGCCGATGTCCAGTTCGCGAGCCTTGTCGAACATCCGGCCCAGCCGCATCGACCGGCAGTGATAGCAGCGCTCGCCGTCGTTTTCGATGAACGCCTCGCTGTCCAACTCCGAAAAGGAGACCGTCTCGTAGCGGATGCCGATTTCGTCGGCGACCCGGTTTGCCTCCGTCAGTTCGGCGTCGGGCAGCGTCTCGCTTTTGGCGGTGCAGGCGACGGCATCCTCGCCGAGCGCCTCGTGGGCCAGCGCGGCGACCACCGAGGAGTCGACCCCCCCCGAAAACGCGATGAGGACGCTATCGAACTCCTGCAGGTCCTCGATTGCGGCCTCCCGCTTCGCCTCGACGGATGTCATGTCTCAGGTGTCGTGTCGCGCGTAGAAAAGCCCAGCGTCACGATTCGACGCCCGACTTGCCGAACACGTCCCGAAGGTGGTCGTTCAGGAACAGCTCATCGGGGTCGAGTTCCCGCCGAACCGTCTGAAAATCGCCCCACTCGGGATACAAACCCGCGAATTCCTCGGCCGTCTTCGTGTGGTGTTTGCCCCAGTGTGGCCGCCCGTCGTATCGGTCGAAGACGGCTTCGGCGTCCCGAACCAGCGGTTCCCACTCGCGTTTATAATAGGCGTGGACGGCGAGGAACGTCGATTCACGGTCGTAAGCGGGCGACAGCGGAATCCCATCGCCGGCCACGTCGCGGAACTCCACCGGAAACATGGCGTCGTGAGATTCGACGACGCTCCGGAGTTCGTCGAAGGCGTCCACCGCGTCCTCGCGGGCGACGCCGTATTCGGTTTCGTTGAACCGGACGGCACGCGTCGTGGGGTACACCTCGCGCGCGGGGCCGATGCGTTCGGACTCGGAGAACGTCCCCGCGGTGAACCTGCTTAAAAGCGGGGAGGCCCGCCGAACCCGCGTCCCGGCACGGCAGAGCCCCTCCCACGCGAGATTTTCGAGACGCTCCTCAACCGAGTCGAGACGGCCGGGCGAACCCGTTTCGTCGGTCTCCTCCAGAATCTTCACCAGCGCCGTATCGGTGTGCGGGAACCACCAGAACTCGAAGTTGCGGTGCTCGCGGTAGGAGTCGAGATTCGCCAGCACGTCGTCGATATCGGCGGGGAACTTCCGCTCTTCGAGGCGGTAGTCGTCGACCACGTCCAGCGTGACAGTGCTGATGACACCGAGACTGCCGAGCGAGACCTGTGCGTGCGGGAAGCGGTCGTCTGCTTCGTCGAGTTCGAGCACCTCCCCGTTCGCCTTTATAAGCCGCATTCCCGCGATTTGGGTCGGCATGACGCCGAAGTCGGTGCCGGTGCCGTGGGTGCCCGTCGAGAGCGCGCCCGCAATCGATTGGTCGTCGATGTCGCCCATGTTTTCCAGCATGAGGCCGTGTTCGGCCAGCGCACTCGTGAGGGCCGACAGCGGCGTGCCCGCTCGCACCGTCACCCGCCGTGCGTCGGGGGCGACGTCCACGAGACCAGTATACCGCTCCAGTGAAACGAGCGTCTCGTCGGCTTTCGCCACCGGCGGAAAGGAGTGGCCCGCGCCGACGACCCGAAGCGTGCCCTCGGCGTTGGTGACGACCGTCCGGAGGGCGTCCTCGCTTTCGGGGAAGTGGACGTGTTCCGGCCGCGCCGACACGCTCTTCGACCAGTTGTGCCAGACGCCCTCGTCGGTCAGATGTAGCATTTGCCCTCCCCCCGGTAGGTCGGCCACACGTCGACGATTTCCTCGCCGTCGACGACCGCGAGTTCCTCGAAGAACCGGCACAGTTCGCCCGCCTTCCCGTGGCGCATCACGACCGGGTCACCGACGGAGAGGTCGCCGTCGTAGAGGACCGGCGTCTGTACCTCGCCCGCCCCTTCGTCGTCCCGGAGCGTCGCACCCTCGGGCAGCCACGGAATCGGGGCCTTGTCCTCACCGACGGGCCCGGAGGCGACGTAGCCGCCGCCACGGCAGGTGTAGACGCCCGAATCGGGCTCTCGCGTCACCTCGACGGCGTAGCCGGCGGCCGGTTCGTAGGCGAACTCGTCGTACCAGTCGAACTGTCGGGGCGCATAGAAGGCCGACCCCGCCGTCACCTCGGTTACCCATGGGTCCTGTCGGGTGAACTCGATGCTGCCAGTTCCGCCGCCGTTAACGAACGCCAGTCCGTATTCGTCATCCAACGCCTCGGCGACGGCCTGCCGGCGCTCCCGGACGATTGGCTTCGAACGCTCCTTCAGGCGCCGGATAATCGCGTTTTTCGCGGGGTTGTTCGCCGGGTTGCGGTCCGGCAGGCCGGCGAGTTGTGCCTCGTAGCCCATCAGTCCCGAGAGATGAACGCCCTCGGTTTCGGCGATGACGTCGGCGACGCTCGTGGCCTGTTCGGGCGTCCGAATCGGCGAGCGCTGGACGCCGAAGTAGATTCCGAGGTGTTCGGTCGATAAATCGAGGTCGATACACAGCGGGACGTCGGCACCGACATCGCTGGCGACCGCCCCGATTCGTTCGACGTGCTCGGTCGAATCAACCATCAGAACGATGCGCGCGCCGTCCGCGACCGTTTCAGCGACTCGCCGGAGTTCGCCTTCGTCGACGGTCGGATAGGCGACGAGCAGGTCGTCGAATCCCGCCGCAGCCAGATCGGCGGCCTCGTCGCCGGTGTAGCACATCAGTCCCTCGAAGTCGGGTTCGTCGAGGAGGCGTTCGAGGACGGCCCGACAGCGGACGGATTTCGAGGCGATACGGACGGGCACGCCGTCGGCGCGCTCGGCGGTCCGTTCGACGTTCGCCTCGAAGGCTCGTCGGTCGAGAAACGCCGTCGGGAGCGACCGGTCCGCGAACGCCGCGCGGTAAGCCCCGTAGGGTTGCATACCCACACGATGCGTGCCAGCATACCTGACGGTTCCGGCGTCGATAGACGGCCCGTTTAGTGCCGAGCGGCGGCGACAGTGACGAGCGTCACGCTTACCCCGCCCAGTCGCCTTTCGGTCGATATGGTCGACCGTATCATGAAGGTCAACGCCTTCACGACGCTCGATTTGCTCGACGGCGAGGCCGAGGGCCACGACTTCGAGGAGGAGGCCTACGCCGTCCTCAACGTCACCAGCCCACGGGAGGACCCCGACCACGTCTCGCTGCAGTTGGAACTCGACAACACCCAACTGGAGAACCTCCAGCCCCACGCCGACACGGTGCGGCTGTCGGCCGACGAGGCCCGCCAACTCGCCGCCGAACTAGAGGACCACGCCGACAAGGTCGAAGCGGCGCAGGACTGACGGATACTCGGGGCCGATTTACTCGCCGTCCGACCGCCGAATCCGGTTGCCGCAGTCGCCACAGACGTAGGCGTCGACTCGCCAGCCGCCACCGACCGTATACCGCTTTCGCAGGTCCGGGCTCCCGCATTCGGGACAGTCGTCGGGCGGCCACGTCATGTCAGGTGAGCCGTGCGACGTCCTCGTCGGTGAGGTCGATATCGGCCGCGGCGACGTTCTCTTTTAAGTGTTCGACGCTGGAGGTGCCGGGAATCGGGAGCATCACGGGCGAACGCTCCAGCAACCACGCCAGCGCGATTTGCTGCCGGGTCGCGTCGTGGGCGTCGGCAATCTCGTCGATGCCCTCGACCGAGTCGAGGTCGCCGGCCGCCAGCGGATACCACGGGATGAAGCCGATACCGTACTCCTCGCAGGCATCGAGCACGGCGGCCTCATCGCGGTAGCCGACGTTGTAGCGGTTCTGGACGGTCGCCACCTCGACGTGGTCCCGGGCCGTCTCCAGTTGGTCGACGCTGACGTTCGAGACGCCGACGTGGTCGATGAAGCCGTCGTCTTTCAGTTCCGCCAGCATCGTGATGCTCTCCTCGAAATCGGTGTCGGGGTCCGGGCGGTGGTACTGGTAGAGGTCGATGGTATCCACTCGGAGGCGGTCGAGGCTACACAGCAGGGCGTTGCGGAGGTATTCGGGGGCGCCGTGGGGCAACCACTCGCCGTCCGGCGACCGGAGCAGGCCGCCCTTCGTCGCGACGGCCACGTCCTCGTAGGGCGCCAGCGTCTCGCCGATAAGGCGTTCGGAGACGCCGGGACCGTAGGAGTCGGCGGTGTCGATGAGGTCCACGCGGTCGGCCGCCTCGCGCAGCACGTCGCGCGCGTTCTCGACGTCGTCGGGTTCGCCGATGATGTCCTCGCCGGTGATGCGCATCGCGCCGAAGCCGAGTCGTCGAACGGTCAACTCGCCGCCGATATCGAACGTGTCCATACCCCACCTTGCGGCGGAGCGTGCAAAAAGTCGGGGCTACAGCAGGAGGCTGCGCACGTCGTCCCACGAGTCGACGACGTGGGCGCCGTCACAGGCCGTCGGGTCGCTGTAGGGCTGGCGCATCAGAAAGCCCGTCTTGCCCGCATCGAGGGCGTTGGCGACGTTGCGGTGGTAATCGTCGATGAGCGCGTCGCCGGGGACCGCACCCTTGTCGGAGGGGACCTCCTCGTGGAAGTCGTCGTAGGGGATGCCGTGGTCGTCGAGCCACGCCTTCGAGACGTCGTGGGTGTCGGGGACGCGGTGGGTCGCGATTTCGACGCGGTACTCCGAGCGGAGGTCCGCGAGGGCGTCGGCGACGCCCGGCGTCGGGTCCATGCCGCCGAAGTACCACTCCGTGTGGTCGGTCATCAGTTCGGTGATGACCGTGCCGACGTGGCCGTCGACGCCCGGCACGTCGTAGCTCCAGTCGTCGATATCGGTCGGGGCGACGTCGAGGCCCAGCTCGTCGTTGAGGTAGGTACAGAGCCGCGGGAGCTGGTCGGCGACGACGCCGTCGAGGTCGACCAGAAGCGTCGACCCGGCGGCCAGCGGACGGTTCGTCATTATCGGTATTTAGGGCTGGAGCGGCTTAAGTCGCACTTTGGCGCGTGGTATCGTACGTCGACCGACGTTGGGGCGGCGGTTCAGATTTCGACGGTCTCGCCCAACTCGGGGGCAGCCGCCTCGTGGCCGTCGGCGCGCAACTGTTCGGCGAACCACTCGCAGGAATCGCCGTGGTTGACCAGAAGCGGCGTGTCCTCGTAGTCGCTCAGGAAGTCGCGCAGGCCCTCGCTGTCGGCGTGGGCCGAGAAGTCGTAACTCTCGACCTGTGCGCTGACGCGGAGGTGCCGGTCGTTGATTTCGGTACCACCCGTCTCCAGCAACTGGCGGCCGGGCGTGCCCTCGACCTGATAGCCCGAAAAACAGATCTTGTTGACCGGGTTCGCATAGATTTCGGGAATATAGGTCATCGCGGGGCCGCCCGAGAGCATCCCGGCGGTGGTGATGACGACCGTCTGCTGGTCGGCGATGCGCTTGCGCTGGCCGTCGCGGCCGGTTACGAACCGCGCATTAGACTTGGCGCGGCGCATGGCCTCACCGTCCCGGAGGAACTCGGGATGCTGGCGGACCATCCGGGTGACGTCCTTGCCCATCCCGTCGACGTAGCAGTCGATGTCGTGGGCCGCACAGACGAGCATCAGTTCCTGCGTCCGGCCGATAGCGAAGGCGGGGACGACGACGGTGCCGCCCTCCCACAGCGTCGTCTTGACGCTCTCGACGAACCGCTGTTCGACCGACTCACGGGGTTCGTGTTCGACGTCGGCGTAGGTCGATTCGGTGATGACGATATCGGCGTTGGGCCGGGCGTCGGTACCGGAGACGAGGCGCTGGTTTTCCGTATGAAAATCGCCCGTATAGAGCAGTCGCGTCTCGCCGTCGTCGACGAGGACGTGGGCGCTGCCGGGGATGTGACCGGCGTTGAAGAAGGTCACCTCGTGGCCGGCGGCCTCGAAGGTTTCGCGGTAGCCGCGGCGTTCCGAAACCTCGGTGACGCGGCGGAGGTCCTCCTCGGTGAAGGGACAGCGCGGCGTGCCGCCGTGGAGTTTGAGCGTGTCGCGGGCCAGCGTCAGCGCCAATTCGGCGGTCGGCGGCGTCCAGTAAATCGGCGGGCGGGCGTCGCCGGACAGCAGGGCCGGAATCGCCCCGACGTGGTCGAGGTGGCCGTGGCTGACGACGACTGCATCGGGGTCGGGACCGCCACCGCGGACCCCGCCGACGGGGTACTGTGGCGGGTCGGCGGTCTTCATGCCGAAATCGAGCAGCAGCGACTCGTTGACGAGAATCGCGCTGCGTCCGACTTCGCCGGCACCGCCGAGGAACTGCAGGTTCACTACCGGTGGTTACTCGCTCGGGTGGTTTGCCTTCGTCGGTTCGGGACCACAGGGGGAATCACCGGGGAAAGTAGAAGTCCGATTTCTGTCGCCGATGCGGCGAGTTGTTCCGTATCTTGGCGATCTTCGACGGCGTCCGGTTGCGGATGATGACCACGTCGTAGTCCTCGTCGCTCGCCACGTTGTTCCCCACGCTGCTCACCGTCGAGACGACGCGGCCGGCGTTTTCGCTGCCGATGAACACCATCGACGCGTCCTCCTGTTCGGCGTGGCGGCGTAGTTGGGAGGCTATCGTTCCGGTCGGCGCGTAGCGACTGACGACGATGTGTCTGAAGTTGGCCTCGGGCGCCAGTTCGAGCACCTGTTCGTGGAGTTTGGCGACGATTCTCTTAACGTCGAAGGGTTCGTCTTTCTGTAACCATCCCCGCTCTCTAGCGTATTCGACGTTCTCCTTCGGGATCACCGACACCGCGACGATTCGCTCGTCCAGAACGGTATTGAACTCCTTTGCCCGGACGAGGGCGGCCTCGGCGAGTTCCTTGCCGTCGAACGGGACCATGAAAGTCATGCTTACACGTAGGCGTGCGGCACCAAAACCGTCGATATCGAATCTCAGTATCTGGGATTCCGTACCGGGGGAGCGAGAGCGGGTCGACAACCCGGTTGAGAGAATCGACTATTCGACACCGCCGCAGCCTTGCGAAAACAAACGCGAATGCAGTGTTCTCGTCGAGACGACAGTCAGTCGTCTTTCATGTCCTGGAGTTTGTCGATCAGTGACTCCTCGCTTTCCTCGAACTCGAATTCGACCTCGCCCTCGTGGTCGTTTTCGTGGACGTTGACCGCAGCGTCCTCGTCCGCCTCGACGTTCTGGTCCTTCTGCTCGGATTCGTCGTAACTACCGAAGCCCATACACTCGACAATAGAGACCCCGTACGGAAAAACACCGGGATGCGCATCAGACGGGGCTGAGCGGCGTATCAGGCTTCGTCAGGAGCGCTCCAGCGCCGCAGCGTGAACTCCGTGTAGCCTCCGTACGCGAACTCCAGAGCGCCGAGCCACCAGTTCCAGCGTTCGGCCGGTCCACCCTCCGGCGCGTCGGCCAACTGGACGACCACGTGCTCGGGCGTCAGCGGCACGTCGGCGTCGGCCTCGTAGCGGCCGCTGTCCGCGAGGTCGCGGGCGTGGCGCGCTACCGCCCGCCGCTCTTCGGGGTCACCGCCGAACGTCTCCAGACCCGCTGCGAGCGCCTCGGCATCGAACCCGGATTCTGATTTGCTCACATATCACACGATGGTGCGCGGTTACTTGAGAGCACGGGTCGGCGAACGGCGGCCACCCCAGCATACAAGCCACCGTGGGTGGCAAGATTCCACATGACGGACGTTGAACCGCACGACGTGCCCGACGAGGCCGTCGCCATGTTACAGGAGTATCTCGAATCCGAACACCAGTTCCTCTCGTGGCTGAACTTCACCGTCGAGGAGTTCGACATCGGCCGGATGGTCTCGACCATCCCCTTCGACGACAAACTCACGAACCCGACCGACCCGCCGACGATACAGGGCGGCGTCGCTTCGACGCTCATCGACGTGGTCGGCGGCATCGCCCTCCGGCCCTACCTCACCGACCCGCTGGAGGACGACCTCTCGACTATCAACCTCAACGTCAACTACCTCCGTCCGGCGACCGGCGACCTCACGGCGACCGCAGAGGTCGTCCGGGCCGGCGGCAGCGTCGGCGTCTCCTACATCGAAGTGATGAGCGAAACGCCCGACGGCGAGGAAAAGCAGGTCGCGGTCGGAATGGGCGCCTATCGGCTGTTCAGAAGCTAACTTAAAAGGAAGCCCCGGCCTACCGGTCGAGGTCGTAGAGGTCGCCGAACTTGGATTCGGCGTAGTCGAGGAAGTAATCGGCGGTGAAGGACTCGCCGGTGGCTTGCTCGATGAGGTCGTCGGTCGTGTAACGCTGACCGTGGCTGTGGACGTTGTCGGTCAGCCAGGTGTGGAGGTCCTCGAACTCGCCGGCGCGAATCTTGGCATCGAGGCTGTCGATGTCATCGTCGGCGGCCGCATAGAGTTGGGCCGCGAGGACGCTGCCCAGCGAGTAGGTCGGGAAGTAGCCGAAGGAGCCGTGGCTCCAGTGGATGTCCTGCAGACAGCCCTCGGCGTCGGTCTCGGGGCGGACGCCGAGATACTCCTCCATCTTGTCGTTCCAGACCGCCGGGACCTCCTCGACATCGAGGTCGCCGGACAGGAGGGCACGCTCGATTTCGAACCGGAGAATGATGTGGAGGTGATAGGTGAGTTCGTCCGCTTCGACGCGGATGAGGTTGTCCTCGTAGACCTGATTGGCGGCCTCGTAGGCCTGTTCCGACGAGAGGTCGGCGCCGTAAGCCGCGTTGAACCGCGGGACGAAGAAGTCCCAGAAGGCCCGCGACCGGCCGACGTGGTTCTCCCAGAGTCGCGACTGGGATTCGTGGACGGTCAGACCGCGGTGTTCGCCCAGCGGCGACCCGTAGGCGTCCTGCGGGAGTCCCTGCGTGTAGGCGGCGTGGCCGAACTCGTGGACCGTTATGCCGAGCGATTCGAGCGGGTTGGATTCGTCGAAGCGCGCGGTCACGCGGGCGTCGAACTGCGTCCCCGAGGAGAAGGGATGCGGTGCGGTGTCGAGGCGGCCGCGGTCGAAGTCGTAATCCAGCGCCTCCAGCGTCTCACGGACGAGGTCGTACTGCTGGTTCTCGGGGAACGTCCCGTCGAGTTCGTGGAGGTCGGCGTCGGCCTCGCGAATGTCGTCGATAAGCGGGACCAGCGTCTCGCGGAGGCGTTCGAGGATTCCCTCGGCGGTATCGAGGTCGATGTACGGTTCGTAATCCGCAAACAGGACCGCGTAGGGGTCCGCCGAGGCGTCGATGTGTTCGGCGTACTCCCGCTTGAGGTCGACGAGCCGTTCGACGGTCGGCGCGAACGTCGACCAGTCGTCGTTCTCCCTTGCGTCCTGCCAGATCGGGTGGGCATCGGAGGTGACCTCGCTGATTTCCTCGACGAGGTCGGTCGGCACGCGGGATTTCCGCTCGTACTGCCGGCGGATTTCGCGGACAGCGGCCGCCTCCTCGGCCGGTAGGTCCGCGCCGTCGAGTTCGTCCAGCCACTCGCCCATATCGTCGTCGACGAGCAGGTCGTGCTGGACGGCCGAAATCGCACCGCGCTGTTTCGCTCGGGCGGGCGTGCCGCCCTCGGGCATCATCACTTCCTGGTCCCACGAGAGGACCATGTTCGCGTCCGCGAGATACGTCGCCCGCCCGTACTGTTCGAGCAAGTCGTCGTACGCGTCGGGGACCGACGATTGGTCGGCTGCCATAACCACTGCTGGGGGCCGCGAAACCATGAAGCCACGGAAGCAGGAGACCGGGGAGAATCGTTGACACCTACCACAACGGTGCGCGTTCGGCGACGTGCTGATAGACGTCCGCACAACGCTCGACGGCGTCGAGCGAGACGCTCTCGCTCGCGGTGTGGGCCTCGCCGGGTTCGGCAGCGCCACAGACGACGCAGGTGGTTCCCGCCCGATTCGCCAGCCACCCGGCATCCGTGGCGTGGGGTTTGACGACCTGTTCGGGCGTGGCCCCCTGTGCAGCGTCGGCCCCCTCCAGCACCGCATCGGCGAAGTCGCCGTCGTCGCAAGCCATCGGCGGGAGGTCCTGGTCGACCTCCAGCGAGACGCCGAAGAGGGATTCGACCTGCTCTAGCTCCGCCCGCTCGCCGGGGACAGTCCGCTCGTCGACGGTGAACTCGCAGGCTTCGGGAATGACGTTCCAGCCGCTGCCGCCTTCGATTTCGGTGACGACGACGCTGCCCGACAGTTCGTGGCCGAGCACGCGCGTCTCCGGGGCCGGTAGATGGCGGACGATGTCGACGGCGTCGGCCGCCCGGTAGATGGCGTTCTCGCCGGCCTCGGGTTCGCTGGCGTGGGCGGCCTCGCCCTCGGCGGTGACCGTCGCGCCGCGGCGGCCCTTGTGGGCGACGGCCACGTCGGTAACGCCTTCCGCCGAATAGCCAGTTGACCCCTCGCCGACGATGGCGTAGTCGGGCGCGAACCCATCCTCGATGGCGGCCCGACAGCCGACACCGCCCTGCTCTTCGCCCGCGAAGGAGGCGAAGACGAGTTCACAGCCCGGGCTGTCCGAATCCGTCCGGCCCGTCGACACCTCTCGGATTTCGCTGTCACGGAAGGCCGTCATCGCCGCGGCGAGACTTCCCTTCATATCGGCAGCACCGCGACCGTAGAGCCGTCCCTGCCGTTCCATGACAGCGTAGCCGTCCCCGTCGGTCTGGTCGTCGTCCGGCGGCACCACGTCGTGGTGGCCGACGAGCGCGAGGGACGTGTCGGCGTCCTCGTTCCGCCGTGCGATGACGTTTCCCACATCAGTGTGGGTAACGGTGGCGTCGGTATGCTCCCGAAGCCAGTCGGCGATAAAGGCGCCCGCCTCGCGTTCGTCCTCGTGGCTGGGAATCGAAACGAGGTCGCGGGTCAACTCGGCGAGGGGCATATCGGCGGCGACGGCCGCCAGTGACTTGAGATTCAGGGACAGGTGGCGGGTGTTCGCACACCCATCACGGTTTTTATACGCGTCGGGAACCCAGCTAAGGTATGGAGATTCTGCCGGACACGAGCGCGGTCATCGACGGCCGCGTGTCGGAACGCGTCGATGCCGACGGCTTTAGCGGCACCGTATACATCGCGGAGGCGGTCGTCGGCGAACTGGAGGCACAGGCCAACGCCGGCCGCGACAGCGGCTGGGACGGCCTCGAAGAGCTACAGCGACTCGCCAACCTCGCCGACGAGGGGGCCATCACGGTCGAGTACGTCGGCCGACGGCCCGAAGCAGTCGAGAAGCGGGAGGCCGAAGAGGGCGAAATCGACGCCCTCATTCGGGACCTCGCGGAGGAACACGCCGCGACGCTTCTAACGAGCGACGTCGTGCAGGCCGAAGTCGCCCGCGCGAAGGGCCTCGACGTCGACTACGTCGAACCCCGAACCGAAGACGAGAGCGAACTCGCCATCAAGGCCTATCTCGACGACGAGACGATGTCGGTCCACCTCAAGACCGGCGTCCGCCCGATGGCCAAACGCGGCGCCATCGGCGATATGGCCTACGAGAAAATCGGCGAGGAGGCCCTCACCGAAGAGCAGATGCGCTCCTACGCCAACGACGTCATCGACACCGCACGCTCCTCGAACGACGGCTTCATCGAACTCACGCATCCGGGCATGACCATCGCCCAGATCGAGGACATGCGTATCGCCGTCGCCGAACCGCCCTTCGCGGACGCCATCGAGGTCACCGCAGTTCGCCCCATCGTCAAGACCGACCTCGACGACTACGAGCACGCCGACGACCTGCGCGACCGGTTCACCGAACACCAGCGCGGCGTCCTCATTTCGGGCGCGCCGGGTGCCGGGAAGTCGACCTTTGCACAGGCCGTCGCGGAGTTCCTCAACGACGAGGGCTTCGCCGTCAAGACGATGGAGAAACCGCGGGACCTGCAGGTCGGTCCCGAAATCACCCAGTACACCGAACTGGGCGGGTCGATGGAGAACACCGCCGACTCCCTCCTGATGGTCCGTCCGGACTACACCATCTACGACGAGGTCCGCAAAACGTCGGACTTCGAAACCTTCGCGGACATGCGACTGGCCGGCGTCGGCATGATCGGCGTCGTCCACGCTACCCGCGCCATCGACGCCCTCCAGCGCCTCGTCGGCCGGGTCGAACTCGGCATGATTCCGCAGGTCGTCGACACCGTCGTCTACATCGAGGAGGGTGACGTCCACACCGTCTACGACGTGACGACAGAGGTGAAGGTCCCCCACGGCCTCGTCGAGGAGGACCTCGCCCGCCCCGTCATCGTCATCGAGGACTGGGAAACCGGCGAACCCGCCTACGAAATCTACACCTTCAACCGGCAGGTCGTCACCGTTCCCCTCGAGGGCGCCGAAGGCGAGGAAGGCAGCGAAACCGGCGTCGAACGCGTCGCCAAACAGGAAATCGAGCGGGAGGTCCGCTCGGTCGCCAACGGCCACGTCGACGTCGAACTCAAAGGCAGCAACACCGCCGTCGTCTACGTCGAGGACGACGACATCTCGTATGTCATCGGCAAAGGCGGCGGCCGTATCAACCAGATCGAGGACCGCCTCGGCATCGACATCGACGTCAAAACCTTCGACGAACGCCCCGGCGGCAAGGCCGGAAGCGGTAGCGGAGGCGGCGGCAGCCAGCAAGGTGACGTCGTCACCCCCGACGTGACCAGCCGCCACGTCGTCATCCCGCTGGACGACTACCACGGCGACACCGTCGAGATTCAGGCCGACGGCGAGTACCTCTTTACCGCCACCGTCTCCCGCGGCGGCGAGATTCAGGTCTCCCGCGGCTCGGCCATCGCCGAGGAACTCGAACAGGCCATCGACCGCGGCAAGCAGATTACCGTCGTTCCCCAGTAGACCTTCGCTCGGAGCCACTTTTCGGACTCCGCAGTCATCCGATTTCTACGGAGGTCCAGAACTGAGCCGGCCGAGCGTATTTATATTATGAACGATTGTATCAGCAAATATGAACGTCGGCTCGTCGCTCCGGGACCGATTCGGCGAGACCGGAGCGAGGAAGGCCACTATCGGGCTTCTATTCGTCGTTCTCGGGTACGCGGCGAGCAGCGTGCTCTTCGTAATCGGCGGACTGGACGGTATAGATGTGGCCGTCCTGTTGCAGGCCGCGACATCCCCAGTCTTCGTCGGCGCGACGTATCTGGCTTATAAAGAATCGCCCCACCTGATTGGTCCGCTGGCCGCCCTACCAGCGATAGGTGGGATGCTCCATGGCGTCGGGGTCATCGGTTCGATAACTGAAATTTTCGGACTCCTTCTCGTCGGTAGCGCGACCGGCGTGTGGGCCGTCCTCGGGTACGCTGTCGGAACTGCGCTCCGTTGGCGTCGAGACTACGCCCGTGTTCCGGAAGACGAGGTGTTTCGCGCGTGTGGACTCGTCGCCGTGTGCGGCTTCGCCATCGGCATCACCTATCTTTTCTTCTGGGGAACCGTGGTAATCGGTCTGGGGGACTTCCTCTGATGAGCGGGACCGATGACAACGTCGGTATCCCGGTTCGGCTGGCCATCGCTGCTCTCCTCGGAACGACGGTGCTCGTCACGGCCGGTATCGGCGCGAGTATCTGGGCGGCTACGCCGGAGGAACCCGATGGGCCACCGAACGCGCAGTTCGACGTCGAGGAAGCTACGACGAACCTCACCGTCGAGGGCGAGCGCATCGAGGTCCGAACGGTCACCTTCCGCCACGACGGCGGCGAGGCCATCGACGCGTCGAATCTCGACATCCTCGTCTCCAAAGAAAACGAGACCCGACCGTGGAGGGGGCTGAATGCCGACGGAACTTCGGCGACGTTCGACGACGCGACGGTCACGATGGGGAGTGAAGTGACTACCGTCGCGGGGGCGCCGGACGGCGGCCCGAACGTGTCGTTCGCCACCGAAGTCGACGGTGGAGAACGGCACCTCACGGATGGCGACGGCACGGTCATCGAACTTCAGCCCGGAGACACGGTTTCAATCGTCTGGTCCAGTGACGAGCGGGCCGCTACGGTGGCACGAATTAATATCGAGTGACGTAGCCGCGCGGCGAGCGCACTGCGATAGCGTTCGGCGACTACCCTCGTCTGTGTGGGCTACGTCGCGTAGTAGTCGGCGTTCCGCGACCCGAAGGTAACGAAGCCAGCGACGGTGGTGAGGCCGAAGGAGATGGGTATCGAGACCAGTTCGGGAATCGAAACGACGGCAGTCGCCACCTCCGACATGAAGACGATGACGACAGCAGCCGTCAACAGCGCGGCCAGTAAGACGAGAATCGTGTCGATGGCGATGGTCGGCATATCCTCGTTTTGGACGTAGGC
The DNA here is from genome assembly GCF_013391085.1 of Natronomonas halophila. NCBI lineage: Archaea > Methanobacteriati > Methanobacteriota > Halobacteria > Halobacteriales > Natronomonadaceae > Natronomonas > Natronomonas halophila. The sequence goes on along the minus strand of NZ_CP058334.1, from coordinate 1,789,261 downwards.
CGCCGCGTCGAATCCGCCCGGAAGCGCGACCGTAATGCCGACCAGTACCGGCATCAAAAGGGCAAACCCGACTGGTAACTCGAACGTCGAGGGCAACACGCCCGAGGTGACGAGCACCGACACGGCCGCTCCCCACAGGAGCGCGCCGAGGCCGAGTATTACGCCGAGGAGCGTGTTACGCGATTGGATACCCATTATCAGAAAACACGATTAGATGACATTTGTTCTTTGTGCCGCGCGTGCTCCCCAGATATGGAGATTCAGCCTATTAAAAAGGATACCTCGGAGAGTATCCGCGAGGGCGGGTTCGAAGAACCCGCCCGAAGCGGTTCCCGCTGACGAGGCCGAAGGCCGAGTCAGCGTAGCGCCGACCGACTAACGCGAGCCGTAGGCTCGCGGCTGAAGGGAGGCGCGCATATTTTCCCCACGTTTTTGCCGGCCGCTTGCCGGTGGCGAGCGGCCGTGCAAAAAGTGGAGTTTAGTCGTCACAACAGGCGGGGTCGGTCCCGCCGTCGGCGGAGGCCTCTACGGGGGCTTCGAGTTCGTAGAGGTTCTGTCGTGCGTCGGCAAAGTAGACGTCCTCGGAGACGATTTCGATGTCTTCGAGCCGTTCGAGCGCGTAGCGGACCGTTCGAGCCGAGAGCATGGACTCCTCAACGATGTCCTTCTGGGTCATCGGCCCGTTGTACTCAAGCACCTTGTACACGAGCTTCGCGCTGGGCGGAAGGTCGGTAAGTTCTTCCCCGTCAGAATCGGCCATCTGTACCGATATGAACGGGAGCCAACCGTATAAAGATTGAGGAGAATCCCGGAATCCGAGGAATCGTGGCGTCACGGGAACGAACGGCTTTTGGCGACGGCTCGCGGACGCATGCATATGGCAACGGATACGGCCGAACGCCGAGCCGCACACATTCGCGGCGTGACCGTTACCGCCATCGCCTGTCTCGCGGGGGTCGTCGCAGCCCTCGTGTCGTCGATGGTGGCCAGCGGCGCGGGTGACACGCTCGGCGTCTACGTCCTCGCGGGCGCCATCATCGTGCAGTTCCCGCTGTTGCAGGGACTGGAGATGGCGGGCCTCGAGCTTGATATCGAGGATTTCGGCGCGAAGGATTACCTCTACGTCGCGTTCATGACCTTCGCGCTCTGGTTCGTTTGCTGGGCAATCCTGCTCGAAACCGGGGCGAGCCTCTAATGGCTGACGACAGCATCGCCGTCGTCGATCTGGACCGGTGTCAGCCGGACCGGTGTAACTACGAGTGTGCGAACTACTGCCCGCCGAACCGGACCGGCGAGGAGTGTATCGTCACCCGGGAGGAACGCTACGATGACGACGACATGTACACGGGCGGCCCCGACCAGATTTCCATCTCCGAGGAGCTGTGTCTGGGCGAGACCTGCGGTATCTGCGTCGAGAAGTGTCCCTTCGACGCCATCGAGATCATCAACCTCCCGCAGGAACTCGACGAGGAGCCGACCCACCGCTACGGCGAGAACGCCTTCGCGCTCTACGGCCTCCCGGCCCCACAGGAAGGCCGCGTAACGGGGATTCTCGGCCCGAACGGTATCGGGAAGACCACCGCGGTCCGGGTTCTGGCCGGCGAAATCACGCCGAACCTCGGTGACTTCGACGAGGAACCGAGTTGGGAGACCGTCCTCGACGAGTACCGCGGGACGGCCATCCAGGGCTACCTCGAAGACCTGCAGGAAGGCGACGTGACCGTCGCCCGCAAGCCGCAGTACGTCGACAAGATTCCCGAGCAGTTCGACGGCAAGACGATGGAACTCATCGAGGGCGTCGACGAGCGCGGCGTCGCCGACGACATCATCGAACGACTCGGTATCGGCCCAATCGTCGACCAGCCCATCGACACGCTGTCGGGCGGCGAACTCCAGCGGGTCGCCATCGCGGCGACGGTCGTCCGGGACGCTGACTTCTACTTCCTCGACGAGATTACCCCGTACCTCGACATCGGCCAGCGCGTCACCGCGGCGCGCCTGATTCAAGAACTCTCCGAGGAGGGCCGCTCGATGCTGGTCGTCGAACACGACCTCGCGGTGCTCGACCTGCTGGCGGACAACCTCCACGTCGCCTACGGTGAACCCGGCGTCTTCGGTGTCATCACACCGCCGAAATCCACGAAGGGCGGCATCAACCAGTACCTCGAAGGCTACCTCGAAAACGAGAATATGCGCATCCGGCCGGAGGAAATCGAGTTCGAGGAACACGCCCCCCGGACGGCGACGCGCGGCGACACGCTCGTCGAGTACCCCGACATGACGAAATCCTACGGCGACGGCGAGTTCAGCCTCGATATCGAGGGCGGCGAAATCCGGAACAACGAGGTGCTCGGCATCGTCGGCCCGAACGGTATCGGGAAGTCGACGTTCGCGCAGATTCTCGCCGGCCGCCTCGAACCCGAGGACGGCGAGTTCGATGCCGACCTCGACATCTCGTATAAGCCGCAGTACGTCGAAATCGACCAGCCGATGCGCGTCGATTCGTTCCTGCGGTCGATTACGGACGATTTCGGCACCTCCTACTGGAACACCGAAATCGCCCAACCGCTCCAACTCGAGCGCATCATGGAGCAGAACCTGACGGACCTTTCCGGCGGCGAGCGCCAGCGGGTCGCCATCGCAGCGTGTCTCTCGAAGGACGCCGACCTCTACCTGCTGGACGAACCCTCCGCCCACCTCGACGTCGAACAGCGCGTCCTCGCGACGCGTGCGATTCGGCGCTACACCGAAACCCACGACAAGACGGCGATGGTCATCGACCACGACATCTACATGATCGACCTGCTGGCGGACCGCCTGCAGGTCTTCGACGGCGAACCCGCCGAACACGGCCACGCCGGCCGTCCGATGGGCATGCGCGAGGGGATGAACACCTTCCTCGCAAACCTCGATGTGACCTTCCGCCGCGACGAGCGGACCGGTCGCCCGCGCATCAACAAGCCCGGGTCGCAGAAGGACCGCGAGCAGAAAAAGCAGGGCGAGTACTACTACGCGCCGACCGACACCGACGAGGAGTAATCAGTACTGCGGCAGCCGCCGCGACTGTGCCGACCCCTCGACGAAGGGCAGTTCGGCGACTTCGGCGTCGATTTCTTCGCCATCAACGCGCGTGGTGAGTTCCTCGCTATCGAGCCCATAGTCCACCAGCGCGAGCGCGGCCGGGCCTTCGAGCGTCGGGCAGTTGCCGGCGCGCGTGATTTCGCCGACGTGGCTGTCGCCGTCGAAGACGGCGGCGCCAGCCTCCGGCAGTGACTCGGGGCGGATACCGACCAGTTTCCGGGATGGCCGGCCCTGATTCTCGATTTTGGAGACGACTTCCTGACCGACGTAACAGCCCTTCTCGAAGTCCAGGGCGTTCCGGAGGCCGAGGACGTTCGGGACGTTGCCGTCAAGTTCCGTATCGAACAGCGGCGTGCCGGCCTCCAGCGTCAGGTTCTCGTAGGTCTCGTAGCCGAACGGCGCGGCGTTGAGGCCGTGATTGATGAGCGCGTCGAAGACGTCGGCGGCGTCCTCGGCCGCACAGATGACCTCGTAGCCTTCCTCGCCGGTGAGGTCGTCGGTGCGGACGATGGTGACCCCCCAGTCGCCGAGCGTCCCGCGGACGAACGAGAGGGGTTCGTCGGGCGACCCCGGGCCGGTAAGGACCGAGGCGATTTTCTCGGTTGCCTTCGGGCCGTGGACGCCGAAGACGCCGAAATCGTCGGTGGCGACGCGGATATCGACGTCCTGAATGAACGTCTTTTCCTCCCATTCCTCGGCGAGGGGAGCGGCCCGCTGGGGTGGCGTGAAACAGAGCAGTTTCTCGCCGGCGTTGTAGACGTAGATGTCCGTCTCGATTGCCCCTTGCGGGTCCAGAAGGAGGGCGTAGACGCCGTGGCCGTCCTCGCCGGGGACGCGGTTGGTGACCGCGTTGTCGACGAACTCGGTGCGGTCGTCACCGGTGACTTCGACGACGCCGTATCCCATCTCCATGACCCCGACGACGTTCCGAATCGCGCGGTGGACGCGCTCGGGGCGGCCGTAGTGGGCAGCGACGCGTCGCCCCCCGCGTTCGGTGAACGTCGCGCCGTGGGCAGCGTGGATGTCCTCGACGACTGTCATTGTGTGACGAAAGGCGACGAGGCGGTAAAACAGCCGCGAAGTCGGGCGTCAGAACCCGAGTTTCTCGCGGAGTCGGTCGAGAACCGAGGGGCCGTCGTCCTCGTCGCCGTTGGTCGGTTCGGGAACGACCCGTTCGTCGGGGTAGATACGCATCGCCTCGTCGTCGTTTTCGACGTCGATGAGGCCCGCCTCCTTGAGGTCCGCGAGCGCGGTCTCCAGTTCGTCGATATCGATGTCGACGTCGACGCCGGAGCGGAGTTCGAAGACCGTCATCCCCTCCTCGCTTCGGTCGACGAGCGCATCGAGCACCGCGACCTGGGCGTCGTCGCGGTCCCGGTACTCCCGCTTGGCCTGCATATGCGCGCCTTGGCCCGGGTCCGTCTTAACCGTTCGCCGGGGAACTTCCGGCCGTGGTGTCGCATACGAATCGTCGTCGTTTACCGACGAACGCCCGGTACGACTCGGTGCTCGCCGGTAATTTGCGGCAACGATCCGTATCAACCTTTAAGCCCTCCACACGGGCACAATCCCCCAATGGGACTCAAATGTTCGATACTCGGCCACTCCTTCGAGCCGGCGGGGACCGAGACGGAACGCGAAGAGCAGGGTAGCGAGGTCGTGACGATGGTCCGCGAGTTAGAGGAGTGTACGCGCTGCGGCGAGGAGCGCGTCGTCTCCGAGACGACCGAGGTCACCACCGTCGTCGATGCCGACGAGGTAGATATCGACGAGAACGCGACGGCGACCGACGTCGACGCCAACGCCGGTGCTGCCGCGGGTGGCGACACCGCCTCCGGGGCAAGCGAGGGTGGCGCCTTCGATGCCGCCGTCGACCGAAGCGGCGCGGAGGACGCCGAAATCATCGAGGACGATGGAGATGCCGAACCCGACGCGGCCGCCGAGGAAGCCGCGGAGGAGGCCGCGGCCGCGGTCGACGAACTCGCGGAATCGCCGGACGAGGAGGAGTCGACCATCGAGGACCGCGACCCCGAGGAGGAGGACGCCGTAATCCTGACCGACGACGACGAACCGGACCGCGAACCCGGCGAGTGGCCCGACGACGAGGACGTGGTGGAAGCCCACGAGCCAGCCGCCGAGGACGGGACGGCGGATGGCGAGGAGCCGGACCCCGGCCCCGAACCCGAACTGGAACCCGAACCGTCGGACAACGAGGACCGACTGGCCGGTATCACGGTGCCGGAAGGCACCATCGTCTGTCCCGAATGCGAGTTTACGGTCGATGCGGAGTCGTCGTACCGCGACGGCGACCCCTGTCCCGAGTGTGGCGCGTGGCTGGTCGAGGACGACGAGTAGTCCTCGAACCTCGAAAACGGTATACCGTCGGCTTACGATAGGACGCCCATGGAAGAGTACAAGATGCGTCGTGGGGAGTACCTCGAAGAACGAGTCCCCGACCTCGAAGCGAAAATCGAGGAGACGTTCGGCGAGATTACGGGTACAGAGGAGTTCAACGGCAGCGACCTCCACGTCGTCGGCGACCCCGACAACCCCGTCTTCGAGAAAGTCGTCGCGGGCGCCGTCGAATACTCCGGCAAGAAGGACAAACTGGCCGTCGACTTCGTCGAGCGGGACCTCGAGGAGCTTTTGGAGACCGGCGACGTCGACGCCGCCGAGGACGCCAACAACGCCAAAAACGAGTTCCTGCTGGACTGTACGGGCCGCGACGCCAAGGCCCGCCGCGAGTCCATGAAGCGCGCCGTCGAGGACGACGCCGAAACCCCCGACAACGTCTAACGACGACCTTCGCCTTTCTTCGGCACGCCGCGACCGGCCAGCCGTGGCTATTCCCGACGCGCCCCGAATGTGTCGCCCACCCATGGTAAGCAATTCTTGCCGTAACTAGTGGTTATAGAAGACTAGAGTGATATGCATACCATACATGAGTAACGAGGAGCTGCAGCGAGGGGGCGACGGCCTCGGGTTCGGCACGCGGTGTCTCCATATCGGGCAGGGCCCGGACCCGGAGACGGGCGCCGCCGCGCCGCCCATCTATCAGACCACCTCCTACGAGTTTCCGGACGCCGACATCGCGGCCTCGCGCTATGCGCTGGAAGACCAGGGCAACGTCTACTCGCGTATCGCCAATCCGACCGTGCGCGCGCTCGAAGAGCGACTGGCCTCCCTCGAAGGCGGCACCGACGCCCTCGCCACCGCCTCGGGCATGGGCGCGCTCGACGCCGCCACGCTCGTCCTCGCCGAGGACGGCGACAACGTCGTCTCGGCCTCCTCGATTTACGGCGGCACCCATACCTATCTCACCCACACCGCCGGCCGCCGGGGCATCGAGGCCCGCTTCGTCGACACGCTGGACCCGCAGGCCTACGCCGAGGCAATCGACGAGGACACCGCCTACGTCCACTGTGAGACGGTCGGCAACCCCTCGCTGGTGACGCCGCCGCTGGAGGAAATCGCCGACGTGGCCCACGACCACGGCATCCCCCTCGTCGTCGACAACACCTTCGCGACCCCCGCGCTCTGTCGGCCGCTCGAACACGGCGCCGACATCGTCTGGAACTCCACGACCAAGTGGATTCACGGCTCCGGGACCACCCTCGGCGGGATTCTCGTCGACGACGGCTCCTTCCCCTTCGACGAATACCCGGAGAAGTACCCCGAAATCGGCGCCCCGAACCCCGCCTTCGACGGCGTCGTCTTCACCGAACGGTTCGGCGACCGGGCCTTTACGATGGCCGCCCGCCAGCGCGCGACCCGCACGCTGGGCGACCAGCAATCCCCCTTCGACGCGTGGGCGACCCTCCAGGGCGTCGAGACCCTCCAGTTGCGGATGGAACGCCACTGCGAGAACGCCCAAATCGTCGCCGAGTATCTCGACGACCATCCCGAAGTCGCGTGGGTCACCTATCCCGGCCTCGAAAACCACGAGACCCACGACGCCGCCTCGAAATACTTAGAGGGCGGCTACGGCGGCATGATAGCCTTCGGCCCCGAAGGCGGCTACGAGGCCGGCAAGCGGGTCTGTGAGGACACCGAGGTCGCGAAGTTCCTCGCCAACATCGGCGACGCCCGGTCGCTCGTCATCCATCCCGCCTCCACGACCCACGCCCAGTTGACCGAGGACGAACAGCGCGCGAGCGGCGTCACACCCGACCTGATTCGGCTCTCGGTCGGCGTCGAGGACGTCGACGACATCATCGCGGACCTCGATAGCGTACTATGACACAGGAGACAGTCTCCCTCGGCGAGTTCACCTTCGAGTGCGGCGAGTCCGTCGCCGACCTCGAAATCGCCTACGAGACCTACGGCGACTTTACGGGCGACAACGCCGTGTTGGTCTGTCATGCCCTGACCGGCAGCGCCCACGTCGCCGGGTCGCGCCGCCGCGCGGATACCGCCGGCCAGGCCCACGCGTGGTGGGACGACATCGTCGGCCCCGGCAAAGCCGTCGATACGACCGAGTACTACGTTATCTGCGCAAACGTGCCCGGCTCCTGCTACGGGTCGTCGGGACCGGCGACCACGAACCCGGAGACGGGTGAACCGTGGGGCACCGAGTTCCCCGCCGTCACGGTCGGCGACTGGACCCGCGCCCAGCGTCGCCTGCTCGACGAGTTAGGGATTCCGAACCTCCATGCCGTCATCGGCGGCTCCGTCGGCGGGATGAACGCGCTGGACTGGGCGAAACGCCACCCGGACCACGCCGACCGCGTCATCGTCATCGCCGCCGCGGCCCGACTGGACCCCCAGTGTCTCGCGCTGGATGCCATCGCCCGCCGCTCGATTACGACCGACCCGAACTGGAACGGCGGCGACTACTACGGCGAGGACAGCGACCCGCCGGTCGAGGGGCTGGCGCTGGCCAGACAGATCGGCCACGTCATGTACCTCTCGAAATCATCGATGGAGGACAAGTTCGGCCGCCGCTCCGCCGGGATGGACGCCGGCCGCGACACGTTCCCCAGCGACCCCGCCGCCGGTTTCTTCCCCTATCGTGAGGTCGAATCTTACCTCGACTATCAGGGCGAGAAGTTCGCCCAGCGGTTCGACGCCAACTCGTATCTCTACCTCACGCGGGCGATGGACAACTACGACCTCGCGTCGGGCTACGAGAACGACGCCGACGCGCTGGCAGCCTTCGACGGCGAGGCCCTGCTCGTCTCCTTTACCGGCGACTGGCATTTCACGACCGAGCAGTGCGAATCGCTCGCGGAGGCGTTCCGCGCCAGCGACACCGCTACCGCCCACCACGTCATCGATTCGGACCACGGCCACGACGCCTTCCTCGTCGAACCGGACCGCGTCGGCCCGCCCGTCGACGACTTCCTCGCCTCGGGCGTCCGCGGCAAGGCCGTCTCCGATACCGTCGAACGCGACGACGAGGGCGACGAGTTCGCCCCCGTCCACACCAGCCTTTTTTCTGACTGAACTCCCCTTAAAAAGTCGTTCGGGGGTGGGTTTACTACGATGGCGGTTAACCCCTCGGATATGTTCGACAGGGACGACCTGTACACCGACTCGCTGCACGCAGGACAGGAAGCAGATCCGACGACGGGCGCGCGCGCACCGCCCATCTATCAGACCACCTCCTACGAGTTCGAGGACGCCGAACACGCCGCGGACCTCTTCGCGCTTCGGGAACCGGGCAACATCTACTCCCGGATTATGAACCCGACCAACGCCGTCCTCGAACAGCGGCTGGCGACACTGGAGGGCGGCGTCGCCGCCATCGCCACCTCCTCGGGGATGGCGTCCTTCGACCTCGCAACCTTCGTCCTCGCGTCGGCGGGCGACAACATCGTCTCGGCGTCGTCGCTGTACGGCGGCACCTACACCTACCTCACCCACACCGTCGAGCGCCGCGGCGTCGAAACCCGCTTCGTCGACACGCTCGACTACGAGGCCTACGAGGAAGCTATCGACGAGGATACCGCCTTCGTCCACTGTGAGACCATCGGCAATCCCGCCCTCGTCACGCCCGACTTCGAACGGTTGGCCGAAATCGCCCACGACAACGGCGTGCCGCTGTTCGTCGACAACACCTTCGCGACCCCCGCGCTCTGCCGCCCGCTGGAACACGGCGCCGACCTCGTCTGGAACTCCACGACCAAGTGGATTCACGGCTCCGGAACGACCATCGGCGGCGTTCTCGTCGACGGCGGTTCATTCCCGTGGGACGAGCACGCCGACCGCTTCCCCGAAATCGCGAAGCCGAACCCGGCCTACCACGGCATCAACTTCTCCGAGACGTTCGGCGAGGCGGCCTTCGCCTACACCGCCCGGACCCGCGGCCTCCGTGACCTCGGCAACCAGCAGGCGCCCTTCGACGCGTGGACGACGATTCAGGGCCTCGAAACCCTCCCGATGCGGATGGAACGCCACTGCGAGAACGCGATGGCCGTCGCCGAGTATCTCGACGACCACCCCGAGGTTTCGTGGGTCACCTACCCCGGCCTCGAAAGCCACGAAACCCACGAGACCGCCAGCGAGTATCTGGACGGCTACGGCGGCATGATTACCTTCGGACTCGAGGCCGGCTACGAGGCCGCAAAGCGGACCACCGAATCGACCGACCTCGCGAGTCTGCTGGCGAACGTCGGCGACGCCAAGACGCTCATCATCCACCCCGCCTCGACGACCCACCAGCAACTCACCGACGAGGAAAAGCAGGCGAGCGGCGTCACCGACGACCTCGTGCGACTGTCGGTCGGCCTGGAGGACGTCGACACCATCATCGCGGACCTCGATGCGGCCATCGAGGACGCGACCTGATTCGGCGCGCTATCCGTCGTAGAAGAGGAAGACGGCCATCCCGGCCAGCGCAATGACGGCATAGGCTGGCTGTGCGAGGACCGTCTCCGAAATCGCCGTCGCGGCGCTCGTACTCGAAATCGTCCGCTGGCCGCCCAGAACGATATCAGCGGAGACGAGGAGGGCGACAAGCGCCCCGAGGGCGACGACGACGCCGACCGCACTCAGCGGATTATTGTCGACCCATCCGGCGAGTTTAGTGACCGGCCACAGCAGCGTTCCCTGAAGACCCATAGCCGTCGGTAAGCCAGGTGAGGAGATAAAACCGCGTCAGACGCCGACGGCGCCTTAATTCGTCACCCGCGGGAGTTCGATGCCGACGCGGCACTCCTCGTCGCCGTTCGGGAAGTAGAGGCTGCCGTGGGCCTCCTCGACGACCCACTTGACGATCCAGAGGCCGAGACCGCTGCTGTGTTCCAGCGCCGTCTCCCGGCCCTCACGCAGCGCACGGCGGTCCTGGTCGGGAATCGGCGGACCGGGATTGCGGATTTCGAGGCGGACCGGACCCTCCGTCGGCGTCGCGACGTCGAAGGTCACAGACGGCGTCTCGGTTTTCTGGTGGACGATGGCGTTGGTGGCGAGTTCCAGCAGGGCGACGTCGAGGTTCGTATCCGTCAGCACGGTCACGTGCCGGTCGCCGCTAACCGAGACCCGTGCGTCCGGAAACTCCGCCTCGATGGTCGCGGTTACCTCCTCGATGACCTCGCCGAGGTCCGTCGGTTCGACCCGCGAGTTCGAGAGCGTTCGTTCGATGTGCCGGGCTTTCTCGGCCATCTCGACCACGTCGTCGACGTGCTGCCGTGCGGTCGTCAGCCACTCGCGTTCGGTCGCCGAGAGGTCGGTGCGGTCCCCGATGAGTTCGAGATAGCCCGCGATGATGTTGAGGTCGTTGCGGATGTTGTGTCTGAGCGCCCGGTTCAGGACCGCGAGCCGCTGTTCGCGTTGCTGAATCCCGCGCTGGGCCTGCGAGAGGTCGTAGGTCTGTTCGAGCATGAGCCGGGCGTTCAACTCCGGGTTCCGCGAGTCGGTGTACTCCTCCGGCGGGACGTAGTAGGGGTTCTGACAGAGCCGGCCCCGGTAGATAATCTGTCGGTGGGTCCACAGCGCCTTGGCGATGGATTCCTCGGAGAACCGCGTGAGGTCGTACTGACAGAGGGCGGTGATCGGCAGGTCGGGACACCGCGTGTCGAACTGGGCTTCGAACTCGAGGATGCGGTCGAACGTGCCGGCCGTATGGAAACACCACGTGTTCTCGCCGACGACGCCGAGGCCCTCGTAGCCCTCGGCGATGCTCTCGTCGGTGCGTTCGTCCAGCGTTTCCAGCAGCGTCTCGGGGTCGAACTCGGCGTCGAGATACACCGATTCCGCGTCTCGAATCACCAGATCGCCGTCCGCCACACGCCGCTCGACGTCGATGCCGGCCGCACGGAGCGCCGTCTCGACCGCGTCGGCCGTGTTGTCATCGACCAGGTACAGACACTGCTTTCCCTGCGTGAGCGTGTGGTCGACGAAGGCCGCCGCGACGGTCAACTGCAGGTCGCGGGACTCGTAGAACAGCGCGAGATGCCGGTCGAGGTCGGCGCCGACGAACTCCGCTCGAATCGTCTCGAAGCCGTGCTCGTCGAGACGCCGATTCTGTTGGGGGGAGTATGTACCCTCACCGGGGATTCCCATCAGGTAGTCTCACGAACCAACCACTAATCTCAGTTTTGGCCGTGACATGGGATGAACCAACCGTGCGTAGCCGTCCGTCCACCCAAGAGTTATTCGAGGACGCCCTTCGCTTCCAGCAGCTCCAGCAGGTCGGTCATCGATTCGACCACGACGTCACAGTGCGGTCCGACGGCGGGCTTGGGTTCGTAGCCGATAGCGAGGCCGGCGACCTCCAGCATCGGCAGGTCGTTGGCGCCGTCGCCGATGGCGACCGTATCGGCCATCTCGACGCCGACGTCGGCGGCGAGGTCATCGAGGGCGTCGTCCTTCGTCCCCTCGATGAGCGGCCCCTCGGCGTCGCCGGTCAGTTTCCCGTTGCGCATCGGGAGGCGGTTGGCGACGATGGTATCCACCGAGACGCCCTCGGCTTCCAGTGCCTTGGCGACGCCGCGGTCGAAGCCGCCGGTGAGGATGGCGACGTGGTGGCCATCTTCCTGAAGGGCCGCGATGACGTCGGCCGCGCCGGGGCGCAACTGCACGCGGTCGAAGGCCGCCTCGACCTTCGCCTCGGGGAGGCCATCGAGGAGTTCGGCCCGCTCGTAGAGGCTCTCCGCGTAGGAGAGTTCGTCGTTCATGGCCCGTTCGGTAATCTCGTCGATTTCGTCGGCGACGCCGGCTTCCTCGCCGAGGAGGACCGTCATCTCCGAATCGGAGAGCGTCCCGTCGAAGTCGAAGGCGATGAGCATACCGCTTGTGGGGGTCCGGGGGTCACAAAACGTCCGGTTCGGGCCAACCGCGGGCGTCCGTGCGGGCCGCCAACTCGTCCCCAATGGCAATTCCTGCCAGTTTTTAACCCCGGCGGGCGAGAAGGTTGCTAACGAATGGTCGTCGGAGACATCGCAACAGGCACGGAGGTATTGATTATCGGTGGCGGGCCGGGCGGCTACGTCGCCGCGATTCGCGCCGGACAACTCGGCCTCGACGTCACGCTGGTCGAGAAGGACGAGTACGGCGGCACCTGCCTCAACGAGGGGTGTATCCCGTCGAAGGCGCTGATTCACGGTACGAACCTCGCTCACGACGCCAACAACGCCGAGGAGATGGGAATCCACGCCCGCGCCGACGTCGACCTCAAGGGGATGGTCGGCTGGAAGGACGGCGTCGTCGACCAACTGACAAGCGGCGTCGAGAAACTGTGTAAGGCCAACGGCGTCAACCTCGTGCAGGGCCGCGCGGAGTTCGTCGACGAGAACACCGCCCGCGTCGCCCACGGCGGCGAGGGGCAGGGCAGCGAAACCATCGAGTTCGAACACGCCATCGTCGCCACCGGCAGCCGACCCGTCCAACTGCCAGGGTTGCATTTCGACGGCGAGCGCATCCTGAGTTCGCGGGACGTGCTAAACCTCGACGAACTCCCCGATTCGATGCTCGTTGTCGGCGGCGGCTACATCGGCATGGAACTGTCGACGGTGCTCGCCAAACTCGGCTGTGACGTCACCGTCGTCGAGATGCTCGACGATATCCTCCCGGGCTATCAGGCGGACGTCAAGCGCATCATCCGCGGCCGCGCCGAGGAGTTGGGTATCGACTTCCACTTCGGCGAGGCTGCCGAGGGCTGGGAGGAGGTCGGCGGCGAGGTCCGCGTCACCACCGAAACCGAGGACGGCGAGACCTTCGAATACGACGCCGAGAAGGTGCTTGTCGCCGTCGGCCGCCACGCCGTCAGCGACACGTTCGACCCCGAGGCCGCCGGCCTCGAACCGAACGACGACGGTACCATCGACACCGACCATCAGGCCCGCACCGACGTCGAGAACATCTTCGCGGTCGGCGACCTCGCGGGCGAACCGATGCTCGCACACAAGGCGTACAAGGAGGGCCACGTCGCCGCGGAGGTCATCGCCGGCGAACCCGCCGCCCTCGACTATCAGGCCATTCCCGCCGCCGTCTTCACCGACCCCGAAATCGGGACGGTCGGCATGACCGAACAGGAAGCCGAGGAGGAGGGTTTCGACCCCATCGTCGGCGAGATGCCGCTTCGTGCGTCGGGGCGGGCGCTCACCCTCAGCGCCGACGAGGGCTTCGTCCGCATCGTCGCCGACGAGGAAACCGAGTTCGTCCTCGGCGCCCAAATCGTCAGCCCCGAGGCCTCCGAACTCATCGCCGAGGTCGGACTGGCCATCGAGATGGGCGCCCAACTGGAGGACATCGCCGCGACGATTCACACCCACCCGAGCCTTTCGGAGGCCGTCGCCGAGGCCGCCGCCAACGCTCGCGGCATGGCGACCCACACGCTGAACCGGTAGGCCGCGACGGCTGTTTTTCGACTCAGTTCTCGCCAGCGAGCGCCTTCCGCTCCCAGCGCGGGCCGGCCCGCCGATAGAGTCCGAGGCCGACGAGGCCCGCAAGAACCGCGTAGCCGACGCTACCGAGCGCCAACCGCGTCGGCGCCAACTGGAAGGCGATAGCGGCGACGACCAGCGGAATGAGGACGACCATGTTCGCCAGCGTGAAGCCGACGAAGACGGGCGTATCGAAGAGGAGTTCCGTCGGTTCGAGGCCGGCGAGATACGCGGTGATGCCGAAGATGTAGAGACACAGCGGCGCGAAGACGGCGATACCGACCAGCATCGTGCCCGTCCCGAAGACGACCGTCCCGAGCGCGAGGAAGGCGAAGCCGGCGGGCAGCGCGAGCGCACAGAAGCCAAGCAGTTTCGCCCGGAAGACGGCGGGCAAGGAAACCGGGAATCGGAGGTAGAACGCCGTATCGTCGAACTGGCAGAGCCAGTTGTAGGTCGTAAACGAGCCCAGCGCGAGCACGGCGGCGATGGTGAGGCCGGGTTCGGGTCGGACCGGCACTACATCGGGGAGGTAGGCCAGAAGTACTGCGAGGACGGCAAAGACCAATCCCTGCGAGAAGACGACCTTCCAGAGGCCGCCCGAGGACCGAACCACGTCGAGCAGTGATTTCGCCAGCAAGCCCTGTTCGTCGAAAGTACCCAACTTCGCGTTGAGCGTCCGGAAGCGGTCGACCGACGTCCGGGAGGGCGTCCGGCGGTCGAACTCGAAGAGTGCGCCGCCGACGACGCCGAGAACGATGGGGAGCGCGAGGCTGGAGATGACGGTGAGTGGACGAATACCCGACAGCAGGCCGTAGGGCGTGAAGACGAGCACGCGGCCGCTATCGAGGACGAGGGCGGCGATGGTTCCCAACGCGACGACGAGGGCGGCCGCTCGCGACCGGGTGTGAAGCCCGACGAGCGCAAAACTGGCGGCGACGCCGACGGCGAACATCCCCGACGACGTGAGGAACAACAGGGGCAGGCGAGTCGCCGGCAGGCCGGCCATGACGACCAGCGGGACGAGGCCGACCGTCAGCGGCAACAAAAAGAGGACGGCGTAGTAGCCGACGTCTTTCAGGAGGAACGCGACGAGCAGTTTCTTCGCCGAAACGGGCAGCGTCCGGGCCGAAAACAGCAGTAGCGTCGTCTCCCCGAGCAGGTCTTCGAGGGCGTCCCGGCCGACGAGGCCGACCGTGCCGACCTGCAGGCCGAGGGCGGCGACGATGAGATGGAGGCCAGCGATGAGAAGGCCGGTTTCGGCATTGGCGAGGGCGAAGAAGGCGGCGGTGCCGGCGGCGACCACCGCGACGAAGACCGGGAAGACGGCGAACCGGCTGCCGCCGAACAGCCGGCTGTGGAGGCGGAACTCCTCGATTGCCATAATCCGGAGCAGGTAGGGCATCGAGAGGCTCATTGGCGGGTGAGTTCGGCCGCGGCCATGTCCTCGTCGACCGACTCGAAGAAGCGGTCGAGCAGTTCGTCGCCCGTCATGCCGCGGGGCCGCAACTCCTCAAGCAGGTGGCCGCGGTTGATGATACCGACCTGCGTGCAGACTTCGGCCGCAGTCTCGACGAAATGCGTCGACAGGAAGAGGGTGTTACCCGCTTCGCGGTAGGTCTCGAAGAAGCGCTTGACCCGCTCCTGCATGATGGGGTCGAGGTTCGTCAGCGGTTCGTCGATGAAGACCACCTCGGGTTCGTGGAGGAACGCCTGCGTGATGAGGACCTTCTGGCGTTCGCCCTGCGAGAGGTCCGTACAGAGCGTATCGAGTTTGTGGGCGAACTCCAGCCGCTCGGCCCACGTGTCGACCCGTTTTTCGACGGTCGCGTCGTCGAGTTCCCGCGTCGCCGCGGCGAACTCGAAGTATTCCCGGACGGTCAGAAACGAGGGCGGGCGACCGCTTTCGGGGAGGATGCCGACGTGCTTTCGTGCCTCGACGGGCGTCTCGACGGGGTCGACGTCGACGACCCGCGCCTCGCCGGAGTCGGGGACCAGTTGGCCGGTGAGGATGTTGATGGTGGTCGATTTCCCGGCGCCGTTCGGGCCGAGGAAACCGTAGCACTCGCCGCGGTCGACCGAAAGCGAGAGCGCATCGAGGGCGAGCACGTCGCCGTAGCGTTTCGTCAACTCGCGCGTCTGAATCGCCGCCATTCGAGCAGAGGTTCACCCGCCGGGGGCCTATAGTCTAGGGGCGTTACGAGAAGAGAGTCGCCCTCGTTCAGGGCCGGTTCGAGTGGTCCGGCGCGTTGTTGTTGTCGTCGCCCTGTCCGTTATCGCCGTTGTCGCCGTCGTCGTCGCTCCGTTCATCGCCCTGCCCGTTGTTCCCCTCGTCTTCGTACTGTTCGACAGTGACCGGACAGGGGTTCTCCGCCGAGGGAGTGGTGTCGATATCGCAGGTGAAGCCGACGACGGCGCCCTGGTCGTCGACGGTGATGACGAAGTTGTCGCCGAAGGTCGACCGGCGGTCTTCGAGGCTATCGTCGTTGAAGCCGTCGTAGTCGACCGACGCGGGGCCGGCGTCGAGTTCGCCTTCCTTGTCGCATTCGTGGTCGGTCACGGTGCCGATACAGGTGACGTCGAGATAGCCGCCGTTGTCGCCGACGGTGACGCTCTCGTTCGTCCCGATAGTCGTGTCCTCGGTAACGCCGTTGGCCGCGGCGACGCCGCCGAGCGCGCCGACCGCGAGGCAGGCGACGGCGACGAACACTACGAGTCGATGGGGTCGCATACCTCGTATGCCACTCCTTACCCAAATCCGCTTTTCGCCCGACATTGCCGGGTTTATAAGCCAACGACGCGCTCCGACTGCCGCTCACCGAAGACGTAACCCCCTGGCAGCCCAGAAACCGATATGACCGACTGGACCACCGACGAGATGCCCGACTGCACCGGCGAAACGGTCGTCGTCACGGGCGCCAACAGCGGCCTCGGCCTCGAAGCGACGCGGGCCTTCGCCCGGAAGGGCGCCCACGTCGTGCTGGCGTGTCGCGACCTCGACCGCGGCGGCGCGGCCGCGACGGACGTCCGCGGCGACGTTCCCGACGCCTCGCTGTCGGTGCGCGAACTCGACCTCGCGTCGCTCGATTCGATACGCGAGTTCGCGGCGACCGTCGGGGGAGAACTCGATGCCATCGACGTCCTCTGTAACAACGCGGGCGTGATGGCGATTCCCCGCGGCGAAACGGAGGACGGTTTCGAACGCCAGTTCGGCATCAACCACCTCGGCCACTTCGCGCTGACCGGTCTGCTGCTCGATTCGCTGCGTGCGGCCGAGAACCCGCGAGTCGTCACCCAGTCCAGCGGCGTTCACGAACGCGGAGAAATCGACTTCGATGACCTCCACGGCGAGGCGTCCTACGACAAGTGGGACGCCTACGCCCAGAGCAAACTGGCGAACGTGCTGTTCGCCTACGAACTGGACCGCCGCCACGGCGACGACCTGACCAGCGTCGCCTGCCACCCCGGCTACGCGGCGACAAACCTCCAGTATCGCGGGCCCGAAGCCGAGGGCTCGCGGCTCAAACGCGCGCTGATGGGCGTCTTCAATCGGGTGTTCGCCCAGTCGGCCGCACAGGGCGCACTGCCGATGCTGTATGCGGCGACGGCCGAGGCCATCGACGGCGGCGAGTACGTCGGCCCCGGCGGCCTCTTCAATATGCGCGGGGCGCCGGAAAAGCAGCGTTCGAGTGACCGCTCCTACGACGAGGGGGCGGCCGAGCGGCTATGGGACGTCTCGGAAGACCTGACTGACGTAACGTATTAAGTGCGCACGTCGGTAGCGGGGGCGACCCGCGCCCACGCGTTCGCGTTCTCGCGGTCGTAGACGACGAGCGTATCGTCGAGACGGAACTGCCCGTAGCGGTCGCCGTCGTCCGTATGAAGCAGCGTCATGTTCATCGTTCGCACACCACAGGAATCGGCGGCGATATAAAAATCCCCCGCCGCCGTCGCTCGGTTGGTTAGGCGCCTTCGACGAGGCGTCGGAGCTGTTCGGGCGGAACCGCGCCGCGGGCGGCGTGGTTGTCCTCGGAGACGAACGTGGGCACGCCGGAAATTCCGGTCTGTTGGGCGTTGCGGAAGGCGTCTTCGAGTTCGGCCTCGCTCGATTCGTCGGCCAGCGTCTCCTCGACGAACGACTCGGGGATGCCGGCGTCGCTCGCGAGTTCCTTCAGGACGTCGATGTCGCCGATGTCGCGGCCGTCCTCCCAGAGGGCGTCGAAGACG
This sequence comes from Natronomonas halophila, assembly GCF_013391085.1. Classification (NCBI taxonomy): domain Archaea; kingdom Methanobacteriati; phylum Methanobacteriota; class Halobacteria; order Halobacteriales; family Natronomonadaceae; genus Natronomonas; species Natronomonas halophila. The sequence goes on along the minus strand of NZ_CP058334.1, from coordinate 1,771,133 downwards.
CTGCGGTGGAACTCCTCGAAGGCCTCGGGGTACTCCTCGCGGGCGCGCCAGGCGACGCGCTGGGCGTCCAGCGAGTCGACGTCCTTCCGTAGGGTCTGGGCCATCTCGGCGTCGTACTTCTCGGCGAGGCGCTCGACGTTCCGGCGGGCCTCCTCGAAGTACTCCTCGTCCTTGCCGTCATCGACCGAGTGGTCGATGGAACCGTCGGCGTTTCGCTTGCCGGCCCGGAGGTCGAAGGGGTGCCAGTCGGTCTCCAGCGGTTCCTCGCGGCTGTCGCGATACTGGTCCAGCGACGCGTAGCCGAGATAGCAGAACGGACAGACGTAGTCCGCATAAATCTGTACCGTCGGGGTCTGCTGGGTTTCGCTCATACCCCTATTCGGGGACGGGCGTTTAAAAGGGCGTTCCCGGTGTGGCGGGCCCGTACATCACCGGAAGCGAGAGGAGGAATCGACGCTTGACCGTCCGCTATCGGCCCTTACCGTTCAGTTGCCGATAGCCCACGAGGCCACCGCCACCGAGAAGGGTGGCGAATAGCAGGGCGAACAGCCACCAGTCGCTTGCTGGGCCGCCGGTTCGGCCCGTCGCTGCCGTCTCCGTCGCCCCCGAGTCGTCGACGGTCAGCGACCCGATGCCGTCGCCGTTCAGCGAGAGCCGATAGTTACCGGCGCTTTCGAAGGTGTGCCGCATCGTCACCGTCCGGTTCTCGCCGGGCGGTACGGTGACGTTCTTCGTGGCGACGGGGTCGCCGTTGGCCTGTAGGGCGACCGATTCGGTGGCCGTCGCGGTGCCGTCGTTCGTGACGACCGCCGTGACGTCGACCGCGCGTTCGGCGTCCTGTTCGAGTTGCACGCGCTCGACGCTGAGAGCGGGCAACCGGAAGCCCATCGCGAACGTCGAGAGGCCGGGCAGGCGCGTGTTGTAGTAGACGGTATCGTTCGTCTCGTCGACTCGGGCCGCCTCGTGGCCCTCCCAGGAGCCGTTATGGCGGCGGTAGACGGTCGGCGGTCGGTCGTCGTCGGGCACCTCGGATTTCGGCACGGCGAGTGTCAGCGTCGCCTTGCTGATGTTCGCCTCGTCGATAGTGTGGTTCACCGCGAAGTACCCCGCCACGGCCGTGTGGTTCGGCGCGGGCGGGCCGACATCCGAGAGCGGCCGAACCGAGATGTTGAACGGGCCGTCCCGTTCCGGGAGCACCGTCACCTGCGTCGGAACCGGCTCGGTATCGGCGATATCAGCCTCGAAGGCGAACGCCACCGGCCCATCAGCGGTCCGGTTGACCACGCGCCGTTTCGTCGGGGAGAGTTCGATGACGGATGGGGACTGGGTCTGCGTCTCCGTCTCGGTATCCGATTCCGTCTCCGTCTCGGTGTCCCGTTCCTCGTAGATGCGGACGACGTCGGTCTCGGTGGTCGTCTCGCTATCCGAGGTGTCGCTGGTGGTCTCGTTGACGTCGGTGACCTCCAGCGTCAGGGTGTCCGTCGCCGTCTGGCCGACCGCGTCCTCGGCGGTCAGGGCGACGGTGTAGGTCCCCGGCTCCTCGAAGACGTTCGTCACGGTGTCGCCGGGGGCCGTCGTCCCGTCGCCGAAGTCCCACGCGTAGCCGACGACCTCGTAGTTGTCGCGGGTCCCGCGACCGTTGAAGATGACCTTGGTGTCCTCCTCGATGGTCGCGTTGGGGCCGGCGTAGGCATCGGGCGGCGTCGTATCGACGAAGACCGTATCCGAACCGTTCGTGTCGGTATGGCCGTACTCGTTTGTCGCGGTGACGGCCACCGACAGGTTGCCGTCCTCGCCGACACCGGCCGCATCGACGGTGAACGTGCCCGTGTAGGTCGACCCGCTCTCGTGGGCGAGGACGACGTTTCCGGCACCGAAGGCCGACGCGTCGGCGGTGACTGAGGATATTCGGCTCTCGTTGTGGACGGTGGCCTCGACGCGGACCGAGTCGCCGTCGGTGACCAGCCCGTCGCCGTCAGCCGCGTCGGTCAGCGTCGCGATATCGACCGTCGGCGACGGCGTCTCGACGGTGACGGTGCCGCTTTCGCCGCTGGCGCCGTCGACGCCGTCGCTGTTTGCGGCCCGGACGAGCGTCGCCGTGTAGTCGCCGTCGACGCTACCCCGGTAGGTTGCGACGTACTGGTAGGGGCCGCTGCCGGATTCGGTCGTATCGGCCTCGGTCAGCGTCGCGCTCTCGGCGCCGGAAACGTCGATTTCGATGTCGGTCAGTCGGTCGCTGGAGTTGAACGAGACGCGGACGTCCCGGCCCTCGGGGTTGGCCACGTTATATTCGGAAATCGTTGGGGCAGGTCTGGCGGCGCCCGCCAGGATGCCGAGGCCGGCCGTGGTCTGGACGGTCGACCCGCCGGCGTTCGTCACGGGGTCGACGGAGCCGTTCAGATAGCCGACGTAAATCTCGTTGTTGTCCTTGTGGACGTGCATCAACTCATGTGTCCCGTCGCCGTTCCAGTCGGCGGCTGCGACGGGGGCCTTGACGGCCTTCCCGTAGTTCCCGTCGAGTTTCTCCTTGCTGCTGTCCGCCGCCAAGAGCGCGAGGTTGTTGCTGCCCGTGATGTATGGGACGCGAACACCGCGGTCCTCGAACGTCGCCGGTTCGCCGATGCCGAGGCCGTTGTTCGACCCGAAACTCGAAAAGCCGGTGCTGTCGACGGTCTCGCCGTCGTAGTACTTGACCGTGGAAGAACTACCGAGATAGATGATATCGCGGTTACCGTCGCCGTCGTAGTCAGCCACGCCGAGCGGGCTGTTCGTGGCGATTTTGTTACCGCTGGGGTCGCGAACCGCTTCCGGCGTGCCGCCGGCTTCGACGCGCCAGAGCTTCCCGTTGTTGGAGCCCTTGTAATAGACGGCTGTCGTCCCGTCACCGTTCCAGTCGCCGACGGCGATGTACTTGCCCGTCGCATTATTGCTGACGAGCGTCCCGGTACTGCCGTCGAGGCCGATGGCGTGCAGGTCGTTGCTCTGGTCGATATACGTCACTTCGAGCGTCCCGTCGCCGTCGATGTCCTCCATCGGCCCGATGACGTTCGGGGAGACGCCGAGCGATTTCGTCGTACCGTTCTCGTAGAGGACGGTCAGCGTCCCGTCCGTATCGGCGTAGGTCGACACCGGCTCGCTGGCCTCGGCGGCGGCCGCGTTCGGGGCCGCTATCGCGACCAACCCGAGACAACCGACGAGGAGTACCACCGCGACGGCCACCCCGGCGAAAGCTCTGGTGCGGCGGGTATGCGTGGTCATGAGTAGTAATACCAAACAATAACCCGAACAGAGGGAAGTGAAGAGTGCCTAACAGTTTTGGCATGGCGAGCGCCGACCCGACACAGCACCAGACTGACGACGCCGAAGACGTCACCCAGCGTGGTGGCGATGGGACCAACGAGGGTGTCGTGGTCCAGCAGACCCCGTCCACTCGGCGGGCGAATATAAAACGGGACCCGCCGACCGTAGCGCTTTACCCCACCGCGGCCGGCGATAGCGACATGGCTTCGGGTATCGTCGGGGAGTTCTTCGAGTTGAAGGCCGACAGCGAGGCGGACCTGTTGGCGATGCAGATGGGCGATTTCTACGAGTTCTTCGGCGAGGACGCCCGCCTCGTCGGCGAGGAACTCGACCTGAAGGTCTCCGAGCGCTCCTCCGGCGGCGAGAACTACGAGATGGCGGGCGTCCCCGTCGACGACCTCACACCCTATCTGAAGGCACTCGCCGAACGCGGCTACCGCATCGCCGTCGCCGACCAGCACGACGAGGACGGCGATATCGTCCGGAAGGTGACCCGCGTCGTTACGCCGGGAACGCTCATCGAGACGGACGACGACGACGCGAAATACCTCGCGGCGGTCGCCCGCGACGGCGACGAATACGGTCTCGCGTTCTGCGATATCACGACCGGCACCTTCCGCGCGACGGCGGTTTCGGGGGCCGACGCGGCGAGTCGCGCGCTCACCGAACTCTACCGGTTCGCGCCGGTCGAGGTGGTTCCCGGCCCCGAGGTGCGGACCGACGACGACTTCCTCGCCACCCTGCGTGAGCGCATCGACGGCCGGACGACCCTCCACGACACGGAGGCCTTTGCCCCCGGCCGCGCTCGCCACACCCTCTCCGAGCAGTTCGGCGACGCCGTCGAAACCGTCGGCCTCGACAGCGAGGCGGCAGTCGCGGCCGCCGGGGCGGCTATCGACTACGTCGCCGAGACGGGCGTCGGCGCCCTCGCGTCGGTCACGCGATTGCAGGCCTACGCGCCGGACGACCACGTCTCGCTGGACGCGACCACCCAGCGTAACCTCGAACTAACCGAGACGATGACCGGCGGCGGCAAGACGCTCTTCGATACTATCGACCACACCGAAACGAGCGCCGGCGGCCGCCTCCTGAAGGAGTGGCTCACCCGGCCGCTTCGACGGGAGGGCGAACTCCGGCGCCGCCAGCGCGCGGTGGCGGCGCTGGCCGACGACGCGCTCGTGCGGGAGGGCCTCCGGGAGACGCTCGCCGAGGCCTACGACCTCGAACGGGTCGCCAGTCGCGCGGTGTCCGGAAGCGCCGACGCCGACGCGCTGTTGCGGGCCCGCGAGACGCTGGCGCTCGTGCCCGACCTCGCCGAGAGCATCGAGGGTGCGCCCCGACTGGCGGATTCACCGGTTGCGGACCTCTTTGCGGACCTGGACCGCGAGGCCGTCGCGGCCCTCCGGGAGGAACTGGAGGCCCTTGCCGACGACCCGCCGAAGACGCTCCACGAGGGCGGCCTGATAAAACGGGGCTACGACGAGGACCTCGACGAACTGGTCGCCCGACACGAGCGGGCCGAGGAGTTCTTCGAGACCCTCGAAGAGCGCGAAAAGCGCCAGCACGGCCTCTCCCATGTCACTGTCGGCCGCAACAAGACGGACGGCTACTACGTGCAGGTCGGCAAGAGCGCGGCCGACGGCGTGCCGGACCACTACGAGGGCATCAAGACCCTGAAAAACGCCGAACGGTACGTCTTCGACGAGTTACGGGAGAAGGAACGCGAAATCCTGCGCCTCGAAGAGGAACGCGGGGACCGTGAGTACGAGGCCTTCTGCCGCCTCCGCGAATCGGTCGCCGAGGAGGCCGACCTGCTGCAGGAAGTCGGCCGCACGCTCGCGGAACTGGACGCCTTCTGCTCGCTGGCGGCCCACGCCGCCAAACAGGACTGGACGCGCCCCGCGTTGACCGACGAGCAGGTGCTGGACGTCGAGGCGGGACGCCATCCCGTTGTCGAAACCGAGACGCGGTTCGTGCCGAACGACCTCTATCTGGACCGCGAGCGGCGCTTTTTGCTCGTGACGGGGCCGAACATGTCCGGCAAATCGACCTACATGCGACAGGCCGCGCTGATTTCCCTGCTCGCACAGGTCGGTTCCTTCGTTCCCGCCGACAGCGCCCGTGTCGGCCTCGTCGACGGCGTCTACACCCGCGTGGGCGCTCTCGACGAACTCGCACAGGGGCGGTCGACGTTCATGGTCGAGATGCAGGAACTCTCGAACATCCTCCATTCGGCCACCGAGGATTCCCTCGTCATCCTCGACGAGGTCGGCCGCGGGACGGCCACCTACGACGGCATCTCGATTGCGTGGGCCGCCACCGAGTATCTCCACAACGAAATCGGCGCGTTCACCCTCTTTGCGACCCACTATCACGAACTCACGACGTTGGCCGACGAGTTGCCGCGCGTCGAGAACGTTCACGTGGCTGCGGAGGAGCGGGACGGTGAGGTCACCTTCCTCCGAACCATCGAGGAGGGGCCGACCGACCGTTCCTACGGCGTCCACGTTGCCGACCTCGCGGGCGTGCCCGCTCCCGTCGTCGACCGCGCGCGGAACGTGCTGGACCGCCTGCGAAACGAGCGGGCCATCGAGGCCAAGGGCGGCGGCTCCGACGGGCCCGTCCAGACGGTCTTCGACCTCGGCAGCGGCGAGTTCCGGGACGATGCCGAGGGGACGGCCGAAAGCGCCGAAGCATCGGCTGACGGCGGTCCGGAGCCGCTGGACCCCGCCACGGAGGCCGTACTGGAGGACCTCGAAGGGATGGACGTCAACGAGGTGCCGCCCGTCGAACTGATGCGTCGCGTCCAGGAGTGGCAGGAACGGCTCGACGGGTGAGCCGTAGCCGAGTCCGGCCACCGAATGTCTCTGAACGTCAGATAGTGTTTCTAAGCCCCACCACGAACCATCAGACGTTCGCATACTTATAAACCCACCAGCAGTACACAGCATCGGGGTTACTGTGAAGCGTTCGTAAGTGATACCCATGGCAACCGACCCCGAGCGAGAGATTCTGGCGCTGCTCGCGGAGCACGGTGCGACTCCGGTCGTCGAACTGGCAGACCGACTGAACCGCCACCCCGTCACCGTCGACCGGCAATGTTACGACCTCGAAAACGAGGGCCATATCACGATGACCGCAACGAGCGGCGTCTACGCGCTAACCGAACAAGGCCAACGGCATTTCGACCGCCTCAACGGGGAGAGGGGCGGGCGGAAACTCGCGCCCTGACGCCCGCCGTCCACGGCCGTTCGGTAGTCGACGCGTTCTACCCGATTTCTCCCATTTGAGTGATGAATGCGCGGATTTTTGTATTCCGTTTCCGTAGCTAGTATGGGTGTTACCAATGGGCAAAGACATCCTGATGGTCGTTGGGGATTTCGGCGAGGATTACGAGCTAATGGTACCGTTTCAGGCATTGGAGATGGTCGGCCACGACGTCGACGCCGTCTGTCCCGACAAGGAGGCGGGCGAGACTGTCAAGACTGCCATCCACGACTTCCGTGGCGACCAGACGTACATGGAGGCACGCGGCCACAACTTCGAGTTGAACGCGACGATGGACGAGGTCGACCCGACGGAGTACGACGCGCTGTGTGTTCCGGGCGGCCGGGCACCGGAGTATCTCCGCACCTACGACGAGGTCATCGAGACGGTCCAGCACTTCTTCGAGGCGGACAAACCCGTGGCGGCGCTCTGTCACGGCCCGCAAATCCTCGCGGCCGCCGACGTCCTCGACGGCTACGAGATGACGTCGTATCCGGCCGTCCGCGCCGAATGCGAGGCCGCCGGTTGTTCGTGGGTCGATGAGGTCACCCGCGACGGGAACCTCGTAACCGGCCAAGCGTGGCCCGACCACCCCGAGTGGCTCGCGACGTTCCTCGAGTTGCTCGGCGACGAAATCAAACACGGCGCGCCGGCGGCGGCCGACGACTGAAGCAAAAGCGACGACTAACTATTTTAACGGGCCGGCGAGCGGACGGCCGTGCTACATCACGCGCGTCTTCGATTCGACCTCGTACCGGTAGAGCTCGGGGTCGCCGGCGAGGCAGGCGCCGATTGCCGCCTGAAAGGCCTCGAAGTGGTCGCTGTTCATGTGGGACTGGACGGCGTCGTCGTCCTCGTACTGCTCGATGACGCGGATAACATCGGTATCCTCGATGTCGGTGGTGACCCGATAATCGATGACGCCGTCCTCGGCGCGGGAGTCGACGGCGAGTTCTTCGACGCGTTCGATGGCTTCTTCGCGGTGCTCGGGGTCGATGGGGAGTTCGGCGTGCATCACTATCATGCACGTTGGCAACGCCCACCGCAACCAAAAGCCTTCGTGCCGCGCTACTCGCCGGTGTGGATTTCGATGCGGGCGCCGCCCGGTTCGCTTTCGACAGCGATAGCCGACCAGCCGTGGGCCTCGGCGACGGTATCGACGATGCGGAGGCCGAAACCGGTGCCGTCGGGACTCGTCGAGTAGCCCTGTTCGAAGACGCGGTCGCGGTCCCCCGGTGGGATGCCGGGGCCGTCGTCGGCGACGTAGAAGCCCTCGTCGTCCGCGAGCGTGCCGACGGTGACGGCGACCCCCTCGCCGCCGTGGTCCAGCGCATTGCGAAAGAGGTTCTCGAAGAGGCGCTGGAGGCGTTCGGGGTCGGCCGTAACGGTGCCGGCGCCGTCGTCGACGGTCAGCGTCGCGGCATCGGTATCGACCGATTCCCACGCGGCCTCGGCAACGCTGGCAATCGAGATGGAAACGGGGTTTTCGAGGGTGCGCCCCTCGCGGGCGACCGACAGCAGACCATCGATGAGCGACATCATCCGCTCGTGGGCTTCGGCGACGGCCTCGAAGTGTTCGTCCTCGCCGGTCTTGCGGGCGAGGGTCAGGCGGCCCTTGGCGACGCTGAGCGGGTTCCGGAGGTCGTGGCTGACGACGGAGGCGAACTGGTCGAGCCGTTCGTTCTGCCGTTGGAGTTCCCGCTGGGAGGCCTGCTGTTGGGTCACGTCACGGAACGCGATGACGGTGCCCTGAAACTCGCCGTCCTCCAGCGGCAGGAGGGCGACGTATGCGTCGTGGACCAGCGTCTCGCCGTCGAGGTGCACCTCGACCCGGTATTTGGCCTGCTCGATGTCGTTGTCCGACGACAGCAGCGTTCGGACGTGCTCGGCGTAGGTGTCGACGGTTTCGGGGGCGTAGTAGCCGGCCGCGACGAGGTCCTCGAATGACGTCCCGATGAGGTCGTCCCTCGAGATACCCAGCGCGTCGGCGTAAACCTCGTTGGCCCACGTAACGTCGCCGGTCTCGTCCAGCGTGAAGAGGCCGACCGGCGCGGTTTTGACGATGGTCTCGTAGGTAGCGAGTTCCTCCTCCCGCTGCCGGCGGTCGGTCACGTCCCGGAGGCTGAGGACGGTCACCTCGACCGACCCCTCGGCCGGGAGGTCGGACCGCCTGAGGGCGACCTGCCGCATCGTGCCGTCGGCGTGGTGGACGCGGAGTTCGGTGTCGACGGCCGCAGCAGCGTCGTCGGCGAGCAGGTCGCGCGCAACGTCCCGGTCGTCCTCGTGGACGAACTCCGTTATCGGCATACCGACGAGGGATTCGGGGTCGTAGCCGAGGACGTCCCTCGCGGCGGCGTTGGCGTATTCGATGGTGCCGTCGTCGAGGACCACGACGACTTCGGCGGCAGCGTCGAGCAGCGCGCGGTACCAGTCCCGGTCCCGCGGCTCCGGGCCGCCGTCCTCGTTCATAGCATGTGGTCGTCGCACCCGAGTATAACGATTGTGCCCGATGCGCTGAGAAAGAGTTAGGTACGGTGAGCGGCCAACGGCGTACGTACGCGGCCCCTCATGGCTCCGGAAATCAGACAACTCGACGAGACGACGCGGGACCGAATCGCCGCCGGCGAGGTCGTCGAGCGACCGGCATCGGTCGTCAAGGAACTGGTCGAGAACGCCTTAGACGCCGACGCCTCCCGCGTGGACGTCCGCGTCGAGGCCGGCGGCACCGACCGCATCGTCGTTTCCGACGACGGCTTCGGCATGGCCGAAAGCGAGGCCCGCAAGGCCGTCCGGGAGCATACGACCAGCAAACTCCGGGATATCGGCGACCTCGACGCCATCGGCACCCTCGGCTTCCGCGGGGAGGCCCTCCACGCCATCGGGTCGGTCGCCCGGCTGGCGATTCGGACGAAGCCACGCGGTGGCTCCCGCGGCACCGAACTCGTCGTCGAGGGCGGCGACGTGGTCGAGTGCGGCCCTGTCGGCTGTCCCGAGGGCACGACCGTCGAAGTGACCGACCTCTTCGGGAACGTCCCCGCGCGGCGGAAATACCTCAAGACCGCCGCCACGGAGTTCGACCACATCCAACAGGTCGTCGCCGGTTACGCGCTGGCCAACCCCGGCGTCGCGGTGACGCTGGAACACGACGGCCGCGAGACCTTCTCGACGCCCGGCGACGGCGACCGCCGCAGCGCCGTCCTCTCGGTCTACGGCCGCGAAGTCGCGGCGTCGATGATTCCCGTCGGCGACGCCCGCGAGGAGGGCGACGCCGACACCGACGCCGGCCCGCTGGCGGGCGTCGAGGGCCTCGTCAGCCACCCCGAAACGAACCGCGCGAGTCGCGAATACATGACGACGCTCGTCAACGGCCGCTACGTGACCGCGAACGTCGTCCGAGAGGCCATCGTCGACGCCTACGGAACCCAACTCGCGCCGGACCGCTACCCCTTCGCCGTCATCGACATCGACGTCCCGGCCGGCGGCGTCGACGTGAACGTCCACCCCCGAAAACTGGAGGTGCTCTTCGCCGACGACGAGGGCGTCCGCGAGACGGTCAGCGACGCGGTGGAGGCCGCACTGCTGGAGGAGGGTCTGCTCCGCTCGCGTGCGCCGCGCGGACGGTCGGCCCCCGAACAGACCGAAATCTCGCCGGATACGGGCGAAGGCGGTGATGCGGACAACCCGGAACGCACCGACTCGGGTCACCGTGCTCGACCCGAAACGGGGGCGGGTTCGAACCCCACCGACGCTTCGCGTGGAACGAATCGAGCGGACGCTTCGTCGACGGCTTCGCGAAGCGAGCCATCCGCTGCGTGGGAGGAGGACGATGCTATCGAGGAGGCCCCCGCGCAGTCGCCCGATTCCGCCGCCAGAGACGAGGACAACGACCGCTTCCGCGAGACGCCGGACCAGCGCACCTTCGGCGGCACCGAAACGACGGGCACGCCCAAGGCGATGGACCGCCTGCCGGAACTACGCGTCCTCGGGCAGTTCGACGGCACCTACATCGTCGCGGAAACCGACGACGGCCTCGTGTTGGTCGACCAGCACGCCGCCGACGAACGGGTCAACTACGAGCGACTTCAGGAACGCTTCGCGGGCGAGGTGACCACGCAGGCGCTCGCCGACCCGATTGAACTGGATTTGACTGCCCGCGAGGCCGCGCTGCTGGACGATTATCAGGAGGCGCTGGCCCGCCTCGGCTTCCGCGTCCAGCGGACCGGCGACCGGACCGCCGCGGTGACGACGGTGCCGGCACTGGTCGCCGAGCGTATCGGGGACGACGCGCCCGAACTCGCCCGCGACCTGCTGGCGGAGTTCGTCGACGGCGACCCAGAAGGAACGGTCGAGTCCGTAGTGGACGACCTGCTCGGGGATTTGGCCTGCCATCCGTCTATTAAGGGTAATACGTCGCTGCGCGAGGGGACGGTGACGGGGCTGCTGTCGGCGCTGGACGACTGCGAGAACCCCTACGCCTGTCCGCACGGTCGGCCGACGATTATCGAACTCTCACGCGAGGAGATTCAGGACCGCTTCGAGCGCGATTATCCCGGTCACGGCGGCTAGGATTGTACGTTCTTTTATGAACCGAGCTTGGTGACTATCGAACCGCAATCACCTCGAAAGCCCTCGGCGCGGAGGCGGTCGCTGAGCGGGATATCCTCCCTACGGTCGGATAGGGCCCGCTCAGACGACCAAGTAAACGCCTCCCCGCCTCGCCCTTTCAGTCCACCAGGATAGCAGTTGGTTGACCAGCAGAAACCGATAGTGAGCGTCCCTTTTTAAGCAGCACTGAAAATCGAGAAGGTCGCCGTCCTCAGACCCACTCGATGGCGTCCTTGAGGTCGAAGGGGAGTTTGCCGTAGCGGTAGCCTTCGATGTGCCCGTCGGGGCGGACCCGGAAGACGACGGTCGGTTCGTGGTCGACGTGGGGTTGTTCGCCCTTGACGGCGGCCCACTCGGGCCCGGTAAAGGAGGTACAGTCGACGAAGAGGGCCGCGTCGGGGTGTTTGGCGAGTTGGTCGTCCTGCTTTGCCTTCCCGGTTTCGCGGACCGCGGCGACGGGGTGGTCCGCGCGGGAGCGGCGGGCGGGCGGTTCGGGGCGGGTGACCTCGACGAGTCGGCCGTCGACGGCGAAATCGAGCGCGTGGCCGCTTTCCTGTTCGACCTCGGGTTCGAAGTCGAGGCCGGCGTCGTGGAGGATTTTAGCAACGTTAAATTCGGCCATCGTGGCGCGCATGCGGGTCAGGTCGTAGCCCGGCGAGGTGCCGAGTTTCGAGGCCATCGTGTAGCGGTGGGCGTCGAGGGCGCCCGTCGAGAGGAAGGCTTCGTAGAATTCGAGGCCCTCCTCGCGGGTCGCGTCGGGAAAGCCGGCGGCGTCCTCGGCGAAGAACCGGCGCGTCGAATCGCGGCCGTCCTTCGAGCAGAAGACGGGCAGGAAGAACCACGTGACGTGTTCGTAGTCGGTCAGCCACGGGTCGGTGAGTTCCATGCGAGCGGTGAGTTCCCGCTGGGCCCACCGGGAGACGGCGTAGGGCGCCTCGTCGAAGGTCTCTTTCTCGGTGCGCCACAGCGGCTCGGGGGTTTCGGTGTTTCCGAGCCAGTAGGCGCGGCCCGGTCGGAAACAGAAGAGGGCGATGTCGCCGTTGTCCATCTCGAAGCGGACGGCGTCGTATCGGTCGTCGTTGACGGCGAACCACGGCTCTTCGATGCGGGCGCCGAAGGACGACGCCAGCGGGGCGAGAAGTTGCTTGCGGACCCGGTCGCGGGTCCACGTCTCGTTCGAGCGTCGGAAACGGAGAGGGCCGGCCACACGAATCGTAATCGGCCGTCGGGTTTACCGGTTTCGCACGCCGGCGGCGTGAACGCAACGTCGCGTTTATAAATGTACGTCCATCGGCCCCGTTACATTAATAATGTATAATCGCAAAGTGGGAGTGTACTTACCATGTCAATGGGTGCCTATGACGAAGACGAGCACGAGCGCCGCGAAGAGAAAACCTCCACCGTCGATGCCGACTTCGATGACGAGCGAACCAACTACGAGGGGGAAGTAGAGTACGATTCGGGGGATTCGACGGAGGCGCTGCTCGACCAGTACAAGCAGATTCAGTCGCAGTAATCCTCACCCTGTTTCTCGCCACCGCAACAGCGCCAGCGACGCCGTCGTCACGACGAAGACGGCAGTTACGTGTCCGAGAAGCGCCGCCAGCAGGACCGGGAAATCGAGGATGAAGGGCACGAGAACGAGTTGGATGACGCCGAACAGCAGCGTCTCGCGGTCGGCCCGCCGCAGCGTCGCGGCGGTTTCTGGGTCAAACCGATAGGTCGCCGACCGCCAGAGCGCGACGATGGCGGCCCACCACCCGGTTCCGAGCCGATAGCAGAGGTCCCACATCACGAGCAGCGTCAGGTAGACCACGAGCGTCGGCGGCCGCATGCCGAAGAGCCGTTCGACCAGCGGGCCGCCGCCGGGGTCGAAGACGAACAGGTGGGTGACGAAGGCGATAAACGCCAAAACCGAGAGGACCACCTCGACGCTGGAGCCGAACAGCAGGCGGCGGTAGGCCTCCGGGGTCTCGGGCACCCGCGCGGCGCCGCTGATACGGAGCATTTCGGCGCTGCCGGCCGCGGCGACGGCGACGGCGGCGGTGCCCGGCACGATGATGTCCGGGAGGGCGTAGTACCACGCCAGCCCCAGCAAGGACACCTCGAAGACGAGTAGTTGGATGGCGATAGCGGCCCCCCGGGAGATGTTGACGCCCGGAAGCGCGCCGATGATGCTCTCGTAAGCCCACGTCTCGCCGTACTCGGGGCGGCGTCTCACGTCTCGGACACCCCCACCGGTTCGGCGAGGATGGCCCGGTCACCCAGCGCCTGCCGGACGGCCTCGTCGAAGGGCGTCAACTCGACGTCGACGTGGTCGTCGATGCTGTGGTCGGTGACGACGACGGTGTTGCGCATCCCCTCGACCAGCGGCCGGGCGACGCTGGTCGAGACGTCGGTCACCACCGAGAGCCACCGGGCCGATAGCCGCGGCGACAGGACGGGCACGGGCAGGATGAGTGGCTGGCGGCCGGTCAGCAACTTCGCGGTGTATCGCAGGATTTCCTGATAGGAGAGGACGTCCGGGCCGCCGATTTCGTAGGTTTCACCCGCCGTTTCGGGCGCGTCCAGCACGCCGACCAGGTACTCGATGACGTCGTCGATGAAGATGGGCTGGCATTCGGTGCGGACCCACTTCGGCGTCACCATCGCGGGAAGACGGCTGCCGAGTTGGGCGATGAGTTCGAAACTCGCCGACCCCTCGCCGACGATGATGGCGGCCCGAAGCGTCGTGAGGTCGGCCTCGCCCTCCGCGAGAATCCGCTCGACTTCGCGACGCGAGCGGAGGTGCGGCGAGAGTTTGTCGCGGTCGTCCCCGAGGCCGCCGAGATAGATGGTGCGCTCGATACCGGCGGCGTCGGCGGCATCGACGAAGGTGCGGGCCGCCAGCCGGTCGCGGGCCTCGAAATCTCCACCGGTCCCCATCGAGTGGACGAGATAGTAGGCGGCGTCGGCCGACGGAAACGTCACGGGCGGTTTCAGCAGGTCGCCTTCGACGGTTTCGACGCCCGCGGGGGCGTCGTAGCGGTCCGCGTCCCGAACGAGCGCGACCACGTCGTGGCCGCGTTCGAGCAGAGCGGACACCAGCCGGCTGCCGACGAACCCCGACGCCCCCGTCACGAGCACGCGCATACTCGATTCGTTGCCGGCCACGCCCTTAATCCCACCCCGGCGCTCGTGGGCCGTCTCGCCGCGGAGGACCGGTAGCCGACCCATTCAGTAGCAGCCGCGGCAAGTAGAGTATCGTGGCTGTCTCATGGAGCCATTATATACCGTCATTCGGTCCAAAAACCGCCTCCGACGTAACAAGGCTGTTTGTGGACACATCTAGAAATAATATATGAATATAATCACTCGCCTTCTCGACAATTTCGAAGTAAGATTTTAGTTACAAGCCGTTGTCAGTATCGAGTGGAGGTGGTGTTGATGTCGGAGCGACAACCTCGTAGCGATATCTCTCGGATGGCCCGTCCGGCAGGGCCGGACGAACGACGAACGCTCGACATCTCCGAACTCTCCCGATACGACCTCCTGCTTGCGACGATTCCGTTGCTGTTGGTGATCGGCTGGCTGGTCGGTCAGGTGACGAGCGTGCCCGTCTGGGCGGCGCTCGCGGCGAGTGCGTTCGTGGTGTTGCCGCTCGTGGCCGACGGGTTAGCGGTCAACCCGCCCCGGTAGGTCGCGTCCCTTTTGAGTCGCTGGCGCCTACCCCGGTTATGGCCAGCGAACCGTGTGAGGGCTGTGGCGACGACGTGCCGATAGGCGGGGGTATCTCCGGCATCTGGTCGTCGGACCCCGAGGGCACCGGCGGCATGACACTGGAGTTCGAGGACGGCACCGAACATTTCCTCTGTTTCGACTGTATCGAGGAGTTGCCCGACGAGCCGAGCGCCGCCGACGTCGCGGCGCTGGACGAGAACTAATCGCGTGGTATGCCACCCCATAGTTTTTACTACCCAATCCCGAAGACTTCGGGGAATGGCCGGACGCGAGTACGTCCTACGAGCGAACCTCTCGTCGGGGACCGTCAGCCGCGAACGCGTTCCCGAGCGATGGCGACGCCGCTTTCTGGGCGGCAAGGGCCTCGGCGCGCGCTACCTCTACGAGGAACTCGACGCCGGCACTGACCCGCTCGGCCCCGATAACCTGCTGGCCTTCTGTATCGGCCCGCTGTCAGGCTACCTGCCCGGCGAAACCCGCTATGCGGCGGTGACGAAATCGCCGCTGACCGGCGGCTTTCTTGACTCGTATGCCGGCGGCGCCTTCGCCGGCCGCCTCGCCGGGTCGCTGGAGGACTGTCTCGCCGTGCTCGTGACCGGCGAGGCCGACGAGCCGGTCCGCATCGTCATCGAGGACGGCGAGGGAGACATCGAACCCGCAGAGACGTGGGGCGAGGACACCGTCGCGGCCGCCGAGGCCCACCCCGATTCGGGCGTCGCCTGCATCGGCCCGGCCGGCGAGCATGGCGTCGCCTACGCGACCATCGCCTCCGACGCTGGCGACCACCACGCCGGCCGCGGCGGCGCGGGCGCGGTCATGGGCGCCAAACGGCTCAAGGCCGTCGTCGTCCGGAACGGCACCCCCGAGACGCCGCCGGAACTCGCCGACCTCCGGGCACGCTACGAGCGCGAGTACGCCGAGGGCGACACCGGCCGGTGGCAGGCCGCCGGCGAGACGCTCGAAAGCATCGACTTCGCCAACGAGGTGGGCGCCCTCGCCACCGAAGGCTGGCAGCGCGACCAGTTCGAGGCCGCCGACGACATCGGCATCGAGGCCGCCGCCGAGGCCGCCGTCGGCCGGGAACACCCCGACCGGGAGGTACCCGGCGGCTTCGAAATCGAGACCGACGAGGGGACCTCCGTTCCGCGCGGCGCGACGCCGATGACTCTCGGGGCCGGCCTCGGCGTCGAAGACTTCGACGCCGTCGCGGAGTTGGGCGGCCTCTGTGACCGCCTCGGCATCGACGTGATTTCGGCCGGCAACGCCGTCGCGTGGGCGATTCGGGCCGCCGAGGCCGACTACATCGACTGCGAGTTGGCCTTCGGCGACGCCGACGGCGCCCGCGCGCTCATCGAGGCCATCGCGACCGGCGCTGCGGGCCCCTGCGAGGCCGGCGTCGCCGAGACGCTCGCCGAGGGCGTCGACGCCGCAAGCGACGCCTACGGCACCGACGACGTCATCCCGACGGTCAAATCCATGGAACTGCCCGCCTACGACCCCCGGGCCGCCGCCGGGATGGCGTTGGCCTACGCGACCAGCGACCGTGGCGGCTGCCACCGGCGGGCCCGGCCCATCGAGTGGGAGGCCTTCGCCGAGGACGCCGACACCAGCGAGCGGGTCGCGGCCGTGGTCGCCGCCCAGAACACCCGCTCGGCGCTGTGGAGTTTCGTCGCCGACGACTTCGCGGGCGAACCGCTGTGGGACGATTTCGGCGCCGAGTGGTTCGACGCCCTCGGCGACGACTACGCTCCCGACGAACTCCACCGGGTCGGCGAACGGGTCTGGAACCTCGTGCGCCTGTTCAACGCCCGCGAGGGCTTCGACCGCGCAACCGACGAACTGCCCGCCGCCTTCACCGAGCCGATTTCCGACGGGCCCGCCGAAGGCGGCCGCATCGACCCCGCGGAGTTCGACGTCCTGCTTGACGCCTACTACGCCGCTCGCGGCTGGAGTCGCGAGGGGCTGCCGACCCGCGAGACGCTCGAACGGCTCGACCTCGAAGCGACCGTCGACCACGACACGCCCGTCGGCGCCGCCCCCGAAACCGCCCCGCGAACCGAAACCGACGACGATGACTGACAAAATCGACCTCGACGACATCGAAACCGACGATGACGACGAACCGGAGGCCAACCACGGCGACTGGCTGTGGCGCGAGGACGGCGACCCGGACGACGAACCCGACGCGCCGGCGCCGGCGGCAAGCGCCGGAAGTGCCGACGCCGAGGCGGACGCGACCGACGACGACGGCCCTGTCCCGCGCGTCCCCCGGGAAAACGAGGACAAGCCAGCGGGCGTGCCGACCGAAAGCGGTGGCTCGGGCGCCGGCGCGACCGTCAGCAACGCTCCCGACGACGCCGAACCGATGGCCGAAGGCCCCCACGGCGGCGGCGTCGACGATATGACGATGGCGTTGACCTACAATGCCGTCACCGCGCTGTCCGACCCGCAACTTGTCGTTGCCTCGGCCCGCGAGTGGGCCGACTGGGTCGGCATCGTCGGCGACGTGAGCGCGCCGGTCATCACCAAGTTCCAGCGCGAACACACCATCGACGCCGACTTCTTCAACGGGACGGGGACCGGGCCCGCCGAACGACTCGCCGATATCGGCAAGACGTCGATGTTCTACGCCGAACGACTGGCCGTCGTCGGCACCCCCGAAGATGAGTGGATTGCCGAGGAATCCGGCTGGGAGTTCGTCCCGCTGGAGACGGCCGCCGAGAAGGCCGACTGGGACATCGAAGAGGAATAGCCGACCCCTTCAATCGTCGACCGTGGTTACGATGTCGTCCCGGGCCGCCGCGGGTTTGTCGGCGCCGATGCGGTTGTCGAGGGCGTAGGCGCCCGCGCCCGTGATGAGAAGCGCCGAGGCGAGGCTGAAGAGGCCGATGTGGGCGAGGACGGGGTCGTCCGGGATACCGAACAGCGTGAGGACGAAGACGCTCAGCGCCGTTATTGCGGAGGTGCGAGTGAAGAAGCCGAACATGATGGCGACGCCGAGGCCGAGTTCGGCGAAGCCGGCGCCCAGCACCCACAGTTCGGCGGGGACGGGCAGCAGCGCGGTGAGGCTGTACTGTTCGACGACGCTGAGGGCCATTTCGGGAGCCAGTAGCTTCTCGAAGAGCCCGAGGAAGGCAAAGGAAAGACCCATCCCGATACGGATGACCGTCGGGACGAACCGCTCGTAGGGGTCGACGGCGCGGTTGAGCCACGATGCGGCGCGGTGGACCGGGTCGAGTTCGCCGTAGACGGTGCCGTCGGCGGCGGCGACTTTCTGCAGGACCTCGTCGGCACTGGGACGGCCGCTACCGACCACCGCGAGGGCGATGAAACCGGGGACCCACTCGAAGGAATACAGCAACAGCGGCTGGAGGAAAAGCGACACCAGATAGGCCAGCAGACCGAGAATGGCGGCCGCTCGCGTGGCGACGCCGAAAAGCAGCGCGAACCCGAGTCCGATCTGGAACAGGCGAGCGAACCCGGGGGCGGTGGCCGGTTCGACGATTGGGTTGAAGAAGTAACCCGCGAAGCCGGCCCCGACGAGCGGGAGGCCGAACCCGAGACGCAGCAGCCACGGCAACAGGTCACGGTAGCCGGTCATCACGTCGCGGAACACCTCAATGTCCCGCTGGAGCGGCTGAACGCGGAGATAGACGCCGAGCGCGACGAGCACGGCGAGAGCGCCGCCCCCGAGGATGGCAGCATTGAACGGGTCCGTCAGCGCATCGGCGAGGAAGGCGAACCCCTCGCCGACGTCCGTCGTATCCGTGACGAACCGCACGTGGGCGGCCACGACCCCCGAACAGACCACGGAGACGGCCCCGAGAGTAACCAGCGCGCGAGAGAGCGTTTTCGCGGTGGGAGTTACCATACATCACACACAGGTGGCGAGATTTAAAAGAGCCGTCGATATGGCGCCATCCGGTCGTCGTGAGGACACCATCAAAAGCAGCTAACGCGTCCCGACCGGGCGGGGAATAACGAACAGCGTGTCGAACCGCCCGTGGCGCCACGATTCGGACGCAGGCGGTTGACACCGATTAGAACATCGTCGACCACACGAGGCCGACGAGGAACAACGCGACCGCCGCGATGGTTCCCCAGTCGCTCCATCGCGTCTCCTCGCCGGTGCCGTCGTCCGACTGTGTCAACACGTAAGCGAATCCGACTATCGCGACCAGCACGACGATGACGGCGTAGACGATGTTTAGGGCACCAGCCATATGTTAACACACATCCCGGACGTATAAAAGCGTTACCGGCGCAACCGTCTTTAGTACTCACTCCGATACATCGTTCCATGCGAATCGAGCTACGGGTGTGTAAGCACTGTTATGACGGAGAACACGGGAACCAACGCAAGACCGAAGTGACGAGGGACATGGTCAACTGCGCCGAGCGGGTCCGCGAGTACAAGGACCTGATCGGCCTCGATTCCGTCTATATCACCAGAGTCGAGGAGGGCGACCCCGGCGGGGCGGAGGCGCTGCCGGCCATCGTCGCCAGCATCGAGAACGACCAGGTGACCCTCTCGGACACCCAGTTGGTGATGGAGGACGAAGACGGGAACATGCTGGTGTACCCGGAGCCGAAGGACATCCTCGAAGTCCTCACGCGTAACATCGACCAGATTCAAGAACAGACGCGACAGGACGTCACCGTGGACCTATCCCAAGAGGGCGCGGAACTGCTGACAGCCTGAAAACGCGAGAAAATCGCCGAAAACGGAGTTCAGTCGTCCGTCCGGGTTTCGCCACCGTCCGCGACCGTCTCGCGCTCTTGGCGGCGCTGCACCTCCTTTTCCCAACGGACTCGCATCACGTTACCGTACATCGAGAGGACGAGGCCGACGAACAGCACGAATATCCCGATGTTGATACCGATAGTGAGCAGGAGATTCGTCAGGTCACCGCTGACGACCAACTCCCGTGGGACCGGGTATCCCTCCCGGACGATACTCCCCATCAACACCGAGACGATACCGATGACGACGAACGAGCCGAAAACCGTCGAGACGGAGTGCCAGCTCGGCGAGAGTTCGAGCCGCTCGATGCCCGTCCCGTCGTGGTCCTCGTCGTCGTCGTGGCTCTCGGGGATCATGCTCCGGGGGATGAACGCCTTCGTCTCGACGGGGTAGAAGGCGGGATGCATCCCGTGTTCGAAGATGTGGAACATCACCCCCATCAGCATGATAATCCCCAGTAGGCCATGGAAGACGACGAACGCCATGGCTGCGGTTCGCGTCGCGAAGTACGACATGAGGCCGGTCTTCGACCAGATGAGCAGCCCCGAGATGGTAAGCAGGGTCAACTCGATGGCGAAGATGGCGACGACGCCCTTGCCCACGTAGGACAGCAGCGGCACCTCGTCGGACTCGTAGCCGGCGAACTGCCGGGCGTGGGGGTGGCGTTCGTCGGCCCGCCCGAGCATGAACTGGACGTCCTGTAGGAACGCCTCGATGTCCTCTTTCACCGGGAGTATCTCCGCGAAGTTGCTCCGGCCGGTCGGGCTGATGAGCATCAGCACCATCCAGAAGACGATGAGCGCGACGAGGCCGATGCCGGCGATGCGGTGCAGCGCGGTGACGCCGGTCGCACCGCCCATCAGCGTCATCAGCCACCACAGCTCCGAGTTGAACATGATGGCGTAGCCGGTGAAGAACAGCAGGAACACGTCGAGCGCCAAAAGCGAGTGGAACAGCGTCGTCACCCGCGTGAACTTGCCGTGGTCGAGATTCGTCATCAGCGTTCACCTCCGTCACCGGAGCCGTCGGCCAT
The DNA here is from genome assembly GCF_013391085.1 of Natronomonas halophila. Lineage (NCBI taxonomy): Archaea > Methanobacteriati > Methanobacteriota > Halobacteria > Halobacteriales > Natronomonadaceae > Natronomonas > Natronomonas halophila. The sequence continues at coordinate 1,750,464 of NZ_CP058334.1, read as the reverse complement.
TACGGTCTCGCCCGTCTCATCCTCCCCGGGGTGCCGCATCCGAGCGGCGAGACGGCGGAAACTCGCCCAGTGGAGGAACACCAGGAGCAGGATGAACACGCCCAGGATGACGTCGGCGGCGTGGACCAGCGCGATGAGGAAGTCCAGGGCCGGAATCGTGTTGCCGGCGACCCAGTCGGCGCCGACGCCGCCGCCCTCGACGGTGGGGCCAACGCGGAAGAGCGTCTCGTAGAACGGCCCGAACCCGCTGGCCCACCACACCGACAGGACGGCGACCACGATGCCGACCAGCGCCGAGATGAAGACCGATATCGGGGAGTACCCCTCGACCTCGGGCGTCTCGTGACTCATTGGAACTCACCGGCGTCCTCACCGAAGACGATGTCCATCGCCACGTCGTTGAAGAACGGACCCTCGTCGCGTCTATCGAGTTCGTCGGCGATCTGCGAGGGCTGCCCGACGAGGATGGCGTCGGTCGAACACTCCTCGGCACAGGCCGGCCCCTTGCCGACGTCCTGCCGTTCCTCACACATCGTACACTTGTCCATCTTACCGCCGGTACCGAACACCTGTGCGGCGCCGTCGTCCTCCTCGGGGAACTGCGGCGCCCCGAACGGACACGCCGACAGACAGTACTGACAGCCGACACAGAGGTCCTCGCGGACGTCGACGAACTCGTCGTCGGTCTTGATGAGGGAGTCGGTCGGACACACCGAAACGCAGGGTGCGTTGTCGCAGTGGTAACACTGCATCGGGATGGACGTCTCGCCGGGCGAGTCGCCCTGTGCGAGCGCGTTCGCCGCTGACCCCCCGTCGCCCTCCTGACCCTCCAGCATCGTCGAGATGCTGATTCGCTGTTCGTCGTGGGGAACGTCCCACGTTCGCTTGCAGGCGACGACGCAACCGCCACAGTCGATGCATGCGCCGACGTCCGGGAAGATTCGCGTTCCCTCGCCGACGCTCATCACGCCATCGCCCATCACTTCTTTGTTTGATTGAGACATGCTTGTATCACCTCATTGAACCGTTTCGCTGTCACGGACGTCGAAGTCCTTCTGCTGGCCGATGCCGTCACGGTCCTGCGGGAACTCGAGGTCCGTGTCCATCCCGAGTTCCTCGAGCAGGCTCTGGGTAGCCGGTCGGACGGCCACCATCGACACCTTCGTCTCCTGCATCTGCGTCTCGACGTCGTAGCCCCGTGACGTAATCGCGTTCGCCGAATCGCCGATGGCGTACGGGACGGTGCCTTCGGGGTATTTGTCCTCCTGACTCTTGCCCTTGAACACCCCGCCCCAGTGGAACGGGAGGAACACCTCGTCGTCGTTGGGCCGGTCGGTCACTCGTGCCTTCACGAGCACCGACCCCCGGTCGGTCGAGGAGACGACGACGAGGTCGCCGCCGTCGACGCCGAGGTCCTCGGCCTTGTTGGGCGTTATCTCCGCGTACATGTGGGGCTGCAGGTCGGCGGTGTGGATGTTCGACCGCGTCTCCGCGCCGCCACCCTGGTGTTCGACCTGCCGACCGGTCGTCATGATGGTATCGAGCTCCGGGCCGTCGCCATCGCCGTGGATGATGTCCATCGCCGTCTGCTGTTCGGCCGCGTTGTTCTGGTCGAGGCGGTAGTGGTTCCGCTGCTGGCCGTTCGCCGGCCACTCCTCGACGAGGTCCGACCGCGGGCTCTCGATGGGTTCGCGATGCACCGGGATCTTATCGAGGAAGCTCCAGACGACCGCCCGGGCCCGACCCCGACCGGTCGGGGCGTCGGGCTGTTTGTAGTCGTACTCCTCGTAGAAGTCGGGGTCGACGCCCTCACCAATCATGGTCCGGAGGTACTCGTCGAACTCCGGACTTCCGGTGTCGGGGTCGTCGAGTGCCTGTGCGGCGGTGTAGACCGACTCCTGATTGTCCAGCGCGTACTGCTGTGGTATCGTCAGTTCGTCGGACTGTGTCGACTGCGTCGGGTCGATGAGGCTCTGTGGCGGCGTGATTTTCCAGCCCGGATACTCCGGCACGCCGTGAATCTGTCCGTCCTCGGCCAGATCGCGGTTGCTGGCCCAGTCGGGGACGTACGGCGCTCGCGTCAGGTCGAGCGCCTCCTCCATATCGTCGTGGGCGTCGACGGTCTCCTGAAGCGGGTAATCGTCGTCGGTGGGCATCGCGTCCCAGTCGTCCGGCGACGGGGCCTGGACGCCCCATCGAGTCCGGAAGTCCTGTCCCCCGTTGTTGGGGTCCATGTCGTCGTTCCAGATGATGGGTGTCCCCGGATGCCCCTCGCCCCAGCAGGGCCACGGAAGCATCCAGTACTCGCCCTCGACGGGCGTCCCTTCGGCGCCTTTGAGGTCCTCGCTGGAGAACGCGTAGTCGTACTCCAGATGCTGCTGGAGCCGTTCGGGTGTCTGCCGATAGCCGATGGTGTTCGTCCCGAGGTTGAACTCCCGAATGACGTTCTCGTAGGTCGACTTTCCGTTGTACAACTCGGGGCCGCTGCCCCAGTCGAAGTGCTCGCCGAAGCCGAGTTCGTCGGCCAATTCCTGCATGATTCGCAGGTCGGGACGGGAGTTGTGGGCGGGCTTGGCGACCGGTTCGGACCACTGCACCGACCGGTTCGTGTTCGTCAGCGAACGGTAGTGTTCGTACTGACTCGACGCCGGCAGCAACAGGACGGGCGGGCCGTCCTCGTAGTCGGGGAGGACGCTCGCCACCGAGGGGAACACGTCGACGACGACCAGCAGGTCGAGGTTCTCCATGCCCTCCTTCATCTGCTCCATCTCGCTGATGGAGTTCGCGGAGTGGCCCCAGAACACGGCGATTTTCACCTGGTCGGGCTGATAAATCGGCGTGTCCTGATAGCGGTCCTCCTGGTCGAGGGCCGCCTCGAACCAGCGGGCGACCGTGAGCCCGTTCTGGAACATCATCGAGTTCGCGGCCGGTTCCTCGGGGCCGTGGTTTTCGTTGGGTGGGAGCGAATCGGGCTCAAGTTCCTCGTTGCCGCTCTGTCGGACGTACTTGTCCGGCGGCATCAACTCGAACTTGTCGTACATGTCCTCGAACGAGGTCGACCCGCTGGTGTAGGGGTTCTTGTCCCAGATTTCGGCCCACCACGACCAGCCGCCGGGTGTGAGCCCGTAGTAGCCCGGCAGGATGTGACTCGCCACCGCGAGGTCGGTCGCACCCTGAACGTTGGCGTGGCCCCGCATGACCTGCAGGCCGCCGCCGCTGCGGGCCGCGCTTCCGGAGGCGAGGCTCGCGACGGCGTACGAGCGGATGTTCTGGGTCCCGTTGTTGTGCTGGGTGCCGCCCATCGCCCACTCGATCTGGACGTGGGGGCGGTTCTCGTGGACCATCTCGGCGATTCGCTCGATGTCCTCGACGGAGACCCACGTGATGTCCGAGACCGTCTCCTTGTCGTACTGGTCGAGTTCGGCGTCGACGTCTTCCCAGCCCTGGACGCGGTCCGAGAGCATGTTCTGGCCCGTGTCGTCGGCGTCCGGGTCCAGCGCCAGCCCGTACTCGTCGCGGAGTTCCTTGACGACGCCCATCATCAGCGCCACGTCGGTCCCGGGCCTGAACCGGATGAATTCGTCGGCATGGGCTGCCGTCTTCGTGAACCGCGGGTCGAGCACGAGGATGTCCCCGCCACGCTTCTGCCCCTCGAGGATGTGCTGCATCGCGATGGGGTGGGCCTCGGCGGGATTCTGTCCGATGATGATGTCGAGGTCGAAGTTGCGGTAATCGGAGACGGTGTTGGTCATCGCACCGTAACCCCACGTGTTCGCGAGGCCGGTGACCGTCGTCGAGTGGCAGATGCGTGCCTGATGGTCGACGTTGTTCGTTCCCATGAATCCCGCGAGCTTTCGGATGGCGTAGGACTCCTCGTTGGAGTGGTGGGCACTCCCGAGAAGCATCACGCTCTCGCGGCTGTGTTCTTCGTCGACGTCGACGGCGTCGCTCGGCGAAACGTCCGAGTCGGGCCACAGGGCCCGAATGTCGGTGCCGAGGCGGTCGTAGGCGGTATCCCACGACAGCTTCTTCCACTCGCCGTCTTCCCGAATCATCGGGTGTTTGAGGCGCTTTTCGGAGTGTTCGGTCTCGTAGATGCCTGCCCCTTTCGAGCAGAGCGACCCGTTGTTGATCGGGTGGTCTTCCCATGGCTCCATGCCAACGAAGGTATCACCCTTTCGCTCGCCGTGGAAGCCACAGCCGACCGAACAGTAGTTACAAATAGTCTTTGTCAACTCTCCTTCCGTGTCCTGTCCATCGACCTCATCGTCGCTCTGGGCGAGTACCTGCCCAGCGGTACCGCCACCGAGTGCGACAACGCCCGTCAGGGCGCTCGCCTTCATGAACGACCGTCGGTCGAGGTCCAAGGAGACTGGTTCTGTGCTCATACCATGTTTGCGGACCGTGTTGTTTGATTGCGATTCCCTAGCACATAGGAAACCATCCTATATTAAATACCGGGCCGTTAGTAAACGGATATTTATTACATCCGCGGGAGTACGGCGATCTATTAGTATATTTATGTTTTTTCGCCGACGGAACCGTCGCAAAACATATATCCACGGTAGCATTGAACACAGTCGATGAATGTAGGGGCATTCGTTTGCGGCTGTGGCGGCACCTGTGGGCTCGACCTCGAGGAGGTTCGCGAGGGTGTTCGAGACGTCGACGTCGTGGCGTCCTCTGACCTACTCTGTGAGGGCGGTCTCGACGGCGTCGAACACGTCATCGACGAGTACGACCTCGACCAACTCATCGTAACGGCGTCCGACGACCGGTGTAAACGGACGTTCCGCGAGTTGGTCGAGCGGAAAGGGCTCCACCCCGATGCGGCGGCCTTCGTCGACCACCGCGAGGGGGCCGCGTGGGTCCACGACAGCGAGGCCGCGACCGACAAGACCGCCCGCCTGCTCAACGCGACCCACGCGGGGCTGCAGGAGGAAGCCGTCTCCAGAACGGTCTCCCGGGAGGCCGGCGACTCGGTCGCGGTCGTGGGCGACTCCGAAACTGCCGCCGCCCTCGCCGATTCGGCGGATGTCACGCTCGTCGCCGACGGCCGCGAACTCGCCAACGTCGATGCCGACCTCGATGACGTGGATATCGCTCGCGGGGAGGTCGTCGACGTCGACGGGCGGTTCGGCGAGTTCGAACTCACCCTCGAATCGCGAGTCACCGAAGCCTGCATCGACTGCATGGAATGCGTCCGGGAGGGCCCCGACGGCGTCACCAGACGCCCCGTCCAGATTCCGGCCGACGCGCCCGACGGCGAATGGACCGACGTATGTCCGACCGACGCCATCGACATGGACGGGACGACCCGCCGCATCGCCGTCGACCAGGTCATCCATCCCGACGCCGACCCGGATACCCGCGGCGGTCGCGTGGGCTACTACACCGGCCACGTCGACGCCGCCACGATAGCGGCCGTCGAATCCCAACTCGGCGGTATCGAGAAACCCGCGTTCCTCGACCTCGAGATGGACGTCTGTGCCGCGGGCGCCTCCTCACAGGAGGGCTGTACGGCCTGTACGGACGCCTGTCCGCACGACGCGGTCAGTCGACCGTCGGTCGATTCCGTCGAGTTCGACGAGGTGGCCTGTCAGGACTGCGGCGCCTGTACCTCGGCGTGTCCGACCGGGGCCACGCAACTCCGGGAGCCCTCGAACCGCCGCATCGCCCGCGAAGTCGAAGCCCTGCTGAAGGCCGAAAACGACAACGGGGGCTGGCTGTTCAATCGGGGGTCGAGCGGCATCGACCAGCCGGTCGTCGCCTTCGTCTGCTCGGAGCGGGCCGCCGACCGGCTGCGCGAGTACGGCCGCCGGGCGGCCATCGAGGAGGACGTCTCCTATCCGCCGATTCTCCCCGTGAAAGTCAACTGCACCGACACTGTCGGGGAGGCCCACGTCATGCACGCGCTGGCGGCGGGCGCCGACGGCGTCGCCATCGTCGGCTGTGGCGGCGACTGTCTGCACTCCGGACCGGACCCCAAGGCGGAACTGGTCGAGCGCCTGAACCGCGCGACCGCCGATCTCGGTCTGGGCGAGCGCGTCGGCTTCTTCGCACCCGGGGCCGACGACCCCGGCCAGTTCGTCGAGGAACTCTCCAGGTTCGTCGTCGAGCGCCTCGACGAGTCGCCGGTCCCCGCCGGCGAACACGAGGCCGAGGGCACCATCGAGGGCGACATCGACCGCCCGGCGTTTGCCTCCCACGCGTGGACGCTGGAGTCCGTTCGCGTCCTCCTCGAACACGTCGACCCCGACCGGGAGGTCATCCGCGGCCTGAAGGACTTCGGCTGGATGGACGTCTCGGACGCCTGCAACCTCACGCCGACCTGTACGAACCTGTGTCCGACCGACGCCATCCAGCGGACGAACGAGGGCGACCTGCTGTTCAACCACGAACGCTGTGTCAACTGCGGCCTCTGCGAGGAGGGGTGTCCGGAGACGGCCATCACGATGCAGGACGGACTGGACCTGTCGCTCCTCCCGGAGAACCGCGAGGAGGTCCGCGAGGAGGTCCCCGAGGACGTCCCGAGTGCCGCCTGGACGAGCGTCTACGAGGGCGAGATGCAGGAATGCGTTCGCTGCGGCAAGCCCTTCGCGTCCGCCGGAACCATCGACAAGGTCCGCGGGGAGGTCGGCGACGCGGTTCAAGGTATCGCACCCAACTCACCGCATTCGGTCTTCGAGTACTGTGGCGATTGTCGAACGTCGCTGCTGTTCGAGCGAGGTGAAAACTGATGGACGAAACTCAAATCTACGAGGCGCGACTGGAAGTGATCGATTTCCTCATCGAGGTGTTCTACGACGCCCCCGACGAGGAGTTCCTCGGACGGCTGTTCTCCGACGAGGTAGCCGTCCCCGAGGGAGAAATCAACGACCCGATGGACCGCGGCTTCGAACGGCTCGAGGCGTTCATCGAAGCCAACCGGTCGCGGTCGGTCGAGGACGTTTCCGACGAACTCCGAACGGAGTACACACGGCTGTTCGTGGGGCCGCGTCCACCGGCGCTTCCCCACGAGACCTACTATCGCGAGGACACGGACTTCATCGGCGAGGGACTCGCGGAACTGGAGGCGGATTACTCGGCGGCGGGTTGGAAGCCCCACGAGGACTACCCCGAGGAAAACGACCACATCGCCGTCGAACTCGCGTTCCTCCGCGATCTGGTCGACCGCCAGCGACGCGGAGAGGAGGCCGCCTTCGGCTTCGAGCGGGTCTTCCTCGACGAACACCTCGGGCGATGGCACGAGGCGTTCCTCGAAACGGTTCAGGACGAGTTCGACATGAAGGAAGCAGAGGCGAACCTCTTTCTCGCCGCGACGGAGGTGTTCGTCGGCCTCGTCGAGTTCGAGGACGAACTCGTCGCCCAGCAGGTGCCTACGTAGCCCCGTAGACGACGACGAACCCCGCCAGCAACGCGAGGACGCCGAGCGCGGCCACCACGGGCGCGCCGGCGTCTATCGTCCGTTCCATCAGGAAGTAACTGGTCCAGACGCCGCGCCATTCGGCGAACAGCGAGACGACGCCGATGCCGACGACCACCGCGAGCAACGACCCGACGGCCGAAGCCAGCGCCGCGGTGCCGAGGCGGTTACTCATCGTACCACCGGCCGACGACGAGCACTCCAAAGAGCGGCACTAACAGGGCAAGCAAGTACTCCACCAGCGTCGCCATATACCGTATCGTCGATTCGAGGTGGATGGACCAGTGCCACGTTCCCTTCAGTCCGGCGATGACGGCGACGGTGCCGACGACGAGAATCGAGAGGCCAATCAGCGTCGCGACTACGTAGACCGCCGTACGGACGTATCCGAGCGCTCGAGTCAGGTTCGAATCGGTCGTTGACTTCGTTTCGACGGCCATAGTTCAATCCCAGTGTTGTCTGTAGGCATCCCACGTGACGACGGCGATAGCGACGAGTCCGAGACCGAGGACCGCCAGTGACGTCATCGACGTTTCGGGCGTCGAACCGAGGTGTGCGATACCGTTTACCACACACCTAGTTTCGAGTCGCCGTTCTAAACCCTTGTGGAACCTCCCTTTTTCCCATCACATCGGAATCCGGATACGTTGAAATCCCCGGATAAAAACCCTGAGAAACGTTTTTGGCCGTTCAGACGTAGACCAGAGCATGACCTCGCGACGCGGGTTGCTCGGGCGGTTGGCCGCCGTCGGAGTCGCGGCGATACCGGGGTGTTCCACGCTACTCTCGCAGGACCGAGGGGACCCTGTATCGCTGCCGTCGAACCCCCACGAGGTCCCCGACCGACAGCACGCGTGGGACGCGGTTCTCCACACGGATGCCCACGGTAATCATCACTTGCCGCAGTACCATCGCGTCCTCCTGGTCGATCTGGACGTCGACCCATCCGTCGACGCCGCCGATACCGTAGAAACCGCGATGCGCGAACTGGAGGCCACCTACGAGTGGTCCCCTGACGGACTGCTCCACACGCTGGCGTGGGGGACCCGCTACTTCGAACGAATCGGCGCGTTGGAGGCCTCGCCGATTCGTCACCCGGAGGTGCTGTCGCGGACGGACGACCCGGACCTCCTCTCGTACGACGCCGCGCTCGTCCTCGCCTCCGACGTTCCCTCGCATCTCGTCCGCACCGAGACGGCGCTGTTCTCGGAATCCGAACCCCTCGAAGGCCGGGAACTCGACGCCCGACTCGGCGACGTGTTCTCGGTCGTCGCTCGTCGAACCGGCTTCCACGGCGAGGGACTCCCCGCCGAACACACGGGCGCCGAGGGCGTCCCGGACGACATCCCCCGCGACGCCCCGATGTTCACCGGGTTCATGTCGATGCGGCAGGGCACACAGCCGAGCGAGGACCGCGTCACTATCGACAGCGGGCGCTTCGAGGACGGCCGGTTCGACGGCGGCACGACGATGCACCTCTCACACCTCACCGAATCGCTCGACGCCTGGTGGGACATGGACGAAGGCGGGCGGGTCGACCGGATGTTCTCGCCGGAGTTCTCCCCCGAGGACGTCGACTCATTTACCGACGACGTCCCGTTTCTCGACGAAGCCTTCGAGCACGCCGAGGAGTTCGGCGTCGTCGGCCACCACGAAAAGGTCGCTCGAGCGCGCGAGGACGGGGACCCCGTCATCCTCAGACGGGATTTCAACACGGTCGACGGCGGCAGAGCGGGCGTTCACTTCCTGTCGCTGCAGGCGTCGCTCGACGACTTCGCGGCGACGCGGAAGGCTATGAACGGGTGGTTCCTCCGGGACGAACACGACCAGGTAACCGACAGGAAGAACAACGGCCTGCTGAACTTCATCGAGGTCCAATCGCGGGCGAACTTCTACGTTCCGCCCCGCACCAGTCGCGCGTTTCCGGCGTTCTCGCCGTAAAAAGCGTTAGTCCTCCAAGGAGACGTCGCCGTCGACCTCGCCCGTGTGGAGTTCGTTCGGCCAGACGCCGTGGTCCCAGACTTCGAACCCGTTGAACGTCTCGGTCGCGCCCTTGGGGCGCCATTCGCCGTCCTTGTGTGACATGATGACACATACTGGAGACGTAGTATTAAGGTTTGTGTGGGGCCCGTCGAGCAGTCACTACGCTCTGCGTATAAAAGGGCCTCCAACACAGGACGGCCCGTATCAGGTCGGCGGCGCGTTGGACGGGCGTTCCTCGTCGTCGAGGAACACGCGTGCGAACAGGTCGACGTAGAGTGCGAGCACGTCCGACTCGTCGATGCCCTTCTCCGTCGCCTGCTGGTCGAGGAACGCCGCCAAGGCGTCGGTCGGCTCGTGGTGGACGGTCCGGCCCTCGACCTCGAAGTCGACTTCGTGGGCGCCGGAAACGAGGTGTTCGACCTCCAGCAGCGCCTGTTCGACCTTGGTTTCGAGCGCCTCGTCTTCGTCCTCCAGCCGCGCCTCGGCCCACTCCTCGGCGGCCTCAGAGAGGCGGTCGCTGACCTCGAAGGTAATCAAAACGTCCCCTCCTCGGCCTCGAAGGCGGTTTCCCAGACGGTTTCCTCCTCGCAGGACGGACACCGCTGGCGGAGTTCGGACCGCTCCATTCTCGTGAAGTTACCCATCTGCCCGCATTCGGTACACTCGAAGTACGTCATTCGGGGGGCCAACTCTCCGGCGACGGATCTTCTTCACCGAGTTCGCCGAACACGGCGACCAGCAGGGCGATGAACGCCCCGAGGACGAGGAGCCCGATGACCCCGCTTGGGGCAGAGCGGCCGATGTAGTTCATCGACGCCCACTCGATTCCGTTGAGTACCTCGAACCAGATGACCACCGACCAGATGGCGACCGCGAGGGCCGCGAACGTTAACCACCGCGCCTGTTGGAGCGACGTTCTGATTCCCATGTTAACTACCCACACCCCAGTTGGGCCGGGGAGGGTGAAAAACTTACTCCACGTTCCACCCTGCCCCTCCTGACCTCGCTCGAAGCCCGCGAGGACGGCCGGAGCGGCCGCGACGAGGGCACCGGCCCCCGTTCGGGTGACACTTCGCATTGTCATAACCGTGACCGCGTTCGTCTAAGGGAGGACTTTAGGCCGCCGACGGCGTTCGGTTCGCTGTGGACCCGTCGCGTATCGTCGATGAGTTCCCCGCACCCTCCTTCCGGGGCGCCCAAGAGCAGGCCCTCAGCGACATCCGCGCCGCCTTCGAGGCCGGCAACGACGTCGTGTTAGTGCGCGCGCCGACCGGCAGCGGCAAGTCCCTGCTGGCGCGGGCCATCGCCGGGTGCGCGCGACACGCCGGCTCCGGCGAGGCCGCCAAACCCGTCGGCGCCTACTACACGACGCCGCAGGTCTCCCAACTCGACGACGTCGAGGGCGACGAGTTGCTCGAAGATCTGAGCGTCATCCGCGGCAAGGCCAACTACTCGTGTATCCTGCCGGGCGAAACCTCGACGCCGGTTAATCAGGCGCCCTGCGCCCGCGAGCGGGGGTTCAACTGCCCGGTCAAACATCGGTGCCCGTACTTCTCGGACCGCTCTATCGCCTCGAACCGCGAAATCGCGGCGATGACGCTCGCCTACTTCATGCAGACCGCCGGCAGCGACGTCTTCGGTACCCGGGACGTCGTCGTCGTCGACGAGGCCCACGGCCTCGCGGAGTGGGCGGAGATGTACGCGACTATCGACCTTTCGCCCGCGGAAATCCCGGTCTGGGATGCCTGCGAACCGCCCGAAATCGACGATTTGAGCGACGTCGAGGACTACGCCGAACGGCTGACGACGGTCTGTTCGCGCCGCCAGGAGGAGTTGCGCGGTAAGGCCGAACTCACGCCCGAGGAAGCCGAGGAGCGAGACCAGTTGGCCGAACTGGTCCGGGATTTGGGCTGGTTCCTCGAAGACCTGCGGGACACCGACAGTCCGACGACGTGGGTCGCCGACCAATCACGGAATCGTGCCATCTCGGTCAAGCCACTGGACCCCGCACGCTACCTGCATCACACGGTCTGGGACCGCGGCACCAAGTTCGCGCTCCTGTCGGCGACCATCCTCAACAAGGACGCCTTCTGCCGCAGCGCGGGACTGGACCCCGACAACGTCGCGCTCGTCGACGTCCCGCACACGTTCCCCGTCGAGAACCGGCCGCTCTACGACGTGACACAGGGGAAGATGACCTACGAAAAGCGCGACGAGACGCTGCCAAAAGTCGCCCGCACCATCGTCCGCCTGATGGACGAACACCCCGACGAGAAGGGGCTGATTCACGCCCACTCCTACGACATCGCCGACCACCTCTACGAGTTGCTGGACGATTTCGGCGTTTCGGACCGCGTGCGCGGCCACGACAAGGAGACCCGCGACGCCGCGCTGTCGGGCTGGAAGCGCGCCGACGACCCCGACGTCTTCGTCTCGGTGAAGATGGAGGAAGCCCTCGATTTGAAGGACGACCTCTGCCGGTGGCAGGTGCTCTGCAAGGCACCGTATCCGAACACGAACGATTCGCGGGTCGCCCAACGCCTCGAAGACGGCCAGTGGGGCTGGTATTACCGGACGGCGCTGCGAACGGTCATCCAGGCCTGCGGCCGCGTGGTCCGCTCGCCGGATGATTACGGGGCGACGTATCTCGCCGATTCCTCGCTTCTGGACCTCTTCGAGCGGGCGCGCCACGACATGCCCGAGTGGTTCGCCGAACAGGTCGACCGCATGTCCCAACCCGACCTCCCGCCGTTCGACCCGAAGGGCGTCGCCGACACGACGAACGCGGGGGAGTCCGCAGGCGGGACGACCACCTCACGGAGTCAGTCGGCGTCGAAAAGTGCGCGCCGCTCGGGGTCGCTGGACGACCACCCGCTGTCGGACGTCTGGGGCGACGAGTAACTACAGGATGGTCGCCGCGGTCGCGACCATCCACATGATCATCAGGAAGACGAACAGCAGCGCCATAATCTGCTGCCGGTCGAGGTCAGGGCCGAAATCCATAGCGGTAGTTTGCCCTTTCCCCCTATAAGTCCCTCGTCGTGTCAGGCACTCCCGACACCGAAGGCAGTGTTCGCACGATAGCCTACTCGACGACGGCGTCGACGACGGCGTGGACGACGCCTTCGCTGTGGCTTTTCACAACGCGTGTGTCCGCTATCTCGACGGACCGCCCCGCCTGGTCGGCGGCCGCAGTCAGTCGGTCGACCGGCCGGTCGGGAAACAGCGGTTCCGGCGTCGCCTCGTGTAGATGGAGCGTGCCGCCCGAAACGAGCGTATCCAGCGCCGAGTCAAGGTACTCATGTCCGTCGTAATACCCCATCACGACCCGGTCGGCCGTCGTCTCCACGTCGCGGCAGTCGCCGAGGACCGCTTCGACACGGTCGGAAACATCGTTCAGCCGTGCGTTCTCGACGAGCAGCCGAAAGGACTCGGGGTTGATTTCGGCGGCGGTCACCTCGGCGCCGGCCCGCGCCATCGGGAGCGTGAAATAGCCGATGCCGGCGAACATATCGAAGACGCGCTCGCCCGGTCCGACGATGTCTCCCATCCGGGCGCGTTCGGCCTTGTTTCCCGGCGAGAACATCACCTTCGAGAAATCGACCGCGTAGTTGGTGCCGTGTTCGACGTGGACCGTTTCGGTTTCGCCCGTCCCCGCGACGACCTCCGGCGAGGGTTCCCTGCGGGTGCCCGAAATACCACCGCGAGCGAGGACGGTGTCGGCGTTGCCGTGGAGTTCGAGTAGCGCCTCGCCGACGATTTCGCGCTCGTCGGCGTCAAGCGTCGATTCGGCGGAGACATCGCCGAAATCCGCCAGCACGATATCGCCGACGACGGCCCACGAGGACGGAGCAGCCGTGATGGTTTCCTCGCTGGCGCCGCGAGCGGCCAGAACGTCGTCGAGGCCGCGCGCTCTGGTCGGCAGGTCGACCTTGCGCGTGTCATCGACGGCCGTTTCCGCAGGCGCCTCGTGGACGGGAATCGCCACTCGTTCGTTGTCGTATTCAGCAACGCTTCTCGTCGAATCGTAGACGCCCTCCGCGCGCAGGGCGTCGATGGCATCCTGCGTGCGGGGTTTCGAAACGAGCGCGGCGAGGGGCGACACGCTATTCGGGGAGGATATGCAGGCCGTCGCGGTGTTTGAGCACCGGTACCTCGTCGGCATCCGGGTCCATGTAGTCGGGGCGCGGAATCGTCTTGGATTCGTAGGTCTCGGGGTCGAGCACCTGCACGGCGTGGGCGTCTTCCACGGTCACGACGGTCGTGTCCTCGGCGTCCTCGCGAGTGCCGAGTTTTCGGGCCTCGGGCGCGATACCGTCCTCGAAGTCGGCCTCGTAGCGGTCGCCCGTTTCCAGACGGGTGCCCTTCAGGTTCCCGTGGGCGCTGGTGACGAGGACGGGGCCCTCGCCGTCGTCGAGGTCGATAACGTCGCCGGGGACGAAGGGCGGCAGGCGCGCGGTGAAGGTGACCCGGTAGACCTCGTTGCCGTCGCTGTCCTCGGTGACCAGCGTAGGCGCCTCGGAGACGGCCCCGCCCAACTCGCGGACGATGCGTTCGGCGATGGTCTGGCCGAGTTTGTTGGTCGAGACCTTCATGTTCACGCCGTCTTTCATCTCCGTGGTCTCGGTGATGAACGCCTCGCGGTCGCCGTCCTCCTCGCGGTCAGCGACGAACTCCTCGGCGATTTCGATGGCGCGGTCCTGTTCTTCGGGTGTCGGCGTGCGCTCGGTACCCCGGACCTGCACGATGGAGGCGTAGTAGTCGCCCGCGATGCGGCCACAGCGGTCGCAGGTCTCCCGGGCGATGTAGACGGGGACGGTGACCTCCTCCTGTAGCGGCGTATCGCGGATGATGCCGGTGAACACCGTGTGCATCCGGATGGTGTTCTGGTCGACCTGTTCGGGTTCGACGCCCCAGTCGATATCGTGGGCGTCGACGTGGACCGCCAACCGCTCGGCCGTCTCCTCGATGGCGATGTCGGTGTAGTCGCGGGCGCCGACGTCTATCCAGCGGTTGCCGCGGTGGAGCGCACCGCACTGGCTACAGACCCGAACCTCGATGCGCTCGGGGGCGTCGACGAGGTCGAAATCCTCGAAGTAACACTCGTCGCACAGCACCGAATCCGGGTCGCGCGGCCCCGTCGGGAGGTCGACCTCCGGGGGCCGTTCGATGGCGTCGCCGCAGCGCGGACAGAACTCTTCGGAGCGCGAACCGGAACTCATTGCCGAAGGATAGCCGATGGAGCCTTTTAAACGGCGCGCCCTGTGCTTCAGGTCGAGTCCCGACACTCCAGCAGCCTGCCGTCCGTGGGCGACTGGTCCTCCTCGGCCCGGTAGACGACGTGTTCGTCGACGTAGTAGGTCGCCGACCACCAGTAGTCGCCGTGTAGCGTCGAGGCAGTCACGTCGACTTCGACGGGCGTGCCGTCGACAGTGAAGTAGAGCGTCCTCGAATCCCCATGCTTCTGGTGAGGGTCGTAGCTGTCGAACAGGGAATCGAAGAGGTCGATGTACTGGTCGACTTCGGGGCCGTGTCGAACGTTCGCGTCGGCCTCGCCCTCGGCGGCGGCCGTCTCCAGCAACTCGCGGAGTCGTTCGTCCTCCACCTCGCTTGCGGGCACGCGCTCGGCGTCGGCGGGGTCGTCCTCGCGGTGGGCGCCGAACATCAAATCCGGCCGGTAGATGCCGCCGTTGCCCGAGACCTCGACCTCGTAGCCGTCGCCCGAACGCTGGACGCCCTCCGAGTTGACGCCCAGATCGTAGGAATCCAGCTGCGTCTCGGGTTCGTACCCGACGACACCCTCCCGGTAGTGGACGGCCTCGTAGTTCTCGACGAACGTCTCCGCGGCGTCGGCATCGAGGTCAGCGGGCCACTCGACGCCGTAGTCCTGTGAGACCGGGCAGTCCTCGGGCAGGTCCTCGGTGGAGTCGCCGACCATCGGCAGTTCCGACCGGGTACACCCCCCGAGAGCGGCCGCACCGACCGCCGCCAGTACGGTTCGTCGGTTCAGCGTCGTCATAGAAGAGCGGACGGACGTTTAGGTAGAGGGCTTTGTGTAGGCTCAAGGAACGGTTTGACATATCTCGAAGGGCGGAACCTGGCAAAGTGCATGGACATAAGTAGGCGCCCGTGCAAAATTTGCCATATGGAGACCCTGTTGTTGAACCGGGAGGACGTGGGCGACAACGCCCGGATGGAGGAGGTAATCGTGGCCGTCGAGGAGGCCTTTGCGGCCTACCAGCACGGCAACGTCCAGATGCCGGCGAAGTCGTACATCGACCTGCCGAAGTACAACGGCGACTTCCGCTCGATGCCGGCCTACATGGACGCCGGCGACTGGGACGCGGCGGGCATCAAGTGGGTCAACGTCCACACGGACAACCCCGACGAGTTCGACCTGCCGACGGTGATGGGGACGATGATCTACTCGGACCCGAGAAACGCCTTCCCGCTGTCGATTATGGACGGGACGACGCTGACCCGCAAACGGACCGGCGCAGCGGCAGCAGTCGCCACCGACCACCTCTCGATTCCGAACGCCAGTTCGCTGGGCATCGTCGGCGCGGGGGTCCAGTCCTACACGCAACTGGAGGCCATCAGCGTGGTTCGGGACATCGAGACGGTCGTCGTCGCCGACAAACGGGAGGACGCCGTCCAGCGATTCATCGACCGCTTCGGCGACGAGTTCGACGTCCGCGGTGGCTCCATCGCCGAGGCCGCCCAGTGTGACATCCTCTCGACGGTCACGCCCGTCGAATCGCCCATCGTCGACGCCGCTGACGTCGGCGACCACACCCACATCAACGCGATGGGCGCCGACGCCCCCGGCAAAAACGAACTCGACGAGGAAATCGTCACGAACGCCAAACTCGTCATCGACGACTACGAGCAGTGTACCCACTCCGGCGAAATCAACGTCCCATGGAGCCGTGGCCTCCTCTCCGACGAGGACCTCTACGGCGAGTTGGGCGCAATCGTCACCGGCGACGAGGCCGGTCGCACCCCCGAGGACGGCGTCACCGTCTTCGATTCGACCGGGCTCGCCATCCAGGACGTCGCGACAGCCCACGTCGTCTACGAGCGCGCCAACGAACAGAACAACGGCACGGCCTTCGACCTCGTCGACACGCGCGTCTGAGCGAGGCGAGAACCGACTTCGGCGACTGTCGGACTGACTACCAGGAGAAGACGGCCGACCCGGTCCGTTTGGCGCCCCACGCACTCTTTTTGAGGGCGGTCCGGACGCCCCACGCGCTCTTTCGGGCGGCGGCTTTGGCGTAGTGGCCAGTGGCGCGTTTGATGGACGCACGGTGGCCCCGAACGCCGGTGTCGCCCTCGCGGATGGCCGCGACGATGTCGTCGCTGTCGATGTCTGGCACGGGTTTGTCGATGGTGATTTCGGTGTAGGCACGGCCGACGGTCAGAAGCGAGTGGGCGTCGCTGCCGCCGACGGCGGGGTAGCCGTATTTCGTGGCGTAGCGCCGAGCGCGGCGGTTGCGGTAGCCCGTAAAGAGCCAGGCGTTGAACGTCTCGATGGCGTCGGGGTCGACGTGCTTGAGTCGTCGCTTGCGGACGCCGTGGCGGGTCCGCTGAAAGGGGTGCGGAACGACGGCGACGCCGCCGGCCGCCTGAACTTCCTCGACGGTCTCGACCATGGGGCGGCCAGGCGCGGGCATCTCCTCGATACCGATGGCCAGCAGGTGGCCGTCGGCGGTCGATACCTCGACACCGGGCACGCCGACGAGGCCGTAGTCGGCCGCCATCTCGGCGGCCTCGATGGAGGCACCGATGGTGTCGTGGTCGGTGATGACCACGGCATCGAGGTCGATGTCGGCGGCGTGTTCGAGGATTAGCTCGACCGGTTCGTGCCCGTCGTACGACGCCTCGCTGTGGACGTGCAGGTCCACTTCGAGGGTGGTCGGCCTACTCATCGATTGGCGTTCGGGCCGCGCAGGGAAAAGACGCGCGGCGGTCCCGGAGGTACAATCAGCGGCGACGGGCGAACAAGGCTTTTTATCGCCTCCTTCGGAAGGGGGAGGTATGGTCGGGTTCGATGGGAGTTCCGTCCCGCAGTCGGTGGATTACGAGCCGATTAGCGTCAAGGAACTCCTGATCGAGATGAAGGACACCTCCGAGTTACTCATCGACCTCGCCTACTCGGCGGTGCTCCACCAGAGCGACGACCTCGCACAGGAGGTGCTGACGCTCGAAGAGAAGATGGACGTTCTCCAGATGCGCGCGCGGATGAGCCTCATGATGGCCGCGCGCAACCCGAGCGAGGTGGAGACGCTGGCGCCCGTGCTCGGCATCGCGGCGGGGGCGGACCACATCAGCGACGCCGCCGCCGACATCGCCAAAATCGTCCTCGAAGACATCGGCCTGCCGGAGGCGATGCGGGCGGCCCTCCCCGAAGCCGTCGAGGCGCTGGTCCGCGGCGAAGTCGCCGACGACTCGGCGTTCGCCGGCCGGACGCTTTTGGATATCAACCTCGAAAGCGAGACGGGCGTTCGCGTCATCGGCATCCGCCGCGGCGACGAGTGGATTCTGAACCCCGGCCCCGGGACGACGATCGAGGCCGACGACGTGATGTTGATGCGCGGGCCCGAGGAGGCGCTGGCCGACGTCTACGAGACCGCGAGCGGCGAGGCCTACGAGTCGCCGGAACCGCCGGAATCGGAGGTCGACGACCTCGAACGCGCGGTCGACTCCATCATCCTGATGAAGAACCTCTCGGAGTTGGCCGTCGACCTCGCGTACGGCAGCATCCTCTTCGAGAACGCCGAACTCGCCGAGGAGGTCCGCAACCTCGAAGTCGAGGTCGACGCGCTGCGCTCGCGGTTCGAGGCGTGGCTGCTCGCCGCCGCCGCCGACGCCGAGGACCCCGTCTCCCTGCGCGGCCTCATCTATCTCGGCGTCAGTACCGAGATGATAAGCGACGCCGCCCTCGAAATCAGCGAGGGCGTCCTCCGGGGGCTCGATATCCACCCGGTCGTCGAACTCGCCGTTCAGGAGTCCGACGAAATCATCACCCGCACCGAAATCGAGGCAGGCAGCGTCCTCGACGGCACCGAAATCGAGGCGGGCGTCCCC
The DNA here is from genome assembly GCF_013391085.1 of Natronomonas halophila. Taxonomy (NCBI): domain Archaea; kingdom Methanobacteriati; phylum Methanobacteriota; class Halobacteria; order Halobacteriales; family Natronomonadaceae; genus Natronomonas; species Natronomonas halophila. The sequence goes on along the minus strand of NZ_CP058334.1, from coordinate 1,731,965 downwards.
GAGACGGAACTCAGCATGAGCGTCATCGCGGTCCGGCGGCCCGAGGAAGGCTGGATTATCGCCTCCGACGCGGATTTGACCCTGCAGGCCGGCGACGTCCTCATCACCAAGGGCACCCGCACATCCGCCGAGGAGTTCGAATCGCTGGCGAAATCCTGAACCCCTCGATTTCTCGCGTTTTTCACGTTCGTAGCCGCCGCTCTCGTGCTTTCTTTTGTTTCATTCGCGCGTGTAGGTCGGTCGTCTGAATCACCCGCCCGTCCGTAACGGCTGCCGTGCTACTCCCGAGGTACTGGCAGGCCCCCTCCGCATCTTTCAGACATTCAAAGACATTTGATGGTTTTGAATACCATTCAGAGACAGATTTATATACTCGGGAACCCTCTATCCAAATACAATGAGCGAGAACGACTCCCCCGTCAGTGCGGTCTTCCAGTTCCAGCGAACGACCATCGAGGGCACCCGCGACGCCATCGAAAGCGGCGTCGAGTTCCAGAAGCGCCTCAACGAGACGGTCATCGGCGGCTTCGAGCCTGCCCGCGACGTCTCCGAGCGCAGCGGTGACCTCGTCCGCACCGGCTTCGACACCTACTTCGACGCCATCGAGGCGACCGTCCCCGGCGACCAGGACGTCGTCGCGGACCTCCGCGAGAGCATCGACGAACAGCTCGACACCATCGAGGAGAACCGCACGGACGCCCTCGACCGCATCGAGGACGGCCTCGAAGACGGCAGCGACTCCGTCGACGAGTTCCTCGATGACTTCCTCGACCAGCTCGACGAGCAGGTCGAATCCATCCTCGAGGCCAACGAGGACCTCGAAGACCAGACCGTCGACGCCCTCGAAGATCTCCAGACCCAAATCGAGGACGTCCGCGACGAACTCGAGGAGCGCGGCGAGGAGTTCCGCGACCAGCTCGAAGAGCAGCTCGACGAGGTTCAGGAGCAGATCGAAGAGCAGACCGAAACCCTCTCCGAGCAAGTCGAGGACGTGACCGAGAACGTCTCCGACGCCGCCGAGAGCGCGACCAGCACCGACGAAGACGCCGCGGCCTAAGCGGCAGTCCCGTCGCGCCACCGCGTCACCGCGGCGGCCATTGGTCCCATTTCCTTCACACGGCTTTTATATCCGATAGCGGCGCGGCTCTTACAACACTAAAATTGCGAACCCCGACAGAATCAGCACCCCGCAGATGTCGGCGACGTTCGTGACGACCGGAATCGTCGTGTCGTCGGGGTCCAGCCCCAGCCGGTAGGAGACGTACGTCGCGCCGATGGAAAGCAGGATGGCCAGCACCGCCAGCGACATGCCGCTGCCGAGCGAGATGATGAGCAAATCCGCAAGCGCCATCGGCGTGCCGGTGATGAACCGGCCGATGACCCACGCTGCGAGGGCCAGCAGGGTGAAGACGGTGGCCGCGAGGCTCAGAATCGCGATGATGTTCGTCCAGAGGACGGTATCGCGGAGGTCGAACTCCAGCACGCCGAGGTGGAGCCGCGTCGAGAGCCGCGAGGAGAGGATGGCACCGAGATTCCCGCCCATTCCAATCATCACCGGCACCAACACGAGCAGCGTCGGGTTGTCGACGTACGTCGCTTCGAGGGCTTCCAGTACGTAGCCCGAGCCCATCTCCAGCACCGAGAGGCCGAGCAACAGCGGGAACATCGTGAGTACGATGCGCCGGGTGCGCCACGAGCCGATGTCGTCGGTCACAGTACCACCCCGATGGCGACGATGGCGAGATAGAGGAAGACGACGCCGAAGACGTCGCCGAGCATGGTGACGATAGGCCCGATGAGGTTGTCGGGGTCCATCCCGCGTTCGTAGCTGCCGAAAACCAAAATCAGTAGACCGAACACGAGGACGACGGAGGTAAGCAGGCCGGCGAGGAAGGTGATGCTGACGAGTTCGACGAGGCGGGCGGATTCGCGGCCGAGCGCCTGGAGGATGGCCCACGAGAGGGCGCCGATGAACACCGAGATACCGAGCCCATTTATAAAGGAAGCGACGACGGCGTTGACCAGTCGGCGGTCCCAGCCGAGGTCGGGTTCGATAAGCCCCTGGTGGAGGCCCGAGGAGATGCGCGCGCCGAAGGCGCCGTAGACGTTGCCGCGGGTCGCGAGGAAGGCCGGAAGCAAAAGCAGCAGTCCGGGGAACTCGCGGAACCCGGCGCGCATGGCTTCGCTGCCGAGGACCGTGCCCGCAAAGAGGCCGCCGAGGAGGCTGACACAGAGGATACCGATGGATTCCCGGTAGATGCGCCGGACCTCCTCACCGATTTCCATACGCGAGGCGTCTCGTGGTTAGGGTATAAAATCCGCGGAGGGGCCGACTCGCTACCGCCCGACCGCCCGTGCGAGGACGTTGCCGACCACGACGGCACCCAGCGCCGCGCTGACCTGTACCGTCGGCCCGAAGCCCGTCAGTACGCCGAGGGCGACCACGAGAACGGCAAAGCAGATGACGCCGGCCTCGATGCGCCGCATCGGCAAATCGAGGTCGAGCGTGTGGTTGACCTCGACGCTGGTATCGCCCGTCACGTCGACGTTGTGCTCCATGTCCTCGCCGAGGAACTCGGTCGGCGTGAACAACCGCGGGTCGAAGAGCGGGGTGGTTCCCCTGTCGTCGTCAGCCATGCGGGCCTCTTGGGGGCCGGCCCATATAATCCGGCCGACCGACGCCAAAAGCGGAATCGACCGTCGCCCGGTGAGTATTTGAGCGACGAGACGCACCCTCGGATATGGACGAGGCGTTGGGGCCGCCGCCCGCGATGGCCGAGAAGGCCGAGGAGTTGACGCCGATGCTCTCGCAGTATCTGGAACTGTGTGAGCGCTACGACGATGCACTGGTGTTGTTCCAGGTCGGCGACTTCTACGAAACCTTCTGCGAGGCCGCCGAGGCGACGGCGCGCATCCTCGAAATCACGCTCACCCAGCGGGAGGACTCAACCGGCACCTACCCGATGGCCGGCATCCCCATCGACAACGCCGAATCGTACATCGAGACGCTGCTGGAGGCCGGCTACCGGGTCGCGGTCGCCGACCAGGTCCAGAAACCCGAGGAGACGTCGGGACTGGTCGACCGCGCGGTCACGCGGGTGGTCACGCCCGGCACGCTGACGGAGACGGAACTGCTCAAAGAGGAGGACAACAACTTCGTGGCCTGTCTCACCGACGGCTACGGACTCGCCCTGCTGGACGTCTCGACGGGTGATTTCTACGCCACCGAACTCGGCCGCCTCGAAGCTGTCGAGGACGAACTCCAGCGGTTCGACCCCGCTGAGGCCGTCGTCGGCCCCGACGCGCCGACCGACCCCTTCGCGTCGAACTGCATGGTCACGCCCTACGAGCGGTCGGCCTTCGACATCGAGAACGCCCGCAAGAAGGTGCAGGAGTATTTTGGTGATACCACGCTCGCCAGCGAGGCCGAACTCCGGGCCTGCGGCGCGCTGCTGTCGTACGCCGAGTACGCCCGCGGCGGGACGACCGACGGCGAAACCGAGCAACTGGACTACCTCAATCACCTCACGCGCTACGACCCCCGCGAGTACATGCTGCTGGACGCCGTCGCGCTTCGCTCGCTGGAGGTGTTCGAACCGCGGCACGTCCACGGACTGGAGGGCGCCGCCCTCGTCGAAACGCTCGACGAGACGGCGAGTGCGCTCGGCGGGCGCGAACTCCGTGATTGGCTCCGACGGCCGCTGTTAGACGAGTCCCACATCGAGGACCGTCTCGATGCCGTCGAAGCACTGGTCGAAAGCGTCGGCGACCGCGAGCAGGCAAGCGAACTGCTCGCCGACGTTTACGACCTCGAACGCCTCGTGGCGCGCGTCTCCCGAGGACGGGCCGATGCCCGCGACCTCCGGGCCCTGGAATCGACGCTCTCGGTCGTCCCGGACCTCCGGGAGTGCATCGCCGATTCGGCCGACAAAAGCGACCTGCTCGCAGAGATTCACGAGGAACTGGACGACTGCCCCGACGTGCGTGACCTCATCGACCGCGCCATCGTCGAGTCGCCGCCCGTCGAAATCACCGAGGGCGGCGTCATCCGCGACGGCTACGACGAGACGCTGGACGACCTCCGACAGACCGAACGCGAGGGGAAGGCGTGGATCGACGACCTCGAAGCACAGGAACGCGAGCGGACCGGCGTCGACTCCCTGAAAGTCGGACACAACTCCGTCCACGGCTACTACATCGAGGTGACCAACCCCAACCTCGATGCCGTGCCCGACGACTACCAGCGCCGACAGACGCTGAAGAACTCCGAGCGGTTCTACACGCCCGAACTGAAAGAGCGGGAGGACGAGATTATCCGCGCCGAGGGCCGCGCCGACGAACGCGAGTACGACCTCTTCAAGGAGGTTCGCGAGGAGGTCGGCGAAGCAACCGAGCGGATTCAGGGGACCGCCAACGCCGTCGCTCGCCTCGATGCGCTCTGCTCGCTGGCGACGGTCGCCGCCCGCTACGATTACTGCCGGCCCGAGGTTGGCGCCGACGGAATCGATGTAGAGGGCGGACGCCACCCCGTCGTCGAGCGCACCGAGGAGGCGTTCGTCCCGAACCCGACGGACCTCCCGCGCGAGCGCCCGATGGCGGTCATCACCGGCCCCAACATGTCCGGCAAGTCGACCTACATGCGACAGGTCGCGTTGCTCTCCGTGATGGCACAGATGGGGAGTTTCGTCCCTGCCCGGAGCGCCGAACTACCCGTCATCGACCGAATCTTTACGCGCGTCGGGGCCTCCGACGACATTGCCGGCGGCCGCTCGACGTTCATGGTCGAGATGACCGAACTCGCGACGATTCTGGAGGCGGCCGACGAGAGCTCGCTGGTCGTCCTCGACGAGGTGGGCCGCGGCACCTCCACCACCGACGGCTACGCCATCGCCCAGGCCGCCACCGAGTACCTCCACGACGAGGTGGGCGCCTACACCCTCTTTGCGACCCACCATCACGAACTGACCGACGTGGCCGCCGAGTTGCCGCGGGCGCGCAACTACCATTTCTCCGCGGAACGACGCGCCGACGGCGTCGACTTCGAACACGACCTCCGGGAGGGACCGGCCGAGGCCTCCTACGGCGTCGAGGTGGCCAACACCGCCGGCGTCCCCGCCGAGGTCGTTCAGCGCGCCGAGGCGGTGCTGGCCGACGAAACCGACGAGCGAGCGGCGATTGCGGACGACGACGGCACGACGACCGAAGTTCCTGCCTCAACAGATGGGGGCGAACTCCCAGCGGATATTCTCGCGGAACTCCGCGCGGTCGACCTCGCCGAAACGACGCCGCTGGAGGCGCTGAACCTGTTGTCGCGGCTCAAATCACAGGTCGAATAGCGGCTATTCTTCGCTTTTCTGCCACTCCACGCGCACCCGCCGGATACGCGTGCTCGTCGCATCGAGGACCGTCAGCGTAACGCCGCCGACCTCGATACGGTCGCCCTCCTCGGGGAGTTGGCCGGTGTGGGCGTGGATGAGTCCCGCGAGCGTCTCGAAGTCGGCGTCGGTCGGCAGCGAGAGCCCCAGCGTTTCGTTGACGTAGGCGACGGTGGCCCACCCGTGGGCGACGGCCGTCGTTTCATCGAGAACCCGAATCGGTTCCGTCTCGCCGTGGTCGAGAATCTCGCCGACGACCTCCTCGACGACGTCCTCCAGGGTCGCCAGCCCGACCACGGAGCCGAACTCGTCGACGACGAAGACCATCCGCAGGTTCTCGGCTTGCATCTCCGCGAGCAGTTCGTCGATAGGTTTTGACTGGGGAACGAACTCGGGGTCGGTGAGGATAGACGAAAGGTCGCCGCCTTCCTTGCGGGCGTTGATGGCGTCACGAAGGTCCGCGACGCCGACGATATCGTCGCGGTTCTCGCCGAATATCGGGACGCGCGTGATGTGGTTGTCCGCAGCGGTTTCGACGACGGTATCGAGGTCCGACGAGCGGGGAACGGCAATCATGTCCACCCGCGGGACCATGACCGCGCGGATGGGGCGTTCACTCAAATCGAGGACGCCGCGAATCATGGCGCCTTCCTCGCTGGCGATGGCGCCCGTTTCGGTGCCGGAGACGACGATGGTCTCGATGTCTTCGCGGGTGAGGTAGGTCTCGAAGTCCGTACTGCCGCCGATGAGGCGGGTGACGGCGTTGGTGGCGATTTCGAAGAGGTAGACGACCGGCGACATGAGTTTCTGGACCAGCGCGAGCGGTCGGGAAACCCGGAGTGCCCACGGTTCGGCGTTGGAGACGGCGTAGGATTTCGGCGCGATTTCGCCGATGACGAGGACGAACCCGCTGGTGAACACCGTCGCGAGGGGGACGGCCTCGCCGGGCGGGAGCACCTGAATGAGCAGCGCGGTGGAGATGCTGGCGGCGGCGATGTTGGCGACGTTGTTGCCGACCAGGACGGTGACGAGCAGTTTGTGGGGGTCCTCGCGAAGGCGGGCGAGCGTCCGGCCGGCCGCGCCCGTCGTCGACAGCGCGTCGACGCGGTGGCGGGCCAAGGAGAAGATGGCGAGTTCGCTGCTGGAGAAGAAGGCGCTTGCGCCGATGAGAAACAGGATCGCGAGACTGCCGGCGACGGTGAGTCCGGGGTCGAAAGCCATGGCGAACCCGTCGAAGGCCTGCCTCAAATCGTCTGCCCCTCTTCAGTCGTCGCTCTCGGCCTGCTGGCGCTGCCGACGACGCCGGACGTGCTCGGGGACGTCCGTGGGGTCGGCGCCGGCCCAGTCGGTCCACAGCAGGAGAAGACTCGGCAGGACGACGACGCTGCCGATGAAGGCGTAGACGATGGTGAGGGCGGTGATGACCCCGAACTGCTGGAGCGGGACGAGCAACGCGAGGCCGAGGATGGCGATGCCGCCCGCGGTCGAGGCCGTCGAGCCCAGCAGGGCGCCGCCGGTGCCGAAGACGGCGCGTTCGAGGGCTTCCTGTTTGCCGACCTCGGCGTTCAACTCCGAGACGTAGCGTTCGACGACGTGGATGGAGTAGTCGACGCCGAGGCCGATGGTGAAACTCGTGATGAGCGCGGTCATGACGTTGAACGGGATGCCGAGGGCGGCCATCGAGCCGGTAATCCAGACCACCGCCAGGAGGACGGGCGTGATGGTGACCGCCCCGAGACTGGCGTACCCCTCCAGTCGGCGGTAGACGGCCGCGAGGACGCCGAGAACGACGGCCAGCGTGATGGCGAGACTGTTGATGACCGTCGACAGCAGGCCCTCGGCGACGGCCTGATTCATCACGGGTTGGCCCGTCGCGATGGCATCGAGGCCGTCGCCGTCGACGGGTTCGGCGACGGGGCGAATCTGGTCGGCGATTTCGGCCTCACCGGCGGTCCCGTCGACGGGGACCACCAGACGAAGGGCGACGTACTCGCCGTCCTCGCGCTGGACCCAGTTTGCGGCCCCCTCCGGCGCGGCCTCGTAGAAGGCGTCGTAGACGCCCTCGATGTTCCGGTCGGGGACGCCGTCGCCGTCGGTGTCGGCCGCCTCGAAGGTTTCGGCGAACGCCTCGTCGTCCTCGGCGAGGTCCTCCATCACGCGCACGGGGCTCTGGGTTCCCGGTTCGTTGTCGGGCATGACGAGCACGACGTCGGTCTCGTTGGCCCGGTCGGAGGCTTGCTGGACGCGTTCGAGCGTGTCATCCTGCGTGATGTCGCCGCGGACGAGAACCTGGGTCGTCGTGCCGTCGTAGACGTAGGTCTCGTTGTTGACGAAGGCGATGTTGTCCTGTGCGGTGTAGGTGCCGGCCGAAAGCGGGCCGAGGTTCTGCTGCCAGTCGGGGACTTCCTCGACGAGCAGGTCCTCCTGTTCGAAGGTGGTATCGACCGTCGCAGCACCGGCGCCGGCCACGAGCGTGACGACGAGTGCGGCGGCCAGCACGCCTTTGGGTGAGATGCGCGCGGCGGCGATGGGGCCGGCGAGAACCGCCGACAGGCGGCCGCCCTCGGTGCCGAACGCGGGGAGGCGGCGGTCGATGCCGCGGCCTTCGAGCCACCCGTCGAGTTCGACCTTGAGGGCCGGGAGCAGGAGCGTGAAGACGACCAGTGCCCCGCAGATACCGACGGCGCTGACGAGGCCGAACTGCCGGATGGGCGGGACTTCGCTGACGAGGTTCGAGAGAAAACCGGTGGCGGTCGTTATCGTCACGAGCGCGAAGGCGGCCGCGACGCCGCCGAGGGCGGTCGCCATCGCGTTCCGAACCGAGCGCCGCCCCTCCGCGTCGCCGAACTGGAAGCCGCCCTCGTCCGGCGGTCGGGCCTCCCGATACCGCATCACGGCGTGGATGGCGTAGTCGATGGACAGTCCCATCAACAGCACGGGAACGGCGACGAACAACTGGTTGAACGTGATTCCCGCCCACCCCATGAAGCCGAGCGTCCACACGAGGACACACCCGACCCCGAAGAGGCCGAGCAGGACGTCGTAGAGGTCCCTGTAGGCGAAGAGCAACACGACGACGACGAAGAGGAACGCCAGCGGGCCGACGATGCCGAGGCTGTCGAACGACGAGCGCCGGAGTTCGTCGTCGATGATGCCGTCACCGAGGACGAGCGCCTCGCCTTCGACTTCCTCGTCGACGATGTCGGCCATTCGGGTCTGGGCCGCCGCGAGTTCCTCGGGCGAGGTCGACTCCTTATGCGAGACGACGATGGCCGTCGACTCGGCGGTCTTGCCGTTGCCCTCGTAGCTGGTCGGGACCGTCGCGAAGGAACCGCCCGCCGGCCAGGTGTGGTCGACGTCGTCCATCACGAGGCCGACGGCGTAGGCGGTGTAGAGTTGGCGTTCGAAATCCGTGAGGTCCTCGACGGCCTCGATTTGCGCATCGAGAGGGGGCCGCGGATTGACGGTGATTTCCTCGGGCGGAACGCCGCGTTCGCGCTTGATGGCGACGATTGCGACGACGTTGGCGACGCCCAGCGGCGGCTGCTCGTCGACGAGCGTTGGCCCGACGACGGAGTCGTTCCGGATTCGCTGTTGGGCGCGCAACTGCTGGACGTACCGGTCCTTCGTGAGGACGTTCTCGTCGTCGCGGATGACGACGAACGAGCCAGTCGAGTTGGGCGCCTGCCCGCTGAGGTTGTTCTCGATGTAGCCGTTGGCCTCGTGTTCGGGCGTCCCGCCGCGGAACTCCTCGAGGGTCGTATCGATGACCAGTCCCGGAAGCCCGAGGCTGAGGACGAACACGACCGCAAGCGTGACGGCGATTATTTTGCGGCGGTGCTCGACGACGACGGCCTCGGCGAGGGCGTCCAGTTTCATGGGGGACCACCGGACGGCGACACGGGTTCACAGACCATGGCGGCCGCCAGCCTATATACCCATCGCCGGATTTCGACGGCGTTTAAAACGTCACCGTAAGAGACACCACATTAATGTGTCTATCGGAGAACCATCTTATGGAATAATGAACAAGTACATGTATACAATCGCCGCTTCCGACGCCTGCAAAACGCGGCGATGAAGAAAGCGTTATCCCTCGCGGACGGGACGATACGCGCATGAAGGTACTCGTCACGGACCCGATTGCGGACGCCGGCCTCGACGTGTTGCGCGAGGCGGGCCACGAAGTCGTCACGAACTACGAGGCGGAGGGGCAGGACCTCCTCGATGCCGTCGCGGACGCGAACGCGCTCATCGTCCGCTCGGGCACGGAAGTCACCCGAGAGGTGCTGGAAGCCGCCGAGGACCTCGTCATCGTCGGCCGCGCCGGCATCGGCGTCGACAACATCGACATCGACGCCGCGACCGACGAGGGTGTCATCGTCGCCAATGCTCCCGAGGGTAACGTTCGGGCCGCCGCCGAGCACACCGTCGCGATGACGTTCGCCACCGCCCGCTCGATTCCGCAGGCCCACATCCGCCTGACGGACGGCGAATGGGCGAAAGGCGAGTTCCTCGGGACGGAACTCAACGGTAAGACTCTCGGTATCGTCGGCCTCGGTCGCGTCGGCCAGGAAGTCGCCAAGAAACTCGACTCGCTGGGCATGGACCTCGTCGCCTACGACCCCTACATCAGCGAGGAGCGCGCCGACCAACTCGGCGCGGACCTCGCCGAACTCGACGATGTCCTCGAAGCCGCCGACGTGCTGACTATCCACACGCCGCTGACGCCCGAGACGGAGAACATGATCGGCGAGGCGGAACTCGCCGAGATGGAGGGCGGCTACCTCGTCAACTGCGCCCGCGGTGGCATCGTCGACGAGACCGCCCTCGCGGAAGCCGTCGAGGACGGCGTGCTTGCCGGCGCTGCCCTCGACGTCTTCGCCGAAGAACCGCTGCCCGACGACAGCCCCCTGCTCGACGTCGAGGACGTCATCGTTACGCCGCATCTCGGCGCCTCGACGGAGGCCGCCCAGGAGAACGTCGCCACCTCGACGGCCGAACAGGTCGTCGCCGCCTTCGAGGGCGAACCGGTCATCAACGCGCTGAACGCGCCCTCGGTCGACGAGTCGGCGTTCCCGCGCATCGAACCGTACATCGGCCTCGCCGAGACGGCGGGCAAAATCGCCATCCAGTTGCTCGATAGCCGTCTCGAGACGGTGCAGGTGACCTACGAGGGCGACATCGCCGGGGAGGACGTCGACCTCCTCACCGCCTCCGCGCTCAAGGGCGTCTTCCAGCCGCTGGAATGGCAGGTCAACGCCGTCAACGCACCGCAAATCGCCGAGGACCGCGGCATCGAGGTCAGCGAGACCAAGCGCCGGCAGGCCGAGGACTTCCAGAGCCTCGTCACCGTCACCGTCGGCGACGGCGAGAAGAAGATTTCCGTCGACGGAACGCTCTTCGCGGAGGACGACGCCCGTATCGTCCGCGTCGACGGCTACCGCGTCGACGCCATCCCCGGCGGCAAGATGATGGTCGCGCGCAACACCGACGAACCCGGCGTCATCGGTCACATCGGCTCGGTCATGGGCGAGTTCGGCGTCAACATCGCCGGGATGTTCAACGCCCGCGAGACCCACGGCGGCGAGGCGCTGACCGTCTACAACGTCGACCAGGAGGTTCCCGACGAAGCCCGCGAAAAGCTCGAAGCCGACGAGCGCATCATCGAGACGAAGTACATCAGCCTCAACGGCGACTAACGGGCTCGAAGCCGCTGTTTTCGACGTTTATTATAAACTGATAGTTCACGGAGTCGGCAAAAGAGCCGTCGCTGGGTCGAGGGGGTGGGCCGTTATCGGAGCCAGCCGAAGAGGCGGTCGAGGAGACCCGGAGTCTCCTCGGATTCGTTGGCCGCTTCGAGTTGGCGTTCGTACTGCTCGATAACGTCGTTCAGGTGGCGTTCCTTGGCGGCGAGTTCTTCGTTCCGGGCTTCGAGTTCGGTTTCGAGGAACTCCGCCCACTTCTCGGCGTCGCGGCGACGGCGTTCGCTACGTTCCAGTTCGGCGCGAAGGTCGGCGATTCGGCTCCCCTCGACACCAGGCTCGACGGGTTCGGACGATGCGCTGGCCATACTCGGGGTTCGCGACCTGTACTTAAAAAAGTCAGTCGGACATCGGTCATCGATACGTCAGACATTACCGTGACAGAGCCCGTACCGGCCGCCCATGTGAGACGATAACGACCGTCGAGAGATTATAAATCCCATCCCATAACCGGGGGAATACCTTTCGCCGTCGACTCCAAACCGCCGAGCAATGAGCGACGAGTCGACCGGACGCGGGGGACAGGAGCCGTCGTTGCCGCGGCCCGGCCCCGACGCGCTGTACGGCCCGAACCCGACGCCGCCACAACTGGAAAACGGGTTCGGCTGGAACGCCGACCCGCTTCTAATCTCCGGTTGTGACGCCTACGTCGATGGGGAGTATCTCTATCAGGACTACGTCTACGACGACCACGGCGCCGACACCCGGTCGGTGTTCGACCAACCGCCCGGCGGCAACACGATGGGTGGGTTCTACTGTCGGGCGACGGGCGATTATCGGTATCCGTCGGACCCCGATTCCTACGGCTACAACGCGGCGGACCTCCTTGAGTTCCGCGCCCGCCCCACCGACGAGGGCATCGCCTATCGTATCACCCTCAACACGATGCTGGAACCCGATGCCGCCGCCGTCGCAATCGGCATCGACACCGAGGCCGACCCCGAAGCGTCGGACGACGGTGAGGACCGCCGAACGGACTGGGGCTACGGCCTCGGCGAGTTGGGCGCCCCCGTCGACCACCGCCTCGTCACCTGGGGCACCGGCGCCGAACTCGACGGCGAACCGCTCGATTCAGACCGAATCGACGTCGACGTGCGGCGTAACCAGATAGAAGTCGAGGTCCCGCTGGAGCCCGACGGCGAGACGTGGCGCCACTACGTCGCAGTCGGCCTCTGGGACGGCGAGAGCGAACAGTTTCAGGAAGTCGCGGTCGACGCCGACGAATCCGTGCCGGGCGGCCGGAAACGCGGCCTCGATACGCCGCCGATATTCAACGTGGGCTTCCGCTTCGACGAACAGGAGCCGATGGACCGGAACGTCGACCTCGAAACGATTCTGCCCCGACTGGCGACGGTGCTGGCGAACACGCCACGGGAACTGCTGGCGGAACTGGACAACCCCTTCGAGACGCTCCAGCGGCTCGGCGCCGCGGTCAACGTCGCCGAGGACTTCGAGGACCCGCTGGACCTGCTGAACCCGCTCGGCAACCCCCTCACCCCGTTCGGAACGACGGCTATCTCGGACCTCATCTCGGACCTCGAGGAACTGTGGCCGCTCAGCGACGTCGAGGGCATCCCCCGCGTCCTCGGCGTCGGAAACTGGCGGGACCACCACCAGTCACAGGCGCTGGCCGAACGCGACATCTCGCCGTTCGGCGCCGATATCGACTTCGCGAAGTTGCAGGAGGAAGTGACCGAACGGGACCTCCCCGAATCGGGCTACGTCTCCTATCTTTACCCCTCACGGCACGACTTCGGGTCGGGCGTCGACCCGCACGCGAACGTCCTGAAGGGCCGCATCCAGCCCTACGGCGCGTACATCCCGGAGGACGTCGAGGACGAGGAACCGGTGCCGATGGTGACGGCGCTGCACTCGCTGGGCAACTGTTATACCCAGTATCAGGTGTGGATGCCGGGCTACGTCGAGGCGCTGGCCGAGGAGACCGGCGGCGTCGTCTTCATGCCCCAGACCCGCGGACCGGGCATCTGGTACAAGCGCCGGGCCGAACTCGACGTCTTCGAGGCGTGGCGCGACCTCGAACGCCGGGTCGAAATCGACCGCTCGCAGGTGTCGGTGACGGGCTACTCGATGGGCGGGTTCGGCGCCATCATCATGGCAACCAAACACCCCGACTGCTTCGGGCGCTGTTTCGCGGTCGTCGGCCCGCCCGCCGAGGACCCACTGGAGGGGCCGACGGGCAACCTGCTGGCGACGCCATCCATCCTGATGCACGACCTCTTCGGCGGGGAGGGCGGCGGCCGCCTCTTCTCGATTTTCACCGAGGAACCGGAGAACGCCCTCCGCCTGACGGAGAACCTCCGACACGTTCCCATGATGCTGTGGCACGGCGGCACCGACGCGCTGGTGCCCCTGCTTGGGCCAGCCAACTACGCCAACCAGCTCCGTTCGCACGGCTACCGGCACGAAATCGACGTGTTCCCGACGGCCGACCACTTCCTCATCGCGATTCAGGATTACTGGGAGCGCGGCCCCGAATACCTCGCCGGGACCGACCAGCCGACGTTCCCGAAACGGGTCACCTTCCGGTACGTCCCCGAGTTCGACTACCCGGACCTCGATATCCGCCACAACGGCGCCCACTGGGTGACCGATATCGAGGCGAAAGCCGGCCACGGCAGCGGCCTCGTCGACGCCACCTCGCTGGCCGACGGCTACGCCGACCCCGACGCCGAGACGTTCAACAGAACGGGCACGAAGCCGCTTCCCTACACCGCCCGCGGCGTCGAGTGGGACGACCCCGAGGAAGGAAGCGAACGCGGCCCCGAAAACACGCTCGAACTCTCCCTGGAGGGCGTCGAATCGGTCACGCTGTGGGTAGAAGCCGCTGGCCTCGACCCCGAGAGGGAACTCACCATCGAGGCCGACGCCGACACCGCGGCGACGCTGACGCTTCGGGGTTCCTTCGGCGCCCACGACGTCACCGTCGACCGCGGCGAGTCGACGCTGACCGTCGGCCCGCTCGCCGAGGGAACCACGGATTGACCAGTTGTTCGGAGTTTATAATTATCCCTCGACGGAGAGGCAGGTGAGTATATAAACCCTCACGTATTCATAGGGTTAACACATTTCCGCGTCCGTGTCCTGTGTGTAGCCATGTCTCACCAGCAGAGCAACCAGGAGGGGGACGCGGCCGAGCATCCCACCTCCCCGCCCCGCCCGGGGCCGGACGCGCTATACGGGGCGAATCCGACCCCGCCACAACTGGAGAACGGCCCGGGCTGGAAGGCGGACCCCCTGATGGTCGCCGGCTGCGACGCCTACGCCGACGGCGAATACCTCTATCAGGACTACGTCTACGACGACCACGGCGCCGACACCCGCTCGTGGATCGGCGGCTCACCCGCGGATTCGGCCTCTCTCGGCGGCGTGCTCTCCCAATCGACCGGCGATTACCACTACCCGAACGACCCCGAAACCTACGGCTACAACGCGGCGGACCTTCTGGAGTTCCGCGCCCGGCCGACCGACGAGGGCATCGCCTATCGTATCACCCTCAACACGATGCTCGAACCCGACGCCGCCGCCGTTGCCGTCGGCATCGACACCGAGTCGGACCCGAGTCTCACCCGCTCGTCGGACCGCCGAACGGACTGGGGATACGGATTGGGCGAATTGGGCGCCCCCGTCGATCACCGCCTCGTCACCTGGGGCACCGGCGCCGAACTCGACGGCCAACCCCTTGACGCCGACCGCGTCGACATCGACGTGCGCCGCCGACAAATCGAAATCGAGGTTCCGCTGGACCCCGGCGACGAGACGTGGCGCCATTACGTCGTCGTCGGTTTGTGGGACGACGACGAGGAGGAGTTCAAACAAATCGCCGTCAGTCCCGACGAAGAGACGCCCGGCGGGGTCCGCGAGAACGACGACCTGCCGCCGGTCTTCAACGTGGGCTTCCGCTTCGACGAACCGTACCGCCGGAACCTCGGGCCCGTCGATATCGGCCGGGGGCTGTTCGACCTCGT
This sequence comes from Natronomonas halophila, assembly GCF_013391085.1. NCBI lineage: Archaea > Methanobacteriati > Methanobacteriota > Halobacteria > Halobacteriales > Natronomonadaceae > Natronomonas > Natronomonas halophila. Next base: position 1,716,839 of record NZ_CP058334.1, on the reverse strand, counting down.
CGACATCACCGGCCTCGGTCACAACCTGCTGGACCTGTTCCTCGAACGCTCGCCGCGGGTTCTCGGCGAGGGCAACTGGCGGGAACACGAACAGGCGATGGCGCTGGCCGAACGCGACATCTCCGGGTTCGGCGCCGACATCGACTTTGGAAAGCTCCGCGATGGCGTCGAAGAGCGCAACACGCCCGACTCCGGCGTCAGTTCCTTTATGTACCCCTCCCGGTACTACCTCGGCGAGGGCGTCGACGTCGACCACGACATCCTCGAAGGCCGAATCCAGCCCTACAACGTCTACATCCCCGAGGACCTCGAAGAACCGGCGCCGCTCATTCTGCTTCTCCACTCGCTGAGTTGCTCGTATACGCAGTACGCCGTCTACACGCCGAACCTGCTGCAGTCGCTGGCCGAGAAGACCGGCGCCATCATCATGATGCCGCAGGCCCGCGGCCCCGGCCGCTGGTACAAGCGGGAGGCCGAACTCGATATCTTCGAGGCGTGGCGCGACCTCGAGACCCGCTTCGACATCGACCGCTCGCGGGTCACCATCGGCGGCTACTCGATGGGCGGGTTCGGTACCTGTATGCTCGCCGCCCAGTGTCCGGACCTCTTCGGCCGCGGCTTCTCGGTCGTCGGCCCGCCCTCGGAGGACCCAATCGAGGCCATCACCGACGGCTGGCTGAAATCGCCCGCCCGCCTGACCAACGGCCTCTTCGGCGGCGAGGGCGGCGGCGAGTTCCTCAACGTCTTCACCGAGGACCCCGAGAGCGCGCTGGATATCGCCGACAACCTCCGGCACGTCCCGATGATGTTGTGGAACAGCGTCGGTGACCCGCTGGTACCCGTGCTGTCGCCGGACAACTACGCCCGCCGCCTCAAGAACCACGGGTATCGCTACCAGTTCAACGTCTTCCCCGCCGATACCCACCTCTCCCTGGGTCACCACGACCGCTGGGACGGCATCCCCGAGTTCATCGAAAGCGGGAAAGTCATCCGCAACCCCCGGCGGGTCACCTACCGCCAGATGCCGGAGTTGGACCACCCCGAGGTCGGCCTCGTCCACGACGGCGCCTACTGGGTCTCGGATATCGTCACCCGCGATGGCGAACGCTCCGGCGTCGTCGATGCCACGTCGCTGGCCGACGGCTACGCGCCGCCCGAAGTCGGCACGTTCCGGAACGTCGGAACGAACCCCCGGCCCCACTTCACCCGCGGCCTCCAGTGGGAAACCCCGCCCATCGAGTCGCGGCGGCCGCCCGAGAACACCCTCGAAATCTCTCTGGATGGCGTCGAATCGACCACCGTGTGGGTCGAGGAAGCGGGTCTGGACCCCGAGGCCGAAATCACGGTTCGGGCCGACAGCGACGACGCGGCGACGGTCACCCTCGCCAGCGCCTTCGGCACCTACGACCTCGACGTTCCCGAAGGCGAGTCGGTCCACGAACTCCGACTGGCCGAACTCGAACACGAGACGCCCGAAGAGAAACGCGAACCGCGACCCGCCTAACCACCGACTGGTTTTGCGCACGCCTGCCCGACAGCAGCGGGTTTACCGGCCGAACGGTCCCCGGAACCACATCTATAACAAATACGTTATGCATATCTAATTTAGGAACATTCTTGAGGAACCGAGTGCCCCGCTCTACCGTGTACACCGGAATCATCGAAGCGACCGGCACGGTACGGGATGTCGACCATCACGACGGCGGCCTTCGCCTGTCCATCGACGCGCCGTTCGAGCGCGAACACGGCGATAGCCTCGCCGTCGACGGTGTCTGCCTCACCGTCGCCGCCCGCGAGGACGGCCTGCTCGTCGCCGACTGTTCGGCGGAGACACGGCGACGGACCACGATAGGGCGACTGGACGCCGGCGACACCGTCAACCTCGAACGCCCCCTCGCTGCCGACGGCCGGTTCGACGGCCACGTCGTGAAGGGCACCGTCGATACGACCACGACCCTCCGCGAGGTCCGGGACGGCGGCGACACCCACGAGTACGTCTTCGAGCGGCCGGCCTCGCCGTACGTGGTTGAGAAGGGTGCCATCGCACTCGATGGAGCGAGCCTCACCGTCGCCGACGTGGGGAGCGATACGTTCACCGTCGCGACGGTCCCGACGACACGAGACGAGACGGCACTGCCCGCGGTTTCGGTCGGTGATGCGGTCAATGTCGAGTACGACGTGCTCGCGAAGTACGCCCGCGGGGAGGCAGTGGAGGCCTGATGCAGGCGACGCTGTTCCAACTCGACAACTACGGCCCGTGGACGACGACGCCCGACCCGCGGCCGGAGATGCGCCTCCAGACCCTCCAGTCGCGGCTCTACGCCGACATCGCGGAAGCCGTCGGCGACCACGGCGGCTACGCGTTCTACGCCCGCGGGGACAACGTCGTCGCGGTGACGCCCGGCATGGACCGGCAGGCACACGAGGGGATACTGGACGAACTCGACGACCGCTATCCCGTCTCGGTTAGCGCGGGCATCGGCCCGGGAGAGACGCCACGGGCGGCGCTGGCGGCCGCGACCGGTCACCTCCAGCAGGCGGGCAGCGCACAGGACCCCGACCGGCAGCGCGTACTCGTCGGCGAGACGGGAAGCGTCGAACCTCTCGACGTTGCCCACTTCGACGTCGTCGACGCGACGACCCACTACACGGACACCTCCGACGCGTACACGGCCTATCAGTCGATTACCCGCGGCATCAGCGCCATCGCCGACCCGCTGTACGACCGCGGCGCGCTCACATTCTTCGTCGGCGGCGACAACGCCATCGCAGTCTGTCCGCCGCTGGAAAAAGCGGCCTACGAGGCGGCGCTCGGCGAGGCCGAACGCACGGGCGTCGACCTGCGGGTCGGCGTCGGAACCGCCGAAATGCCGACAGGCGCGGGTATTCAAGCGAAGCACGCGCTGGAAGCCGGTCGGGAGACGGGCGAACGGATAACGCTCGAATCGCCGGCCCGAACCCGGCAGTAAGGCGGCGACGAACTCCCGGAACGCGACGGGCCGACCGGGTACTAATTTAAGGGTGCCACGAGATGTGAGGGACAACTGATGGACCCGCAGCTATCGGTCGTTCTCGCCGCGGTCCTCCTTCCCTTCGTCGCGGCAGCGGCGATGCCGCTCTTTTATCGGGTCGTCGGCGACCGCGCCGGCTACGTCGGGGCCGCCGTCGCCGCCGTCGCGTTCGGCCTCGTCGCTTCCCAGCACGGCCGACAGGGCTCGGTCGCGGTGTCGTGGATTCCCTCGCGAGACATCTCGCTTGGCTTCTACGTCGACGGGTGGGCGCTCCTCTTCGCGCTTTTGGCCAGCGGCATCGGCGTCCTCATCTTCACCTACGCCGGCCGCTACATGCACGGCAAGCCGAACCTCGGCCGCTTTTATATGGCGCTGTCGGCGTTCATGGGCTCGATTCTCGGCGTCGCCTTCGCCTCGGACCTCGTTTCGCTCTTCCTCTTCTGGGAGTTGACCAGCGTCTGTTCGTTCGTCCTCATCGGCTACTACACCGACGACGAACCGTCGCTGTATTCGGCCCGGATGGCGATGCTCGTGACCGTCGGCGGCGGCCTCTGTCTGCTGGCCGGCATCCTCCTGCTTGCGGTCGCCAGCGGGCCGGCGCTGGGCGGCCGCACCTTCGACCTCGCGGTGATGCTCGCCGAGCGCGAGGCGATGCGCGCGGAACTGACCGAGGCCGGCCTCTTCGTGCCGGCACTCGTCCTCATCGCGGTCGCCGCGGCCGCCAAATCCGCGCAGGTGCCGCTCCACTTCTGGCTGCCGAACGCGATGGTCGCGCCGACGCCCGTCTCCGCGTTCCTCCACTCGGCGACGATGGTCAAGGTCGGCGTCTACGTCCTCGGCCGGATGCGTCCCCTCTTCGTTGGCGACGAATGGACGACCCTGCTGGCTGCCGTCGGCCTCCTGACGATGACCGTCGGCGCCGTCCTCGCCGTCGTCGCCACGGACATCAAGGAACTGCTTGCCTACTCGACGGCCAGCCACCTCGGGTTGATGGTCGCCGGGTTCGGCTTCACCACCTACTATGGCGCGGAGGCGGGCGCTTTCCACCTGTTCAATCACGCGCTGTTCAAAGCCGCGCTCTTCCTCGTGGCCGGCATCGTCGCCCACGAGGCCGGAAGCCGGCGGATAGACGAGTTGGGCGGCCTCCGGGGCGACCTGCCGATTACGGCCACCATCGCCGTCATTACGGGGTTGAGCATGGCCGGCGTCCCGCCGTTCAACGGCTTCTACTCCAAGGAGTTGCTCTTCGAAGCGGCGTGGGAGACCGCCCACGCGGCCGGCGGCCTCGCGTGGCTCTATCCCGCCGTCGCCCTCCTCGCCAGCATCTTCACCGTCCTCTACTCGCTGCGGTTCTTGAGCATCTTCTTCGGCGACCAGCCCGAGACGGCGTCGGTCGCCCATCGCCCGTCGGCCCTGCTCGTGGCACCGCCGGCGGTACTCGCCGTTCTCGTCGGCGTCGTCAGCGTCGCTCCCGGCGTCGCCATCGACTTCATCGTCAACGACGCCGCGAGCGCAACGACGCTCAAGCCCGTCGAGGTCCACGCCGGGATTCCGACCTCGCTGTCGGGGCCGGTGCTGATGAGCGTCGTCGCACTGGTCGTCGGTGGGGCCGCCTACCCCTTCTCCGGGCGGGTCCGGTCGGGAATCGCCCGGGTCGAATCCGGGGCGACGCTCTTGGAACCCGCCGCGCTCTACGCCGACATGCTGGAAGTCCTCGACGCCGCGAGCACGCGACTCGATGCCGTCGTCCACAACGGCCTGCTACGGACCTACGTGACGTGGGCGCTCGCCACCGCCAGCGGCCTGACGCTGCTGGGCTACTGGGTCACGGCCGTCCAACCCGGCCTTGCGGGACAGCGAGCGCCGGCGGCGCTACTGCTCGTCCTCGCGGTTGCCGTCGTCGCCGCGCTGGCGGTGACCACCGCCGACTCCCACGTCGCGGGCGTGCTGACCCTCGGCATCCTCGGGTTCATGGTCGCCGTCTTCTACGTGCTGGCCAGCGGCCCGGACCTCGCGTTGACGCAACTGGTCGTCGAGACGCTCCTCCTGTTGGTCTTCCTGCTCATAATCGAGGAGTTGCCGGCCTTCTACACCGAGTTACGGCCGAGCGTCGTCACCCGGGATATCGCCCTCTCGATACTGGTCGGCGCGACGGCGTTCGTCTCGGTGCTGGTGGCCAGTCCGGACCCGTCGCTGACCGAGACGAGTCGCTACTACGTCGACAACGCGGTGCCCGGCGGCGGCGGGACGAACATCGTCAACGTCATCCTGACCGACTTCCGAGCGTTCGACACGCTGGGCGAGGCGGCGGTCATCCTGCTTGCCGCGCTGTCGGTGCTGGTGCTACTGGAGATGCGCGACCGGGGTGAGACGCAATGACGACGACGATTATGCGGACGACGGCGCGGGTCGTCGTCCCCATCGTGCTCGTGGTCGCCCTCTCGCTGTTCCTGCAGGGCCACAACGACCCCGGCGGCGGTTTCATCGGTGGCGTCCTGACGGTGGCGGCCTTCGCGCTGGTGTACGTCGCCTACGGCCTCGATTATCTGGAGGTCGGCGTCCTCGGCCGCGAGGTCGACCCCGGGACCGGCATCCTCCAGCACCGGACCGTCGAGGCCTACCGCCGCCTGTTCGTTCTCGGCGTCCTCCTCGCGTTCGTCAGCGGCGTCGTCCCGATGCTGTTCGGCGAACCGTTCCTCACCCAGACCTACACCTACGTCCACGGCGTGCCGCTGTACGGCGAGGTGGAACTGGCGTCGGCGCTGGTCTTCGATATCGGCATCTTCTGTGTCGTCGTCGGGGGCCTGCTGGCGGTGCTTTCGGTGGTGGGCGCCGAATGACGGTCGGCATCGCGGCGGCAGTCGGCGCCCTCTTCGCACTCGGGACCTTCCTGCTGCTCCGAGACGACATCATCCACGTCGTCTGGGGCGTGGCCGTCATCTCGCAGGCGGCGAACGTCTACCTCATCACGATGGGCGGGATCCGGGAGGGCACGAGCGACACCGTGCCCGTCCTCGGGACCCGCTATGCGCCGTTTCCGGCGACCGCCGACCCGCTGGTGCAGGCGCTCGTGTTGACCGCCATCGTCATCAGTTTCGGCATGACCGCCTTCGCGCTCGTGTTGTCGTATCGCGCCTATCAGGAAAACGAGAGTATGGACCTCAGGGAGTGGGAATAGATGGAGACGCTCGTCATCGCGCCGATGCTCGTTGCGTTCGGCATCGCCGCCGTCGCGCTCCTGACGCGGGGCCGCTGGCGCCTCCAGCAGGGCGCGACCGTCGCCGGCACCGCAGTCTATGCCGTCCTCATCGGCGCACTGGTCTACCGGACGGTCTTCGCGCCCGATGCGACCGGCGCGGTCGCCTATCAGGTCGGCGGTTGGCCCGCACCCTTCGGTATCACGCTCGTCGTCGACGCCCTGTCGGCGTTCATGCTGTCGATGACGGCCATCGTCGCCTTCTTTGCGGCCGCCGTCTCCGTCTACTTCATCGACCGTCGCAACCAGCAGGTCTACTACCACCCCGTCTTCGGCTTCCTGCTTTTGGGCGTCACGGGTGCCTTCCTGACGGGTGACCTCTTCAACCTCTTCGTGTGGTTCGAGGTGATGCTGATGGCGAGTTACGTCTTCGTCGCCTTCTACGGCAACGCCCAGCACACCGCGGCGGCGGCCCGCTACGTCGTGTTGAACGTCCTCGGCGGCGTCTTCATGCTGCTGTCGGTCGGCGGCCTCTACGCGACGGTCGGCACGCTCAACATGGCCGATATGGCCGTCGTACTGGCCGAACCCTCGGCCGTCGAGACGGCGCCGGTCGTCGGCTTCTCGGCGCTCATCCTCGCCACCTTCGCGCTGAAGGCCGGGCTCGTTCCCTTCCAGTTCTGGGTGCCGTCGGCCTATCGCGCGGCGCCGCTGCCCATCGCGGCCATGCTCGCCGGCGTGACCAAGAAGGTCGGTATCTACGCCATCATCCGCCTGTATTTCACCGTCTTCGCGGACGCCTCGCTGTCCGCGCCCTTCTTCGGCGGCGACTCGCCGCTTGCCTTCCTCGCGCCGGTGCTGCTGGTCATGGCCGCCGCCAGCGTTCTGGTCGGCGGCATCGGCGCGGTGAGTCGGAGCCACCTCGACAGTCTGCTGGCCTACTCCAGCATCGGCCAGGTCGGCTTCATCGCCGCGCCGGTCGCCGTCGCCGCCGCGGCGACCAGCGACTCCGCCCGACGCCTCGCGCTCGTGGCCGCGCTCGTCTACGCGCTTCATCACGCCCTCACGAAGAGCCTGCTCTTCTTCTCGGCGGCGGTCATCCGAGATACGGCGGGGACGACGAAAATCGCTGACCTCGGCGGACTGGCCGAACGCTCCTCGACGTTCGCGGCGGCCTTCTTCGTCGGCAGCCTCTCGCTCGTCGGCATCCCGCCGCTGGTCGGCTTCTTCGGCAAGTTCCTCGTCTTCGAGGCGGCCATCGTCCGAATAGCGGCCGACACGACGGTCGCGTCGGTCGGCCTGCTGGCCGTCCTACTGGCGGGGGCGTTCCTGACGCTCGTCTACTCGACGCGCGTCTGGACCGAGTGTTTCTGGGGGGCGCCGACCGAAGCGGTCGATACCGACCCCGTCGATACCCGACTGGTCGCGCTCGTGGCGACGCTGGCGGGACTGGTCGTCCTCGTCGGCGTCGGCTTCGAGCCCGTATACACGTTCGCCGACGCTGCCGCGGAGGCGGCCCTCGATACCGACGCCTACGTCGACGCGGTCGACCCCGGAGGTGACAACGCATGAGCATCACGACGCGGCGGTGGCTGGTCGCCGGGACGCTGTTCGGCGTCCTGTGGGTATTCGTTCAGGGCGCAGCGCCGACCCTGAAGGGACTTCTGGGTACCTTCGTCGTCGGCCTCGCGGTCGGGATGCCCGTCGCCTACGTCTTCCGGCGACTCTACGAGGAGCGGGTCGACCTCGCCCGGACGTTCACTATCGTCCCGTACATCGCCTTTTATATCGCCGCCTTCAGCAAGGAGATCATCGTCGCGAACGTCGACGTCGCCTACCGGACGCTCGTGCCGTGGACGGCCATCGAACCGCAAGTCATCCTCGTCCCGCTGCGGGTCGAGACCGACCTCGGCATCACCACCATCGCTAACAGTATCACCATCACGCCGGGGACGGTGACGATGGACCACGACCCCGACGAGAACGCCCTCTACGTCCACGCTATCGACGGCCGGGACGTCGACGCCATCGTCGACCCGATACGCGACTGGGAGGACTACGCGCTCCGCATCTTCGACGAGCGTCTCGACCCCGGCGACGAGGCCCCCGAGATTCGGGTCCATCCGCCGGATTACCCGCCGGAGCCGAAAAACGCCGCCGACCCGATGGAACACCTCGCCAACCGGGGCGAGGAAACGGAGGTGGAGCGCACCGATGACCGGTGAGACGCTCGCAGGCGCCGTCATCGACGGCGCTATCGTCGTGACCGCGGCGCTGTGTCTGGTCTGCGGCTACCGGGTCATCCGCGGGCCGACGGTACCGGACCGCGTCGTCGCGCTGGACGCCATCGCGACGAACGTGGTCGCCATCGCCGTCCTCTTCGCGCTGAAGACCGACCGCGGCCTCTTCGTGACCGTCAGCCTCGTGTTGGCCATCATCGGCTTCCTCTCGACGGTCACGGTCGCGAAGTACGTCACCGAAGGCGACATCATCACCCGACGGGAGTAATCATGCAGGCACGAACCCACACCCGACGAACGGAGGCCCGATAGTATGGTCGCACTCGAAACGGCGCGGCATCTGACCGTCGCAGCGCTGGCCGTGGTCGGCGTCTTCTTCCTCACGGTGGGGACTATCGGCCTGATTCGCTTCCCGAACGTCTACAACCGGATGCACGCGACGAGCAAGCCGACGACGCTGGGAACGGCCGCCGTCTTCGTCGCCGGGTTCGTCCACTTCGGGCCGGGGGGTGCCGGCCTCACGTCGCTTGTCGGCATCCTCTTTCTGTTCCTGACGGTGCCGACCGGCGCCCACATGATTTCGCGGGCCGCCCAGAAGGCGGGCGTACCCTTCCTCGGCGGCGTCACGTGGCCGAGCAAAGATGGCGAAAACGAGCGGGAGACGGTCGAGGAAGAACCCGAGGAGTAGCTATTCGCCGGCGAGGTGCTCCAGCACGGCCTCGGTGCCGTTCGCGACCGGTTCGGGGTCGGCGCCGGCTGCGGCGGCGGCGTCGGGGTCCTTCAGCAGGTGGCCCGTCGTCAGGCAGACCACGTTCTCGTCGTCCTCGATGACGCCCTGCTCGCGGAGTTTCCGGAGGCCCGCAACGGAGGCGGCGGAGGCGGGTTCGACGCCGACGCCCTCGCCGGCCAGCGTGCGCTGGGCGTCGGTGATTTCCTCGTCGGAGACGGCGACGGCGGTGCCGTTCGTCTCGCGGATGCCCGGAAGGGCCTTCGGCGCGTTGACGGGGTTGCCGATGCGGATGGCGGTCGCGATGGTTTCGACGTCCTCCCAGCGGCGGGTGTCCTCGGCGCCCTCCGCGATGGCTTCGACCATCGGCGCGGCGCCTTCGGCCTGTACGCCGGTGAGTTTGGGCACCTCGCTTTCGTCGAGTTCGCCCGCAGCGACCATCTCGCGGAAGCACTTGTAGAGGGCGGCCGTGTTGCCGGCGTTGCCGACGGGGAGGACGATGCGGTCCGGGAACCGGCCGTAGTCGGCGTGGAACTCCTCGAGGATTTCGAGGCCGATTGTCTTCTGTCCCTCCAGACGGAAGGGGTTCAGCGAGTTGAGCAGGTAGGCCTCCCCGCGGTCCGCGAGGTCCTGGACGATGTCGAGGCAGGAATCGAAGTTGCCGTCGACTTCGAGGATACGCGCGCCGTGGAGGCTGGCCTGGGCGATTTTTCCGGCCGCGACCTTACCCGCGGGCAGGAGAACGAGCGTTTGGAGGTCCGCACGCGCGCCGTAGGCCGCAAGCGCCGCGGAGGTGTTGCCCGTCGAGGCACAGGCCAGACGGCCGACGCCGAGTTCCTCGGCGACGCGAACGCCGACGGTCATGCCGCGGTCCTTGAACGAGCCGGTGGGGTTCATCCCCTCGTGTTTGATGCGGAGGTTCTCGACGCCGATCTCCTCTTCGAGGCGGGGCACGCGATGGAGCGGCGTATCGCCCTCGGGGAGGGTGACGCCCTCCTCGAAGGGCAGGGCAGCGTTGTACCGCCAGACGCCCGACCCGTCGAAGTCATCGAAGGTGGGATAGCGGTCGTAGCGGGCCTCCAGCAGGCCGCCGCAGTCGCTACAGGTGTAGATGATGTCCTCGAAGGGGGCGAACTGCTCGCCGCATTCGATGCAGTGGAGCCAGACGCCGTCGGTTGCCACGTCCGGCGCCGCGGGGTCGTCGGGAAGCGCGAGGTCAGCCATTACTGGCCCTGCGGTACGGAGTCGCAAAAAGGGGCCGTTTCACGTCGATACTGCTGGCACCCGCGCGGTCACGCCGCCGTGACGTAGCCGTAGTGCCGCATGCACTCGCGCATCTCCTCGGCCGTCTCGTGTTTGTGGAGCGTCGTCGGCGTATCACAGTAGTACGTCTCGCCGTCGTAGCGGAGCGTCAACTCCTCGGGGTTGCCGAGGACCTCGGTCCGGACGACGAGGCGTTCGCCCTCGCGCAACCGCTCCAGAAGTTCATCCGCCGTGTATTCGCCGGATTCGACGACGTTCGAGCCACTCATACACGGCTGAACGGCCTCACGGTACTTCACCGCTTGCAAAGTCACCAATCATGTACCGTGGTAACATTTATCAATATCGCCCATCAATCGTCTCCTGTAGGGCGATATCGCCCGTGACCCACCAATGACACCGCCGCTCGAAGACGACGCCAGCGAGGCCAGTCCCCCGGTTCCCGCAGACCGGTGTGTCGATATCGAACTCGAATCCGGCGAACTCGTCATCTACGACCGGGAAAACCACCGGGCGTGGATACAGTCCGACGACGCTGTAGAACTCGAAGCGGCGGCCTGAGACCACACGCTATTTTAAGTAGTATCGCGCTCGCGAGGCCGACCACGGGTATCCGCCCCAGCGTGCGGCGAAGTCGGCCGTGCGAAAAGTAGACCTCAGTCGTCCCCGGCCGCTTTCCCTCGCCCGCTCCGCGGCCCATCGAGGTCGACGGCCGGCAGCAGGTCACGGAGGTAGCGGCCGGTGTGGGATTCCTCAGTTTGGGCGACGTCTTCGGGGGTGCCTTCGGCGACCAACTGGCCGCCCTTCTCGCCGCCCTCGGGGCCGAGGTCGACGATGTGGTCGGCGTTCTTCACGAGGTCGAGTTCGTGTTCGACGACGACCACGGTGTTGCCGTCGTCGGTCAGGCGATGGAGGACGTCGATGAGTTTGCGCTCGTCCTCGCTGTGGAGGCCGGTGGTGGGTTCGTCCAGCAGGTAGAGCGTCTCGCCGGAGTCCTTCTTGCCCAACTCCTCGGCGAGTTTGATTCGCTGGGCCTCCCCGCCGGAGAGCGTCGTCGAAGGCTGGCCGAGGCGCATGTACCCCAAGCCGACGTCCTTGAGTAACTGGAGGCGGCGCCGGATGCCGGAGTGGCCCTCGAAGAAGTCGTAGGCCTCGTCGACTTCCATATCGAGGACGTCCGAGATGGTCGCGTCCTTGTAGGTGACTTCGAGGGTTTCGTCGTTGTAGCGGGCACCCTCACATTCCTCGCAGGGGACGTAGACGTCGCTGAGGAAGTTCATGTCGATTTTGACGGTCCCCTGACCGCCACAGGACTCACAGCGACCGCCCTTGACGTTGAAGGAGAAGCGGCCCTTCTTGTAGCCGCGCTGTTTCGAGAGTTTGGTCTCCGCGAAGAGTTCGCGGATGTGGTCGAAGACGTTGGTGTAGGTGGCCGGATTGGAGCGTGGCGTCCGGCCGATGGGCGACTGGTCGATGAGCCGGACCGTCTCGATGTTCTCGATGCCCTCGATGTCGTCGTGCTCACCGGGGAAGACGTCGGTGTCGTTCATCCGCTTGACGAGACCCTTATAAAGAATCTCGTGCAGCAGCGTCGACTTGCCGGACCCCGAAACCCCGGTAATCGCGGTGAAAGAGCCCAGCGGGAAATCGACGTCGAGGTCCTTGAGGTTGTGCTGGCGGGCGCCCCGCACCGTGAGATAGCCGTCGGCGTCGCGGCGCTCGTCGGGCACCGGAATCCGCCGTTCGCCGGAGAGGTAATCCCCCGTCACGGACTCCTCGGCGGCCATCACGTCCTCGACGTCGCCGTTGGCGACGACTTCGCCGCCGCGCTTGCCGGGTCCGGGACCCATGTCGATGACGTTGTCCGCGCGCCACATCGTCTCCTCGTCGTGTTCGACGACGACGAGCGTGTTGCCCAAATCGCGGAGGCCTTCGAGGGTGTCCAGCAGTTTGTCGTTGTCCCGCTGGTGGAGGCCGATGGAAGGTTCGTCAAGCACGTAGAGGACGCCGACGAGGCCCGACCCGACCTGCGTGGCGAGTCGGATTCGCTGGCTTTCGCCGCCGGAAAGCGTCGAGGCCTCTCGGTCCAGGGTCAGGTATTCGAGGCCGACCTCCTCCATGAAGCCGAGGCGGGCGCGGATTTCCTTGAGAATCTCCTCGGCGATTTTCCGCTCGCGCGAATCGAGGTCCGCATCGAGGTTCTCGAAGTGCTCCAAGGCGTCGCCGATGGAGAGTTGGTTGACGGCCGTAATCGAGGTGCCAGCGACGAGGACAGCGCGGGATTCGGGCTTGAGTCGCGTCCCCTCGCAGGCCGGACACGTCGTCGTCGCCATGTAGTCCTCGATGTGCTCGCGGGTGGATTCCGAGTCCGTCTCGATGTAGCGGCGGTCGAGGTTCGGGATGACGCCCTCGAAGCGCTTTTCCTTGCGTCGGGTGCCGTTCTTCGTCTGCCGTTTGAAGACGACCTCCTCGTCGGTCCCGTAGAGGAACTGCCGTTGGACGTCCTCGTCGAGGTCCTCGAAGGGTGTGTCGACGCTGACGCCGAAGTGCTCGGCGACGCTATCGAGGCGCGTCCGGTAGTACGAGCGGTTGTAGCTCCACGGCTCGAAGACGTTCTTGATGGGCTTGGAGGGGTCGGTGACGACGAGGTCCTCGTCAACCTCCTTCGTCTCACCGATGCCCTCACACTCCGGACAGGCGCCGTGCGGCGAGTTAAAGGAGAAGGAGCGGGTCTCGATTTCCGGCAGGTCGATACCACAGTGGGTACAGGCCAGTTCCTCGGAGAACTCGGCGACGAGGCGGTCGTCATCGTCGCCTGCGAGGTCGCCAGTGCTGCGGGACTGGGTGCCGATATCGGCGTCTTCCGGTGGGTCAGGGAGGATGACCTTCAGGACGCCGTCGGCTTCCTCAAGCGCGGTTTCGACGGAGTCGGTGATACGCGAGCGGGCGTCCTCTTCGAGTTTCACGCGGTCGACGATGACGTCGATGGTGTGGTCGTAATTGTCGTCGAGGTCCGGCGTCTCGATAGAGAGGTCGTACTCCTCGCCGTCGACTTCGACGCGGGTGTACCCCTCCGAAACGAGTTCGTCGAAGCGGTCCTCGAAGGCGCCTTTCTGGTCGCGGACGACGGGCGCCCCGATTTTCGCGCGGGTCCCCTCCGGCAGTTCCAGCAGGCGGCGAACCATCTGCTGGGCGCTCTGCTCGCCGACTTCGCGGCCGCATTCGGGACAGTGCGGCGTCCCGACGCGGGCGTACAGCAGGCGGAGGTAGTCGTGGAGTTCGGTGACGGTCCCGACCGTCGAGCGTGGGTTGTTCGCGGCGTTCTTCTGGTCGATGGAGATGGCCGGCGACAGCCCCTCGACGTTTTCCACCTGCGGTTTGTCCATCTGCCCGAGGAAGTTACGCGCGTAGGCGGACAGCGATTCGATGTAGCGGCGCTGGCCCTCGGCGTAGACGGTTTCGAACGCGAGCGAGGATTTCCCCGACCCCGAAAGGCCGGTGACGACGGTGAACTCCTCGCGGGGAATGGACACGTCGATGTCCTTCAGGTTGTGCTCGGAGGCACCGCGGACGACGATGTCGTCAGTCATTATCGGGTCGAGGAACTGGCCGAGTGAAACCCTGTCGGTTGCGGCTATCCGACGTACGTCTCTATACCCGGATAGAGGCGCATGGTCCTGCTGTGGGTGATATCGGCGCGGGCGTAGTGGCTCTCGACGCGGGCGCTGTAGATGATATGGGTGGCGTAGGGGGACTGGTCCTCGGTGGCGTTGTGGAAGTGCTGGTCCTCGTAGTCAGTGGTGCCGATGGCGAGTTCATAGGTGCCGCCGCTACGTGATTCGGCGAGGGTTTCGTTATCGTCGGCGTTCTCGTATCGAATCGAAATTGGGCCTTCGAAGTGGTCCTGAAACGCCAGCCCCGAACAGGATTGTCCCGAAACCGTTCCGTTCGTGAAATCGAGGGTGACGTCTTCGTCGTCGCTACTCGTCACCGCCCGACAGCCATCCTCAAACGTGGTCAGGTCTTCGATAGTGTCCTCGCTCAGGAGTTCCGTTTCGTTGGCGCCGACGACTACCACGTCGCCCGTATCGTTCTCGTAGACGTAGACTTCCCACGTCACCTCGCTACCGCTTTGGTCCTCGCCAGTCATGTTCACCCGGAAAGCATTGTTCATCAGGATATCGATAGTGAGGTCACTGCCGGTATACAGGTATCGCGGCTGAACAGTCATCCGATAATCACGAAGATGAGGAACGCTTCCGGCAAGCAGCCAGTCACCCTGCCCGGAGTTCGACCCACCGGAGACGAAACTCTTCGAACTGTTGGTGTGTTTGAGGTGGGTGCCGTTGGTCCGGTCGGTCACCTGGAACCGATAGCTCGTCCCGCGCTTGGCGTACTCGTCGTTGGTGTCGTTGTTGAGGTCGCGAATGGCGTCGTCGAACGCTCGGTTGACCTTGGGGTTCGAGGAGTTATTATGCCGGTTGACGTGGTGGATGGCACGCTCGATTTCGGCTTCGCCCGTCCCGATGGCCGTGGTGACGCCGACGCTGTCGGTACTCTGGCGCGTCGAGAGGTTCTCCGTGTAAATCGCGGAGTTGAGAACTAGAGCCAGTCCGACCAGCACTACGGCGAGAACGAGCGCCGTAATGACGAGTAGTTGACCCCGCTCGCTCGCGGGGCGGTCACCGAGCATGTACGATAGATGGTTGAATATCGGGGCTTATGAATGTGTTCGCCGATTCACAATTCATACCGATTCGGGAAGCCATCCTCCGTCGATTTCGACGTTCTCGCCGCTGATGTATTCGGTCGATTCGTCGACGAAGAACAGCAGCGCCGCCACGAGGTCTTCGGGTTTGGCCCACCGGCCGCGGGGGGCCTCCTCGGGGAAGGCGTCGCTGGTCTCGACGACGTACGGCGATACTGCATTGACGGTGATGCCGTCGTCCTGTGTCTCGGCGGCGAGCATCCGCGTGAACATGAGCACGCCCGTCTTGGCGACGAAATAGGGGAAGTTGGTCGGCGAGACGGAGGCCCGTTCGGCCGATGCGTAGCCGACGTTGACGATGCGGCCCCATCCGGCATCGCGCATCGGTCCCAGCGCGCGCTTCGAACAGAGCATCGTCCCCGTCAGGTTCGTATCCATGACCATCTGCCAGGTGTCGAGGTCGATGTCCGCCCAGTGGTCGGGCGCGAACTCGCCGACGTTGTTGACGAGAATATCGACGCTGCCGAGTTCCGTTTCGATGGTCTCGAAACACGCATCGACGGAGTCGGGGGCGGTCACGTCCGCCTGCACGGTGACGGCGTTGACGCCGCGGTCGCGGGCCTCCTCGGCGGTGGCTTCGGCCTCGGCGTCGCTGCTGTGGTAGTGGACGGCCACGTCCGCGCCCGCGTCGGCCAACGCGAGCGCGAACGCACGGCCGACGCCTTTCGCGCTGCCGGTGACCAGGGCGACCCGTCCCGAACAGTCCGGTCGAATCATACGCCCGTCTCGGGGCGGTGCGGGCAAATAGCTGTCCCGCCCGACGACGCCGGGCCGGAAAGCATAGGCGCACCCACGCCCAATCTCGGGCGAATGCACCGTCGGTCGCTGCTGAAGACCTGCCTCGCCAGCGCCTCGAGTCTCGCGCTCGCCGGGGGCGCCGCCGCCCACGAGGGTCACGGCGGCGGCGATAGCGAGGCCGGCGGCGGCTTCGACCCGCTCGATAACCTCTCGCTGCCGGGGGCCAAGGAACTGGTCGTCGACGACGGCGTCGCCTACGTCGCCACCACCGACGGTTTCGCCACCGTCGACGTCTCGGACCCGACCGACCTCACCGTGCTCGCCGAACGCACCGACCTGCTCGCCGACCATCGCCAGGGCCCGCTGTCGGGTATCTACGACGGCAAGGTCGGCGGCGATTACTACGCCGTTGGCGGGCCGCCGAACACCCACTCGGGGACCACCTACGCCGCCGTCGTCTTCGATGTCTCCGACCCCGCTGACCCCCAGCACGTCCTGACATACGAGACCGACTTCTACCATCACAACCTCACCACCGACGGCGAGACGCTGTACCTCTGTGGCAACAACGGCGAGGGAAACCCGCTGGTCTGTGTCGACATCGAATCGGGCGAGGAGGTGGGCCGGTGGTCGATTCTCGACACGGACGACCGCTGGGCCGACGTCTACTGGAAGATGTACGAAATCCACGATGTGTGGGTCGAAAACGAGGTGGTCTACGTCTCCTACTGGGACGCCGGTACGTGGCTCATCGACGTGTCGGATCCGAGCGACCCGACGCCCATCGTCGGCCTCCGGGGACAGGACCCCGAATCGCGGGCGGGACTCAGCGATTCGGAGGCATTGGAACGCCGGCTCTATCTGCCCGGCAACGACCACTTCGCGATGCCACAGCGGGGCGTCGACAGCGACCTCGTCGCGCTCAACGAGGAGGCATGGGGCGAGGAAGCCGACGCCCCGACGAGCGACCTCGGCGGCGTGGAGTTGTGGAACGCCGCCGACGAGGAGCGACTGTCGCGCATCGAAGCGCCGCCGACGAGCGACGCACAGTTCCGCGGCGGCGTCTGGACGACGTCGCACAACTTCGAGTTCGTCGGCGACCGCCTCTACACATCGTGGTACCGCGGCGGCCTGAAGGTCCACGACGTCACGGACCCGACCGACCCCGAAGAACTGGCCCACTGGCGGGATTCGGAGACGACGAGTTTCTGGACGGCTCAGCGGGCCGGCGACGCCGTCATCGGGAGCAGTTGGCAGGACAACAGCCTCGAGACGCCCGCGGAGGGCGCCCGAATCTACGCCTTCCCGGACCCCGGTGGGCCGCTGGATACGACGCCGACGGGGACCGAGACGAGCGGGGACGGCGCCGGTCTCGGCGCGGCCGCAGGGCTGTGCGGCCTCGGACTGGCGGGGCTCTACCGGCGGCTTCGAAGGTGACCGTCCGGTCGGGTGGTCCTCCCCACCGAACCCCTTAAGCGGCCGACCCATCTACTTATCAGTGGAAGAGGATGCCCGGTCCCCGTGCCCGCACATGCGGGCATGAGGAAAGTCCCCCCACCGTCCGGGCAGGTGACCGGGCGCAAGCCCGGAGCGGGAGACCGCTGGCTCTGGAACAGAAACGAGACCGCCCACTCCGACCGATGAGACGCGTGGGCCGCCATCGGCGGCCTATGGCGCTTGCGGTTCCGCCGCAAGCGCGCGAACCGACCCGTAAGGGAAGGGAGCTAACCCGTCGAGGGATGACGTGGCCTCTCGAGGCCACGCTGACGAGTGGGAACGGATGGAACGGCGAATCCTCGCCGGTGCAAGCCCGTCGACTAAGGTAGCCCGGACACACAGACGGGTGCTCAGCCGAATGCCGGGTAGAAACAGAAGGGGGCTTACTATCCTCAGCCGATTTTACGCCACCAGCGCCGCGGCTCGGCGCCCCGAACCGGCGAAACCCTCTTTTTACCCACAGGCGATACCGCGGATAATGCACTGGCGGGTGGTTGCGGTCGCAACGGTTCTCCTGCTTTCGGGGTGTGTCGGGCCCCTGAACCCCGGCGGGATGGGTACCGGCGACGGCTACGACGGTGACCCGGACAACCCCTGGCGTGACGACGTGTTATCGGTCAGTTACGAGGCACCGGCGGACGCCGACCGCGACTACGAGTCGGCGGTCCACGGGGCGCTGGTCTTCTGGACCGAACACAGCCGGCAGTACGCCGGCTACGACGTGGGCTTTCGGCTGGCGGAGCCGAACGAAACCGCGGACATCCACGTCCGGTTCGAACCCGTGGTGACCGACTGTGGGAAATCCCGCGACGATGAGCACACCGCCGGCTGTGCGCCGGTTCTGACCGACACCCGACAGATAGACCGCCCCGTCGACGTTCGGGTCCGGACCGGTCTCTCGGCGGCATCGACCGAACAGGTGCTCGAACACGAACTCGGGCACACGCTGGGGCTGACCCACGACGCCGCCCCACAGGAAGTGATGCAGGCGCGGACCCGGCTGGCGACGGTGCCGAAGCCGAACGCGACCGAACGACCGCTCCCGTGGGAAGAGCCGGGGCTCGTCGTCTACATCGACCAGGGGAGCGTCCCCGATTCGGCGTGGGACGCCACCGAACGACAGGTCGGCGCCGCGCTGCACTACTACATGGACGGCGCCGGTGGGACGGTCCCGGAGAACGTGACCTTCTACCGGGCGGAGACTCCGGACAGCGCGGATATCACGATACGCTTCGCCGAGTCGGACCCTTGCCGGACCGGCGGCGGCTCCTGCGGGCGGACCACGGGACAGGACGTCGACGGGGACGGCACGCTCGAACGGTATACGAGTCTGGAAATCGTCCTCGTGGACGTCGATACCGACGCCGTCGCGTGGCACGTCGGCCGCTGGCTCGGGACCGGGTTCGGCCACACCGAACCGGGCGAGTTCCCCGAGCCGCTCAGGCCCTCGGCGAGTTACGAGGAACGGCGAAGCAACTGGTGGGACTGAGCGGGCGACTCGTTACTCATCGCTGGCGGTCGGGCAGGCCCGTTCGACCGATGCGTCGACGAACTCGGCGTAGGTGGCCGACAGTTGGCCGGCCGACAGCAGCGCCCGGTAGAAGCGGTCCTCGGCGCGCTTGCTGGCGTCTTCGATGGTGTCGAAGCCGTCGTCTATCGTGTCGTGGGCCCGCGGCGACCGGATACCGGTGGTCTCCTCGGCCGAACTGAGATTGAGCTGGGTCATCGCGCGGGCGGCGGCGATGGTCTCGTGGTGCATCGTCGACCCGGTCGACACCAACTCGAACGTCGCGGCGCTGATTTTCTTCTGTGCCTCGACGGCACTCGGCAGCGGGCAGAACCGCCCGCCGGATAGTAGGTGTAGCATGGTTGCATTCCGCGAGTGTCAAGCTGTCAGCAAGCCCATAATAACTTGGGCGGCGTTCAAAGTTGTCTCCGACCTCGCGCTGCTACCGACTAACAGGCCACCCGGTTTATTTATTATGGTGTCAGATGGGTTTCGATACCATCTATTACCAGAACATATCCAGTCGTAGTAGACTATCCCTCGAATCCGTCCTCGAATCGGAAGGTGCCATTCGAACTTTTTCTGCGTCGGGTTCGCTCGCTTCACTCGCTCACCCTCCTTGAAAAACTTCGATGAAAAAGCCGCACCTCGCTGCGCTCGGTGCGGTACTATCCCCCGAAACCGTCCTCGAATCGGAAGGTCCCGTTCCGCTGGACGACCTCACCGTCGACTTCCATGCGCGAGGCTTCGGACATGTCCGTAATCATGTCGACGTGGACGGCCGACTGGTTGCCCTCCTCGCCTTCCGGCATGTTGGCGTCGTAGGCGCGGCCGACAGCCATGTGGACGGTATCGCCCATCTTCTCGTCGAAGAGGATGTTGTCCGTAAAGCGGTCGATGCCGCGGTTCATCCCGATGCCCAACTCTCCCAACCGTCGGGCGCCCTCGTCGGTGTTCAGGATGGTCTCAAGTTCATCCTCGCCCGTCTCCGCCGAGAAGTCGACGACTTCGCCGTCCTCGAAGGTGAGGTGTGCGTTCCGCACGCGACGGGCGTTGATGGTCATCGGCACGTCGAAGAACACCTCGCCCTCGGTGGCGTAGGGCGCCGTGAAGACCTCACCCGACGGGAGGTTATGGGAGTCGTAGGCGACCGACGCCGCGGAGTTGACCGCGGTGCGACCCTCGATGGACATCGTGAGGTCCGTCTTCGGCTGGTCCTCCCGTTCCTTGACGATACGGACCTCTTCGCCCTCGTCGAGAATCTCCTTCATATGGGCCATCTTCTCGGCCAGCGACTCCCAGTCGCGCAGGACGGCGTCGTAGACGAAGTCCTGATACTCCTCGTAGGCCATGCTGGCCTGCTGTGCGAGCGCGCGGGTCGGGTGGACCGTCGACACCCAGTCGGTGTCCATTCGGGCCTCACGGACCTCTTCGCGGGCCTTCGAGTAGGCCTGCCGGACGTCGCTGTCGACGTCGGCCATCGCGGTGGTGTTCCGTCCGCCGCCGATTCGCAGCACCGAGTCGGCGTTCTCGTAGAGCGCGAGTTCGTGGGCGGGGTTCTCCTCGAAGTCCCCGTCGTGGCCCTGCAGGTAGGCCCGCGAGACCTCGGCAGAGCCGTAGGTCGTGACGACGTTCGCGCCGACCTCGCCGAGTTTCTCGGCGACCGCAACGCCGAGTTCGTGGGCGTCCTCGGCGACAGACAATACCACGTCGTCGCCTTCCTCGGTTCGCGCGCTCCACTCGACCAGTACCTCCGCGTGTTCGCGTACGCGCTCGTCCATTGCCCGCCCGTTCGCCGCGCGAGGATTTATAAGCCGGCATTCGAGACGAAACGCAGGGCGTCGTTATTCCAGACGAAGGAGGGGTCCCCTGACAGGGGTGGTGTTTCGGGTGGAACTCACAGAAATGGCCGAATAACTACTGCTGATAGATATTTAAACAGAGTATAAAGAAAGCATCCGCGAGCGCCCGCAGGGCGCGAGCGGTTCCACCGCGCCGAACGAAGTGAGGCGCGGGACCAAGGGCCGACCGGTTGCGAGACTCCGACCGAAGGAGGAGTCTCGGTATGCCGAACGGCGAACGAAGTGAGCCGTGAGGCGAGGGAGGCCCGCAGTGTCTTTTTCATCGAAGTTTTTGCCGGCGCGGCTTCGCCGCGCCGTGCAAAAAGTTCGTTAGTCGTCAGCCGGCGCCGGCGACGCGTCCATCTCGGTGTCCTCGGCGTAGGGGTACCACGTCATCTTCGTGTTGCCGAGGTAGGGGTCCTCGTAGGAGGTTTCCTCGGGTTCGGCGAGGCCGTTGAGGTACTCCTCCTCGTGGCGCTCGATGTAGTCGCGGAAGGATTCGCCCTCGTTGCTCTCTTCGTCGTAGATTTCGAGCAGGTTCTCGATGTAGCCGGGCACCTCGTCGGCGGCGACGCGCATCTCGATCCAGTCGGCGAAGCGGGGGTTCTCCCCGAGGCCGCCACCGAGGCCGATGTCGAAGGCCTCGACGGGTTCGCCGTCCTTGCGGGTCTTCATGCCACGCAGGGAGATGTCGGCGATCTGGGGCTGAGCGCAGGATGCGGTACAGCCGGACAGGTGGATGTGGAAGTCGTTGACGCCCTCGGGCAGTTCGACGTTGTTCTTGAGCCAGCGGGCGTAGCGGACCATCCGGTTTTTCGTCTCGACGATGGAGAGCGAACAGTACTCGGTGCCGGTACAGGCGATGGAGCCCCGCATGAACGGGTGGGGGTCCGGCGAGTAGGTCTCCAGCAGCGGCTCGTCGAGGAAGTCGTCGAGGTCCTCCTCGGCGATGTCGGAGACGATGAGGTTCTGTCGCTGGGTGATGCCGACGATATCGGAGCCGTACTCCTCGGCGAGGTCGGCGAGTTCGATGACGTCGTCGGCACCCATTCGGCCGACGAGGACGGAGAGGCCGACGAAGTAGTCGCCGTCGACCTGTTCGTGGACGCCGACGTAGTCGCCGATTTCGTCGTTGCGACCGGAGTTGTAGGTGTACTGCTCCCGGAGGTCCTCGCCCGCGGTGGGGAGTTCGAAGTCGACGTAGTCCTCCTGGAGGACGCGGCGGAGCTTGTCGGTACCCCACTCGTCGACGAGGAACTTGATGCGGGCGTTGAAGCGGTCCTCGCGGTCGCCGTGGTCGCGGAAGAGCGCGGAGATGCCGCCGGCGACGTCGGCGATGGTGTCCTCGGTGACGAAGACGTCGATGCTGCGGGCCATGCGGGGTTCCTTGCGGGAGAGGCCGCCGCCGACCTTCACGTTGAAGCCCTTGACTTCCTCGCCGTCGAGTTCCTTGGTGGCGGGCTCGAAGCCGAGGTCGTTGATTTCGGCCTGTCCGGAGCCGCGGGTGTCGCCGGTGACGGCGACCTTCCACTTCCGGGGGAGGTTGGAGTGGTCGTCGTTGCCCTTGAAAGTGTCATTGAGCTCCTTGATGACCGGCCACGCGTTGATGTGTTCCTTCGCGTCCTTGCCGGCCATCGGCGAGCCGACGATGTTCCGCCAGGAGTCACCGCAGGCCTGAATAGTAGAGAGATCGTGTTCTTCGAGTTTCTCGAAGATGTCCGGAATGTCCTGCAGTTGAATCCAGTGCAGTTGGATGGACTGCCGGGTCGTCCAGTCACAGTAGGCGCCGCCGAACTCCGGGTTTTCGACCGGCCCGGTGGCGTACTCGTTGGCGATTTCGCCGACGACCCGAAGCTGTTCGGGCGTCAGGCGACCGTTCGGCGTCCCGATACGCATCATGAAGTAGGATTCCTGGCCCTTCCGCTGGTGGTACAGACCCCACCATTTGAACCGCTCGAACCAGGCGTCGTGTTCGTCCTCGGGGATGGAACTCCATCCCTCTTCGGCGAACTCCATGAGGTGGTCCCGGATTTCCGCACCGTAGACCTCGTCTTTCCAGCCTTCGACCTTGCTCGGCATATCCACAGGCAATAGTCCTGCACATATACCATCCTCCATTCGGTCAAGCCTCCCCGCGTCTCACCTCTTCCGGAAAAAACGGCCGCTTTTTCTCAGGCGTCTTCGGGTTCGGCCAGCCGAGTCCGGCGCTCGGGGATGTGGACGCTCGATGGGTCGACGGAATAGAACTCGCCCTCGTCGGGGTCGACGACGCGGCCGAGCGTCAGCCAGTCGGTGACGCCGCTTTCGCCGCAGTTGATACATTGGCCGGCGATGCGGCCCTCGATGTTCGGGTGGTCGACGCTGATGGTGACAAACCCTTCCGCTAAAAAGTCGGCCATCTCGCAGTCGCAGAAATCGTGGCGTGCGAGCCACCAGAGGTCGCTGACGTTCACCTGCCGGCTATCGTTGACGCTGAGCCACGCGCCGTCGTCCAGCTGGTGTACCGAGGTGGGCATACCCGCTACCAGACGCTCCGCCGGGGTAAGGCCGTCGGCGTGGACAGCCGTTGCCGCTCGTCCGGAGATTCGGTGACGGTCGTTTCCGACCGAACCGCCCCACGTCGCCGTATTCCGTCGAGTCGGGCCGTCGGAGAAAGGGGAAAGAAGCTCCTGGAAGCGGGAGCACGGGTAGGGATTACGGAGGAAGGCGGCCTTATACGGATAAGACATCTACGGGGGAGTGATGACAGACCGTCAGCGGGCGGGCATCCGCCAGCACACGTCTGCGGACGTCGCCCCCGAGCTGTACGAGGAGGAGTTACGATGAGCCAGACACAGAACGAGCCGGAAGACGAAGAGATCGACACGAGCCACCTCGACGACGTCGAGGACGGATGCGGATGTACCGAAATCTGGGAGCATATGTCGGACGAGCGCGACGCCGACGAGTAGCGTGGCGTCTCGCCCCCGACCTCTTCTACTCGCGTCCTGACCGCGAAACCACACAGCGCCGAGACGTTTTTCACCTCGGTTACCGTATCGACGTTCAATGAGTCAAGGCCCGGGCGACGAGGAGCCGCCGACGGACCGCGAATCGCCGGTCGGCGAACCCGTCATTCGCGGTGACCCCCGCGTCGCCGGCGAGCGCGCGGTCCAGTTCGACCCCGACGACCCCGAGAGTCTCGCGGAGGCCGCCGACACCGTTCGGCGCTTCGCCTCGAACACCGTCGGCAGCGAGGACAACGTCTATATGCTGCGCGGCGCCGCCGCCTGTGCCGCCCTCGTTCGCGGCACCGGGTCGTACAAGGCCGCCGCCGAACGCGCCGACGGCGAGGCCACCGTCTCCTTCATCCGGAAGTGGGCGCGGGTCCACGACCTGCCGCGGTCCATCCGCCGCCACGTCGCGTTGGGTGAAATCGCGCCGACAGCGGCCAAACACGTCGCCCGCGTCTCGGGTGAGTCCCGCTTTTTGCTCGCGTGGGCGACCTTAGACCACGACCTCACCGTCCGCGAAGTCCGGTCTATCGCCTCCCGCGTCAACGAGGGTATGAGCGTCGAGGAAGCGCTGGAAGCCGAGGGCATCGACCTCGGACAGGTATCGCTGTCCCTGCCGCCCGAGACCTACCGAGAGCTTCGACGACACGCCGCGTTAGAGGACACCGACCCCGAGAACGTCGTCGCCGAGGCGCTCGACGAGTACCTCTAGAGCCTTTTTAAACTGCACTCGGCGGTGGCTAATTCTGACCTGAAATGGTTATTTTATAGCCCGTTTTTGCGCCGTTCACGACGTGAACCGTCGAACGACTCATAAGCGTCGAACACCTACGTTTCAACTGGAATATGACGCATCCAGTACACACATCCGCGTCATCGGACTCCGACGCTCGGCGGCCGCTGGCGCCCGATACCAGCCGTCTCGACGACCGCTCGGCCCGCGCGTGGACCGAATCGATGGCCGTCCGCTCCCTCGGGGCCGGCCGATACGCGGTCGAAAGCCAGTCCGGCGCGACCTACATGGTGAATCTCTCGCGGAGCGACTGCACTTGCCCGGACCACGAAATCCGCGGCGAGCGCTGCAAACACCTCCGGCGCGTCGCCATCGAGGTGACGGAGGGGCGGGTCCCGCCGCCCGGCAAGAAGCGCGCGGATTGTGCCGGTTGTGGCCGCGAGTCGTTCGTTCCCGAGAACGGCCCCGAACTCTGTGGGGACTGCTGGCTCGAACGCGGCGACCTCGCGACCGACAAGGAAACCGGCGACACCGTCGTCGTCTACCGACTAACCGAGGAACTGGCCCACGAGCGCTATATCGAGGCCGCCGACTCGACGGTCGCCGACTACCCGAAAAACGAGGGCTACCCGAGCGACGACCCCGTCGTCGAGGTGGTTTACCCCTTTTCCGACGACGCCGACGCGAACCTCGACGAACGCCCGCGCTATGCCTTCCCCTACTCACGGCTGGCGGTCCGCGACCAGATGCTCATCGAGTAGACAGAACGCCGAAATCAGCTGTTTTGCGGCCCGCTACAGTTCCGAGTGGTCGACTTCGTATATCGTCACCTCGCCGCCCTCGAAGGCGACGCTGAACGCCTCGCGGTCGAACGAACGCAACTCCGAGCCGTAGCGCTCGCGTTCGTTCGGGCCGACGTAGACGTAGGTGACGTCGTAGCGTTCGAGGTGTTCAGCCGCCGTGGCCCACTCGCCGGTATAAACCTCGTCAACGTGGTCGACGCGGCGCTCGTAAGCCTCGGGACTGCGGTATTCCTCCTCGTGGTCCCACCCGATGACACCCGGCAGCCCCGAGAAAGTGGCGGCTGGACTGGTCCAGTCGTAGGAACCGCCGGGCGCCTCGACGATGGTCGGCCGACCCGGGCGGTCCTTGAGCCACCGCAGGGCCTCGTACTCCTCGTGGTGGAACCGGTCTGCGGCCTGATAGCCGTCTATGGAGGGGTTGTAGCGGTTCTCGTCGATTTCCGAGCCGATTTCGGTCGCGAACATCATCGTCGGAAACACCGCGCTGGCGAGAAGCACCACGACGATGAAGACGGCGGGCGCCAGTGACCGGAGCCGTGCCGTATCGACACCGTTGGACGGGGAAACGGCCGCATCTCCGCTCGAACCGAAGGCCCCGGACTCGCTCAAGCGCTCGTAACTGCGGGCGAGGAGGACGGCCATCCCCGCGCCGGCCCCGGCCGCACCGAGGGTCCAGCCCTGAACGGCCACCTTCAGCGACGTGTTCCAGCGGGGGTTATCGATGAGCGGGAGTTTGGCGTGGACGAGTTCGAACGAGAGCAGCAGGCCCGCACCGGCGACGAGCAACACGAGCGCGAAGTCCCCCCGGCCGGAGCGGACCAGCAGCCAGCCGCCGAGGATGAGGGGGCCGAGAACCGCCAGCACGGCGAAATCGAGCGCGACGATAATCGCGGCCATCGCGGCGACGAGTGCCAGCCCACCGGCAGCGAGTCGGGGCGTCGAGACGCCCTCGATGGCCGGCCACCCGCGCGCGGCGACGTAGAGTGCGAAGGCGGCCACCAGTCCGGCATAGATGACGAGGAACGGCCCGAGCGGGCTTCGTGGGGGGAAGAATCCGATGCCGTTGTTCGTCGGCACCTGCCCGAACACGAGGAACGGGGAGGCGACGACGACGCCGATTGCGAGGACGACGACGCCGGCGAGCGTGGCCAGAACCAGCCGCCAGAGTTCGCGGGCGAGCCACGCGAGGCGGTCCTCCGGCGAGGCAGGCGAGAACTGGAGGCGCTCGGAGAGCGGCTCCGGAAGCAGTGTGGCCGGATGTGCATCGGCCGCGCCGACCGCGAGCACGGTGAGGCCGGCCGCCGTCGGGAGCGACCACGTGTTCATGAAGCCGAACAGGCCGGCGACGGCACCGAGGCCGCCGAAAACGAGCGCGCGGCGACGGGTGCGTTCGCCCTCGGGCGTCGCGTAGTAGGCGAGCGCGAGCGCACCGGCGAAGAGGACGTAGCCGTTGGCGAAGGTGTGGCCGTGGAGGTCGGCCTTGACGAAGGAGTAGAGCGGCACTTCCTGAATCGTCCCGGGGACGACATAGCGGGTGTACCACCAGCCCCAGTCGAGGGGATTCGACAGGTCGGTCACCGTCTGTGCGAGGTCGCCGCCGTTGAATCGGGTCGCGACGAAGCCGAACGCGGCCGGTTTGATGGGGTCGGCCAGCGCGTCCGGCAGGTACGGCGTCGCGAGGCGGATTGCCGTCGTCGTCGGGCCGGCCAAGGCGACGAAGAAGGCGCCGAAGACGCCGCCGAGTCGATACGAGCGGTCCTGTCGATGGGCGATGGCGCCGGCGACGCCGTAGGCGACGACGAACAACAGGCCGTAGAAGGCAGCGATGCCGAGGTTGAAGCCGTAGCGGAGCGGCGTGCCGGTGAGCATCGAGAGGCTGGCGACCTGCAGTTGGGTTCCGTAGTAGTATTTGAGGCGCTTGCCGGCGAACCACATGTCCTCCGGCGGCAGCGTGTTCGCGCGTTCGAGCGCGTTGACGATGCCGAAATGGAGGAACTGCTCGCCGCCGGCCGCCGTGATGCCCGGGTCGGCCGCACGGAAGGCGACCAGTACGAGAAAGCCGGCACAGAAGACGCCGTACATCGCGGCGACCGACCGCCACTCGGGGGCGGCACCGAGACGCATCGCGGCTATCGCGCCGCCGACGAGGACGCCCAGACCGATGACGAGCGTGTGGAGGCCGAAGGTGAGTTGACCGACCCAGAAGACGGTGATGGTAAACGGGACGAGCGCCGTAGGGAGGGCGAACGCGGCGCCCTTTCGGGGGAGGGCCCGAAAGAAGAGGGCGGCGATGGGTGCGCCGAGCACCGTGAGCACCGCGGGCGCGAGGAGGTACACGAGGACGGTAAGCCACTCCATGTCTTCCAGAACACACCTGTTTTCGGCAAGTGCTTTTCGGAACCGACGACGAGAGCGCCGCGAGCGGCCGCCTTATAACATCTCGGCGGCCTCGTCGACCGAGAGGTCGCCGCGCTGGAGCGCTTCGAGGACGTCCCGGTCGGGGCCGGCGTCGGATTCGACGGCAACTTCGTCAAGCGTGACCTTCTCGGAGTCGCCGACGAACTCCGCGAAATCGGTGCCCTCCGCGAGGGCGGTTTCCTTCTTGACGCGGTAGTTGCCGCCGTCGGTCGTATAGAGGTCGCCGGGATGGAAGAAATACCAGTCCTCGCGGTCGAAGCGGGCCGCGACGCGGGGTTTGGCGCCGAAATTCTGCGAGAAGTAGACCAGCGCCTCGATTTCCTCGCCGGTCAGATAGATGGGGTCGCCGCTGGAGGATTTCGCCTCGATAGCGTAGAAGGTCTCGCCGTCGCCGGCCAGCACGTCCGGGAGTTCGCGCTCGGTGGCGCTGCCGGAAGCGGGCGCGCGCATGACCGCGAAACCGGCCTCGTCGAGTTTGTTGACGAGTTCGCGCTCGCGGCGGTCCCCCTTCGCGTTCGAGTTCGACATTGGCGGACACTCGGGGAGGGGCGGCCTTAAATGGGCCGACGGCGCGCGGGTAGGCTACTGGACGTAGCCCTCGGTGAGGCTCTCGACGTATTTCGCGACCACGTCGACTTCGAGGTGGACGGGGTCGCCCAATTCCTTGTCGGCAAGCGTCGTCAACTCGTAGGTCGCTGGAATGATGGCGACGGCGAAGTCGTCATCGCCCAAATCGGCGACGGTCAGCGAGATGCCGTCGACCGCAATCGAGCCCTTCTCGACGACGTACCGCTGGAGGTCCTCGGGCAGCGAGAAGGCGAACGACCAGTCGTCCCCCAGTTTCTCGATTTCGGTCACTTCGCCGACGCCGTCGACGTGGCCCTGCACGAAGTGGCCGTCGAAGCGGCCGTCGGCGGGCAGCGCGCGTTCGAGGTTGACGACGTCGCCGACCTCGATTTCATCGAGATACGTCCGTTCCAGCGTCTCCTCGGAGCAGAACAGTTCGAAGCTCTCCGAATCCCAGTCCTCAACCGTCAGGCACGCGCCACTGACCGCGATGGACTGGCCGTGTTCGAGTTCGTCACAGAACGACGCGGCGACGCGGAGTCGGCGGCCTTCGGGGCCGTCATCGACGGCGACGATTTCGCCGGTCTCCTCGACGATGCCGGTGAACATACCCGGCGTAGGACCGCCCCCGCCGAAAGGCTGTCGTCACGCGTCTGGAACGGCGGGCTTTTGGGCGGCAACGGCCTACAGACGACAAATGGGTATCATCGACACCATCTCGCTCGCCGGGACGCTCGTTCTCGCGTTGCCCATCGGGATGCTCGGCGTCGAGTTCCTCGTCGGGGGGCGGACGGCCATGGGTGTCGGGTTCATCGCTGTCGCCGCGGCGCTGGTCATCGGCCAGCACTACATCAGCGTCTTCGATATCAAGGAGCGCGTTCTGGGGACGGCCGTCGACACCGTCGTCATCGACGAGGACGAGGTGCCGTCCGACGACGATGACGCCCCCGAGGGGTACCAGAAGTGACGCTGGGAATCATCCGCTCGCTGCAACTCATCGGGACGCTGGTCGTCGCCGGTCCCATCGCGATGGTCGGCGTGTTCAACCTGCTCGACGGCCTCTATCCGCAGGCCGTGTTCTTCCTCCTCGCGTCCATCGGCCTCGTCATCGTCAGCGAGTACATCTACACGCGGCTGACGGACAAGACGGTGGGTCGGGTCAAGCGGCTGAAGAACATTCGCGGCGGGGAGTAGTCGCGCGACGCGAGATTAATTTAAATATAGTCGCCAGCATCCGCGCTCGCTTCGCTCGCGCGGTTCGCCGCGCCGACCGCAGGGAGGCGCGGGACCAAGGGCCGACTGCAGGGAGGCCCGCAGTGTCTTTTTCATCGAAGTTTTTGCCGGGTCGGCGAAGCCGACCCGTGGAAAAAGTTCGTGGTTTAGACGGCGTTTTGGATTTGTTTGAGCGCGGCTTCGCGGTCGTCCCAGTCGATGAAGACGGAGACGGAGGTGGCGCTGGTGATGAGGTCCTGAATCGTGATGTGTTCCTCGCTGAGAGCGACGATGATGTCTTCGAGGATACCCGACTGGGTGGGGAGTTCGCCGCCGGTGATTCGGATGACGGCGACGTTGTCGTCGACGGTGACGCTGGAGAGTTCCTCGACGTCGATGACGGCCTGATGGAGGACGTTCTCGGCGCGTTCGGCGACTTCGGCGTCGACGTAGAAGGTGACCGAATCCATGCCGCTGGAGACGGCGTCGATGTTGAGGTCCGAATCCGCCATGGCGTCCGAGAGGTCCGAGAGGATGCCCGGGGTGTTGCGGATGGCGCGGCCGGCGACGGTGAGGCAGGCCAGCGGTTCCTCCCGGAGGTCGATGAGGTTCTCGAACTGGCCCTCGATGGAGGTGCCACCCGAGAGGAGGTCGCCGTGCTGGTAGTGGACGACGCGAACGCTCATCTTGCCGGTCTTATACGAGAGGGCGGAGGGGGCGACGACTTCGGCACCGCGGAAGGAGAGGTTACGGAGTTCGTCGACGGTGATTTCGCCGACGTTGCGTGCGCCCTCGACGACACGGGGGTCGCCGGTCATGACGCCTTCGACGTCGGTGACGATGACGACCTCGTCGGCGTTCATGTAGTTGCCCATCATGACGGCGGTGGTGTCGGAGCCGCCGCGGCCGAGCGTGGTGACGTTGCCGGCGTGGTCCTGTGCGAGGAAGCCGGTGATGACGGGGACGTAGCCTTCGGCGGCCATGTCGGCCGCGAGCTTCTTCGCGCGGCGCTGGGTCTCCTCGACGTCGACCTCGCCGTGTTCGTCGGTGATGACCGGCCATTCGTCGGTGCCGGGTTCGAGGAACTTGGCGTCGATGCCGCGGGCGCCGAGGGCGGCTTTCAGCATCCGGACGGAGGTGCGTTCGCCCATCGAGACGATTTCGGCCTCGTCGGATTCGTCGGCCTCGAAGGTGATGGCGTCGAGCAGGAAGTCGGTGGTCGACCCCATCGCCGAGGCGACGACGGCGACTTCGTGGCCCTCGTTGACGGCGGCGGCGATGGAGTCGGCAGCACGGTTGACCCGGTCGCCGTTGCCGAGGCTGGTGCCGCCGAACTTGGCGACTACGCGCATGCAATCACCTGCGGTACGGTGTGGTGGCTCATACCCGTCGGGTAACTGGTCCCGGGAGATAACCCTGTCCATCTATGGGAAGCTTGCCACACCGCCGTCTCCGGCGATTTTTGCGCCGAGGCGGGCCGGGGGTCGTGGCCAGCGAGACGCCTCTGCCTGACGGGAACATTAATCCGTGAGAAAATGGTACCGCATAGCATGGAGATACGGGACGCCGTCGAGGCCGACGCCGAGCGACTGGCGACCCTGACCGGCGCACCGACCGACGTGATGCGGAACCTCGTCCACGACCGGACGGTTCGGGTCGCGGAGGAAGACGGGGCGGTGCAGGGCTTCGTCAGTTTCGACGCTCAGGGGCGGACCGTCCACGTCACCCAACTGGAAGGCGAAACCCCCGCCATCCACCGGCGCCTGCTGGAGGAGCCGACCCGCTTTGCGGACCGCGAGGGGATGGACGTCGAACTCCTGGTACCGGAACACGACGAGGAGACGCGGACGGCCGTCGAGGAGACGGAGTTCGACGAGCACGGGCCGGGACCGCGCTTCGACGGCACGCACACGACGCGATACCGCTGGAAGCCGAATCGGTAACGACAGACCGGGCGACCATCTGAAGATTCGTTCTCGGGGTAGATAGCCCGGATTCGCCTTCGAATTGCAAGCGTAGGGCAGTATTTACGATGGATTCAGAGGGAAAACGGGCATGAATACGGCCCCCGTAGTGTTAGGTATGAGTAACGATGACCGACTGCTGCGGCTCGTCCTCATCATCGGCGCAGCCCTGCTGCTGCTGCCGGTCCTGATGATGCTAGTCATGATGCCGACCATCGGCGGGATGCACACCGGGATGTGGGACGGCGGGATGATGGGCACCGGCGGCTGGTGGCTGGTGTCGAGTCTCCTGCCGCTCGTCGTCATCGCGGTGCTGGCCTACGCCGGCTACCGGGCTCTCGCCGACGGGGACGAAGCCGACCGAGCCATCGAGGAACTCCGGCAGGCCTACGCTCGCGGCGAGTTGACCGACGAGGAATACGAGACGCGGATGCAGCGACTGAAAGAAGACCAGAACTAAGCGACAGCCGCAGACTGCCGGACTCGTCTACAGATGGCGGTCGATGACCGCCTTCGCGGCCTGGGCCTTCTCCTTCCAGCCGTAGCCCTGCTCGTAGACGTGCTTCTTCGAGTCGACCAGTTCCTCGGGTGAGGCCTCCTCGAAGCCGCCGCGGTCCCACGTCCCCGACTCGTGGAGCCAGTCGACGGTGTTCTCGCGGGCCTCTTCCCACGAGAGGCCGACCATCTCGTAGAAGGCGATTATGGCGAAAACGGAGTTGTCGTGCGCGCCCGGCACGCTGCCCTTCTCATAAATCGTCTTCAGCGGCTCGAACGTGGGCTTGGAGACGCGCTCCTTGTATTCCTCTGGCGGCAGCAACTGGAGTTCGCCGTCCTCGTCGACGACCCGCTGGTCGCTTTCGAGACGGGAGAGGACCGCCCCGTGGAGGCCGCTCCAGCGGTCCGGGACGTCCTCTCGGAGGGCGTCCTCGTCGTCGTAGTTGCGGGCGGACAGCGGGCTCAGGATGTCGGTGTAGGCCTTCTCGATGTGGGTCCGGTCGGTGCCCTCGAACTCACACCCAGGGTCGTGGAGGTTGCTGGTCGTCCGACAGCCCGGACAGCGATACCTGAGACGCACGGATGTTGGGTTGCTGGATGGGCGCGAGTATAGGCGTGTCGACTCTCCTGTTTTGAAAACCGCTACTCAAACGGAACCGCGACCTCCGAAGCCCTCGGGCGGCTACGGTCGCGCGACCCACTCTGCGCGCCTCGCTCACTTCGTTCGCTTCGGTGCTTTAGGGGTCGTGCTTCCCGTACCCGCCCTCGCCCTTCGATTCCACCAGGAGAGCAAGCTCTCCTGAGCCCTCGTTCGCTCCCTTCGGTCGCTCACGAGGACGCCAGGGAACCGCACCGTGCCTGCCCTTCCCCGGGTCGCGAGGGGTCGCCGGGGGCAACCCCTCGCTCCCGGCCAGGTGATTCTTATAAATGGCGCGCGCTGGCCGACCGCCGCAAACATCTCGTGAGCGGCGGTCAGGCCAGCCAGCGCGCGAGGGACGACCGAGCGAAGCGAGGGAGTCGGTTGGGGAGGCGTGTGGTGCGGTTGCGGTACTGCCTGGTGGAATGAAAGGGCGAGGCCCAGTGGCGTTTATATAGTCCCTGAGCGGCCCCTATCCGACCGAAGGGAGGATATGCCGCTCAGGGACCGCCAGCGGGCCGAGGGCTTTCCGGTCGTTTGTGGTCAGGAAGTCGCTAAGCACGATTTATAAATCATCAGAAAAGTCAGAAACTCAGGGTCGGTGCGTTTATCGGCACCGCCCGGATACCGGTGGGTATGGAGCGGCTCCACGCTCGCTATCCCTTCCTCGACGCCTCTCGCGATGCGGTCGAAGCCGCGGACGTCGACCTCGCCGCGCTCGTCCAGCGTGGCGGGCCGGCCGTCGAACGCGGCCAAGAGCGCGTCCAGCGCGCGCTTTTAGAGGGGACCACCGAAGCCGAGGAGTCGCAACTCTGGAGCGACCGCGCGGAACTGCTCTCCTACCCGGTCGCTCGCGTGCTCGTTTCGCTTTTGGACGTGCCGGGCGCCACGGAGAAGTACGCCGCCGCCGAGGCCGCCACCGCCCGCGAGCGGTTCGTCGAGGATTTCGAGGCCGATATCGAACTCAAAAGCACCGCCGAAAGCCGGCTCACGTTGGAGCGCCTGCTCGCGGATTTCGGCCTCTCGGGACGCGTCGAACCGACCGGAAACGGCCGATTCAGCGTCGAGGTGACTGCCTACCTCGAACTCGCCGGCGACCTCGACGACGAGCGCTGGCGACTCGTCGGTCGTCCGCTCGATGACGGCCGCGTGCCCGTCGCCCGCGCGGAACTGTACACCCTGCTTCGGGAGGCGATTCACCACCGCGTTGCGGAGGGCCTACCCCTCGCGGTACCGGAGCCCATCGCCGACCCGCTCGACGACGAACTCACGGCGATTCGACAGGACATCTCGGACCTCGACCCGCCGATGGCCTTCGACGCGGTCGTTCCGGGCCTCTTTCCGCCCTGCATGCGCGACCTGCTGACCCGCATCCGCGAGGGCGAGGCGCTGCCGGACCACTCCCGGTTCGCGCTCGTGTCGTTCCTCGTCAGTACCGGCCTCGACGGCGAGGAAATCGTCGAATTGTGTGACGTCTCAGGAACGCCCGCCGAACGGGTTCAGGCCCAAGTCGAACGCCTCGACGACGAGGACGGCAGTGCTCTGGCGCCGCCGTCGTGTGCCGTGATGGACGAGTACGGCGACTGCGTCGACAAGGACGACACCTGCGAGACGATTCAGCATCCGCTTTCCTATTACGAAAAACGGCTCCAGCAGGCGCCCGACAATCGGGTCACCGACTGGCGCGCCTAGTAGCGTCGCGAGAGTCCGAGGCCGACGACGGACATGAAGACGATGAAGAAACCGATAGCCGCGACGAGGGCGATGCCGCCGTTCGCGGTGAGCCCATCGCTCGTGTAGGCGGTCCCGATCCACATGATGACGCCCGCGAGCAACGCGACGCCCGCGAACGCGACGACGGCTTCGACGGCCGCATCCCGGTCCATACTCGGTTTTGCGGTGCTATCGGGCAAAAGGGCTTCGAACCGAACTTTTTGCACGGCGCGCTTCGCGCGCCGGCAAAAACTTCGATGAAAAAGACACGGCGGCCCTCCCTGCGGTCGGGCCTTGGTCCCGCGCTCGCTTCGCTCGCGCGGTGAAACGCCTCGTGGTTCGAAAGACGCTCTCGGCGTCTTTCGTCATCACGAGAGAGCTTTGCTCTCTCGAACGACTACGCTCGGCGTATGCTCTTTCTCTACCGCCCTTTCCGCAACCGCTTGCCCGTGTCCTCGGGTAATCCGGCATCCTCGATGGCTTCGATGACCGCCTCGATGTCGTACGCCACCCGGTACTCCTCGACGGCCAACTCGTCGAGGTCGACGATGGCATAGGCGGCTTTGGGGTCGCTGTCCCGCGGCTGGCCGACGCTGCCCGGATTCATGACGACGCCGTCGTCGTAGACTTCGTAGTGCTGAACGTGCGTGTGGCCCATCACGAGCACGTCCTCGTCGTCGAGCAGGTCCTCGGAGAACAGCCCCGGATGGGTGTAGCGGTTCGGGTCGTCGGGATGGCCGTGGACGATTTTCATCCGACCGTCGAAACAGGTTCGCTCCTCGGGCAGCGAGCGAAGCCACGCCATCTGGTCATCGTCGAGTTCGTCGATGGCGTGATGGACCCCCGCGTCGGCCATCCGGTTGCCGGGATAGCCCGTCCCCGTCACGACCGAGCGGTCGTGGTTCCCCATTATCGTCGGCACGTCGCGCTCGCGCATCGCGTCGACGCAGTCGCCCGGCCACGGGTTGTACCCCACCACGTCCCCCGCACAGACCAGCGCGTCCACCTCGGGCATATCGTCGAGGACCGCATCGAGCGCGACCCGGTTCGCGTGAATATCAGAGATAACCCCGACTTGCATCACCCGACGGTTCGGCCCGCGTCGGGATAAATATCCGCCGCCGGCATCCGACCGGATGGCTGTTCGTCTGAATATAGATTAAATTTCTAGAGGAATATACACAGTGTTCTTTTTCAGTATGCAGGATTAACCGACCAAACAGACACAGAAAACAGACTTAGGAAGACAATAATGCATATTAACGAACACGATACTGAGACGGAGTTGTTCCCGGTCGACGAACCCGAAGGGTTGCGCCATCTCCTCGGCCACATACAGGACGCCGTCGTCGCCTTCGAACTCGTCGACGACGAACCGGTTATCAGGAGCGTCAACGAGTCGTTCGTCGAGTTGTTCGGCTACGAGCGCGCCGAGGTGGTGGATACGCCGCTCAACGACCACATCGTCCCCGAGTGGCTCACCGACGAGGCCGACACGCTCGACTCGCGGACCGCCTCGGGCGAAATCAACTATCGGCGGGTCCAGCGCCGGACCGCCGACGGCCTCCGTGAGTTCCTCTATCGCGGGATTCCCTACACCTCGGAGTCATCCGGAATCGACGGCTTCGCCGTCTACACCGACCTGACCGAAATCAACCGGAAGGAACGCCAACTGCAGGTCGTCACGCGCGTCCTGCGGCACACCCTGCGGACGGAGGCCAACATCATCGAAGGCAACTCGGCGCAGTTGCTGGAGGTACTCGACGGCGACAACGAGGACGCCGTCCGGACGGCGACGGTCATCAACCGGCGCGCCGAGCGATTGCTCGGTCTGGCGGGCGATGCGGCACAGATAGACGATGTACTGCAGTCGCCGGATTCCGACGCCGCGCCGCTGGATTGCGTGCCGCTGGTCCGGGCCACGGTCGAACAACTCCGCAACGCGCATCCGAACGCGACGGTCGACCTCGATATCCCGGATTCGATGACCGTTTCGGCGATTCCGCGCCTCCAACTCGCCATCGAGAACGTCGTCGAGAACGCCATCGAGCACAACCCCGACGACGAACCGACCGTCCGGGTCCGCATCGAGAGCATCGAGAACGGCGGATGGGCGGATATCATCGTCGACGACGACGCGCCGCGCATCCCGCCGATGGAGCGCAACGTCGTCACCGGCGACGCGGATATCACGCCGAAACACCACGGCAGCGGCCTCGGCCTCTGGCTCGTCAAATGGATCGTCGACCGCTCCGGCGGCGAACTCGCCTTCGAGGACAGCGATTTGGGCGGCAACAGCGTCCGCATCCGCCTCCAACAGGAATAGCCCTCGACGGCCGACAGCCGACCTCGGCCCGCTACTCGCCGTTATAAAAGCCGGTCTCGAAGCCGTCGTCGGTGTTGGCCACCGCCGCCGCACAGACCGGGTGTTCGAGGTCCCGGTCGTAGAGTTCTCGGGCCATCGCTTCCGGGTCGGTCGCGTCGAGGTCGGTCGCTTCCGGGCGGTCCTTCTCGTAGGTCGCGACCAGCGTCGGTTCCTCGACAGCGTGGACGAGCATGGCATCTCGGCGGACGATGCCGATGTAACTCTCCTCGTCGCCGACGACGCCCGCGATGCGGGGCGTGTCGTAGTCGTCCTTCTCGTAATCCAGCGCGAGCAGCGGTTCGACCAGGGCGTCACGCGCCGGATAGCCGAGTTCGAGCTTTTCGGTGATGGGGTCGACCTGCGTGCCGTTGCCGATGACGGCGAAGTCGCCGCCGTCGGTCGTTCGCAGGCAGTTATACGAGATATAGGGGTTGTCCGTCTCCGGCGCGTCCGGCGTCGGCGCGACGGTGAGGGCCCCCTCGCGCTGGATGACCTGCCGGTTCGGGAACGACCGCGAGGAGACGCGGTAGGCCGCGCGGTCCGGTGCGACGACGATGAAACGTCCGACGTACATGGGCGTCAGTCTCGGCGGCGTCGGTATGTCGGTGTCGGTTCCGGTGAGGCGGCCGCTGACACTTCCGCTGCGCGGCACGGTTTTTATACTAGAGGGCGGCCAGCGAGGATATGGCGACGCCGAAACCCGAATGCATCGACGCCCTTCGGGAAGCGGCCGACCGGTTGGACAAGTCGCCGACGAAAGCCGAATACGAGGCGTTGGGGCTGACGCCTGCCTCGGCGACCATCATTCGGCAACTCGGCGGCTGGAACGCCGCGAAAGAGGCTACCGGGCTGGACATCGAGCCCTCGACGGGGGCGCGAGTTAGCGAGAAACCCGCTGATGTCGAACTCCCAGATGAGATGGAATGGTCGGAACTCTCGGTCGACCAGCGGTGGCACTATCGAAACCGCGAGCGGAACGCCGAGCGGACTCGCAGGCGGCGGGCGAAACTCCGCCAGTGGCTCAACGAATACAAGGCGGAACGCGGCTGTGTTCGGTGTGGCGAAAGCGACCCCGCGTGTCTCGACTTCCACCACAGACAGCCCTCGGAAAAGGAGATGGACGTGGGGACGATGGTAACGCACGGATACGGCAAAGCGGCGCTTCGGGACGAAATCGAGGGCTGCGATGTGCTCTGTGCGAACTGCCATCGGCTGGAGCATCACACGCCACCGACCGAGGAACTGCGAAACTGGGTGTTCGAACGGAAACGAAACCGGGGCGGGTGTGCGACCTGCGGCGAGACCGACCCGGCTTGCCTCGATTTCCATCACGTCGGTGAGAAGGCCGACACTATCGCACGGTTGGTTGCGGATGACCGCCCACGGCCGGTCATCGAAGCGGAGATTGACAAGTGCGAGCTACTGTGTGCGAACTGCCATCGGCGGGCGCATTTCGTGCCGCCGACGCCGGAGGCAGCGTCGGGCGAACACGACAATCATAAATAGTCCCGTGGCATTCCTTCGTGTGCACGCAGTCCCGTAGTGTAGTGGCCAATCACGTGGGCTTCTGGGGCCCACAACGCTGGTTCGAATCCAGCCGGGACTACTTCTTCCGAACGTTCACCGCGTAGCTACACGCTTCGCGAACCGCCGACCACGATACATATATCCGCCGCGTCTGTACGGACGGTCAATGTCCGGGTCGAACGACAGCGGGCGAACGGGTCGCACAACCAGTCGACGCCGATTGTTGCAGAGCGTCGGCCTCGCGGCGACCGCTAGCCTCGCCGGCTGTACCCTTCCCGGTCGGGGCTACGACCGGAGCCAAGAGGCGTTCGACCCGGAACCGCTGCCTTACGACGAGACGTATCCGGACGATGACGGCGTGACGATGTTCCGAGAGGGGACGCGACGGCTCGGCTACTATCCGGATGCCGTCGTCCCCGAGTCGGTCGAAAAAGAGTGGTCGATGCCGATAAACGAAATCGGCCACACGGCGGCGAAGGCGAGTCCGCGGCCGACGCCGGACGGCGAGACGCTGATTATCCCGGCCGACACGGGGAAGGTCCATGCGGTGCGGCCCGACGGCGAGCAGGTGTGGACCGCTCAGACCGGCGCGACGAACCTCGGCATCCACGGGACGCCGCTCATCGTCGATGGGACGGCCTACGTCGGCGGCTACGACGGCGCGATGTACGCCTTCGACGTGGCGACGGGCGAGCGGGTCTGGAAGACCTCCAACTGGCGCCTCCGCGGCGCCCTCGCCATCGGCTCCAGCCCGGTCTACTGGGACGGCGTCATCTACGTCGTCGCCGAGTACAACTACCCGTGGCAGGAGCCATCGGGGACGGCGTGGGCGCTGGACGCCGAGACGGGCGCGCCGCTGTGGCACGACGACCGCCTGTGGGGGATGCCACACCCCTCCTTTGCCATCGACCCCGCGACCGAGCGCATCATCACCGGGTCGAACGACGGCGTCTGTTACTGCTGGGAGTTCCCCTCCATGGAGTTCGCCTGGGAGTTCCAGACGGGTGCCGAAATCAAGGGCACCATTCCGACCTACGAGGGCAAGGCCTTCGTCGGGTCGTGGGACGGCCACTTCTACTGTCTCGACCTCGAAGACGGCAGCGAGGAGTGGTCCTTCGAGACCGGAGAGGTCATCATGTCGAACCCGGGCATCGACCCCGACGCGGGCGTCGTCTTCATGGGCAGCGACGACCACCATATCTACGCGCTGGACACCGAGACGGGCGAGGAACTGTGGTCGCGAAACGTCGGCGGCCACGTCATCGGGTCGCTGTCGGTAACCGCCGAGAGCGTGCTGGTCGGGTCCTACGATACGCACCTGTACGCGCTCGACAAGGAGACTGGCGCCATCCGCTGGCGGGTCCCGAACAACGGCCACGTGACGAGCGAAGCGGTCCCCCACGACGGGCGGGTTTATTACGCCGAACGGGCCGACCTCAGCGGCTACTGGAGCGACGCCGAAACGGTCGTCGAAACCCCCGGTCACGCCTACTGTCTCGGACCGGAATCGTGACCTAACAGACGGTCAGTACCAGATGGTGCCGGCGTCGATGTTGATGTCTTGGGCGGTCACGTTACGCGCCTTGTCGCTCGCGAGATAGGCGACCATCTCGGAAACATCCTCGGGTTCGGTCAGGCGCCCGAGGGCGGTGTCGCCGGTCAAGGCCTCCCGTTTGGCCTCCTCGAAGGAGAGTCCCCGCTGTTCGGCCTGCTTTTCGATGACGCGGTCGATGCGGTCCCCGCGGACCCCGCCCGGACAGATGGCGTTGACGGTCACGTCGTCCTCGCCGAGTTCGAACGCGAGCGTCCGCGTGACACCGATGACGGCCATCTTCGAGGCCGCATAGGGTGTCCGGCCCTCCAACGGCCGTTTGCCGGTGATAGAGGAGATGTTGACGACGCTGCCGTGGTCGCTTTCTCGGAGGTGCGGCGACGCGTGCTTGACACACCGGAGGATGCCAGTCACGTTGACGTCCATCGTGTGCTCCCACTCGTCGACCGAGACGTCCTCGACGGGGGCCGTCGGCCCGGCGATGCCCGCGTTGTTGACGAGACAGTCGAGGCCGCCGAACTCCTCGACGGTCTCCTCGATGGCCGACGCGACCGACTCCTCGTCGGTCACGTCGGTTTCGACGGGTAAGGCTCGGGATTCGTCGTCGAATTCGGCGGCCGTCTCGTAGATGCCGTCGCTGCGGGCCGCCAGCGCGACGTTGGCGCCCTCGTCGGCGAGTTGCAGCGCGATGGCCCGGCCGAGACCCTGACTCGCGCCGGTGACGAAGGCGGTGGTGTCTTCGAGCGTCATCGTTCTTCCTCTCTCTCCCCCTCTAGGTCGACGCCGCCACCTGGTTCGAGGTCGAGACTCCGGGCAAGGCCTCGTGACTCCTCCGACCGGATGCGTTTCTCGGCGGAAATCTGGTGGGCGTGGGTCCCTTCGATTTCGCAGATTTTCGCGGCCCACGGCGCGATGTCGTCGGCGCCTTCGGTGGTCAGTTCCTGATGGGTCAGCATCTTCAGGTAGGTGGTCACGTTGATGCCGCCGCTGTATTTCGCGACCTCCAGCGTCGGGAGCGTGTGGTTCGTCCCGACGGCCTTGTCGCCGAAGACGACCGGGGCGTGGTGGCCGAGGAACAGCGACCCGTAGTTGTGGAGGTCCTCGAGGAGCCCCCGGGGCTCGTCGGTCATCACCTGCAGGTGTTCGGGGGCGTAGTCGTTGGCGACGGCGGCCGCGGCATCGAGGTCGTCGGCGAGGATGACCTCGCCGTTTTCCTCCCAGCACTCCCCTGCGACCTCCTCAGTGTGGAGGTCCGGGAGTTGCTCGTGGACCTCGTCGACGGTCGCCTCGGCGATGTCCCGGTCCGTCGCGACGAGGATGGCCCGCGAGCGCGGGTCGTGTTCGGCCTGCGCGAGCAGGTCGGTCGCGACCAACGCGGGGTCGGCCGTCTCGTCGGCAATTATCAGCACCTCCGTGGGCCCGGCGAGGAAGTCGATGCCGACGTGGCCGAACACCTGCCGTTTGGCCTCGATGACGTAGACGTTGCCCGGCCCGGTTATCTCGTCGACGCTGGGGATGGTTTTGGTCCCGTAGGCCATCGACGCGACGGCCTGGGCGCCGCCCGCGACGTAGATTTCGTCCGCGCCGGCCCGGTCCATGGCGTACAGTTGGGCGGCCTGTACCGACCCGTCCGACTGAGGCGGTGCACAGGCGACGACGGTGTCCACGCCGACGACGGTCGCCGGGACGATGGTCATCGCCGGCGCCGCGACCAGCGGTTTGCGGCCGCCGGGGACGTACACGCCAGCCCGTTCGACCGGCACCAGTCGCGTCCCGAGGGTGATTCCCTCCCCGAACTCCCGCTCGAAGCCGTCGAGGTGCGAGAACTGTTCTTCGTGGAACTCACGGACGTTCTCGACGGTGTTGTCAATGGCTCGCCGCTCGGCGTCGGTAAGCGACTCCGCCGCCGCGTCGATTTCCTCGTCGCTCACCCGGAGAGCCTCGCGCTCGACGCCGTCGAATTTCCGTGTGAGTTCGCGAACCCCCTCGTCGCCGCGTTCTCGGACCGTGTCGACGATATCGCGGACGGAATCCGTGACGTCCTGTGGGATTTCGAGGGACGCGTCGGCCGCCGATTTCAGATATTCTGTGCTCATAGTTCACAATCCCCAGTATCTGAGTTAAAAACTCGTATCGCGGAACCTCGGCGCGGCCGATGACCCGATTGCTTTACTCCCGCCG
The DNA here is from genome assembly GCF_013391085.1 of Natronomonas halophila. Classification (NCBI taxonomy): domain Archaea; kingdom Methanobacteriati; phylum Methanobacteriota; class Halobacteria; order Halobacteriales; family Natronomonadaceae; genus Natronomonas; species Natronomonas halophila. The sequence continues at coordinate 1,674,891 of NZ_CP058334.1, read as the reverse complement.
GTCGTAGCCCCGCGCATGCACCAACCAACGGACCGGGTGCGGCGGGCCGAGCGGTCCCAGATACGGGTGATGTTCGACCTCGCGGAGTCGGTCGACCGCGAACTGGTCCGCCTCGAAGTCGGCGAACCGGATTTCAACACCCCCGAGCACGTCGTCGAGGCGGCCGCGGAAGCGGCCCGCGAGGGCGCGACCCACTACACCTCGAACGCGGGGCTGCCCGAATGTCGGCGGGCAATCAGCGACGCGATGGCCAGCGATTACGGCGTCGAACACGCCATCGATGAAATCGTCGTCACGGTCGGCGGGATGGAGGCCCTGCATCTGGCGGTGCTGGCGACCGTCGGACCGGGCGAGAAGTTGCTGTATCCCGGGCCGTCGTGGCCGAACTACGAGACGCAGGCGTTTCTGGCGGACGGCGAACCGGTCGAGGTGCCGATGCCCGTCGAAGAGGGCTACGACCTCGATGCCGACCGCCTCATCCAGCGGATGGGTCCGGAGACGGGTGCCGTGATTTTGACCACACCGTCGAACCCGACCGGCCGGGTCTTCGACCCCGAGCCGATTCGGGCCGTCGTGGCGGCCGCGGCCGACTGCGGCGCGCACGTCATCGCCGATGAGGTGTACGCGGGGCTGACCTACGACCGGGAGCCGCGCGGTATCGCGGCGCTGACCGGCCATCCCGACCACGTGCTGACCGTCGGCTCCTGCTCGAAAACCTACGCGATGACGGGCTGGCGGCTCGGCTGGCTGGCCGGCGAGAAATCGATTATCGGTGAGGTAACGAAAATCCGCGAATCGACGACGGCCTGTGCGTCGAGCGTCTCCCAGCACGCGGCCATCGCGGCGCTGACGGGGCCGCAGGAGCCGTTCGAGGAGATGTACGCGGCCTTCGAGCGGCGACGCGATTACGTCGGCGACCGCCTCGACGACATGGACGGCGTCTCCGCGCCACGACCCGAGGGCGCCTTCTACGCGTTTCTGGATTACGACGCCGACGCCGAGGCGCTCGACTTCGCGAAGTATCTCTTAAAAGAACACGGCGTCGTCCTCGCGCCCGGCAGCGGCTTCGGCGAGGCCGGTGCTGGCCGGCTTCGGCTCTCCTTCGCGAACTCGATGGACCGGCTGGAAGAGGGGCTGGACCGCCTCGAAAGGGGCGTCGCCGAATACTGACTCAGGACTCCTCGGCGACGGTCTCCAGAATCGTCGTTCGTTCGTCGAAGTAGGCGGGAGCGTCGCGTTCGGATTCGAAGTCGACGATGCGCGCGAGGGCGGTTTCGGGCTCGGTATCGGTGATGTCCTCGGCGAGGTCGAGATAGTCGGCCGCGAGGTCCTGAAAGGCGGACATGCGCGCTCGCTTGGCCTCGACGATAGCCTGCTTTTCTTCGAGGGATTCGCCCTCGGTTTCGATATCGCCGACGTCCTCGGGCGTCTCTTCGAGGCGCTCGCGGAGCGTTTCGATGTCCTCGTCGATTTCGTCCAGTAGCTCGTCGGCCTCCGTCCCGATGGTTTCGGCGCGGCCCGACAGCAGGCCCGCCTGCGTCTTGCAGTAGTCGACCAGTTCGTCGGTCGTCTCGGTCACGGTGGCTCTTGGGACTGCGGAGACAAGGCCCTTGCCCGACGGCGAGGCGGGAGGTGGATTGATTGTCCCGCTCGTTGTATGTTACGACATGGCAAGCACCGGCTCGGCGGGACGCGACTGGGCCGACGAGTATCTCGCGGACAAACTCGAGGGGTCGAAAAGCGAGGCCTCGGCCGAACACGGACCGCCGCCGGAGGCCAGCGATTACATGGACGACCTCACGGACGCCGACCTCACCTACGTCCACCCGGACAACCGCGCCGACCACCTCGAAACGGCGGTTCGCGCGCTCGTCCGTGCGCTGGCCCAAGAGGAAACCGTCACCGTGACCGACGGTCGGCCCGCCTCGGCGTTCGTCGAGGACGGCCGCGTCATCGTCACGATGGAGGGCCTCGGCGAGGTCATCAACGTCGACCACGAAACGGCGGCACTGCTGGCGTTCGCCTACGAACGGCCCGCGCCGACGATGGAGGAATCGTGACTCTCCGCGGGGCGCGAGGCCTCGCGACAGCCACACGTTTCAAACCCTAGCCGCACTCAGGGACCGACATGTCTGCCTCAGAACTCGCGGCGCAGGTCAGGGCGGCCCTCGAAGTCGACGACGAGGAGTTCGCGTCGCGGGTCGACAGCGAGGTCGAGGCGTTGCGCGAGGAAATCGAGGACGGCACCTTCGACAACCCGCAGGCCATCGTCGGCCTCGAATACGAGTTCTACGCGGTCGACGACGAGACGGACGCCCTCATGCGCGTCCCGCGCCGCCTGCTGGAGTATATCGGCTTCGAGAAGGAACTGGGCCTGCACAACGCCGAACTGTCGACGGCGCCCCAACCGCTGTCCCGATACGGCCTCCGCGCACAGGAAGCCGAGGTGCAGGCCAAACTCGACGCCGCCGAAACCGAGGTCAAACGCGAGGGTATCGCGCTGGTCAGCGACGGGATGTGGACGGTCCCGCCCATCGGCGAGACGGCCAGCGACTACCTGACCGACAGCATCGAGGAGGACGGCATTCGGATGGCGACGAACATGTCGGCCTCGACGCGGTATCACGCGATGGCCAACACCGATTACGCGGCGGAACTCCAACTGGACGCCCCGCACGTCTCGCTGTCGGCGGATACCGTAATGCCTGAGAGCCTCATCACCTCGATTCAGCCACACTACCAGATGGCCCACGCCCACGACCTGCCCGAGCGGTTCCGGTATGCGCTCCGTATCGCCGGGCCGCTGCTCGGCGTGGCCGTCAATAGCCCGTTCTTCCCGCCGGAACTCTACGATTCGGACCCCGAGACGATTCTCGACGAGACGTGGATGGAAAACCGCGTGCCCGTCTTCGAATCGGTGCTCAACCCCGCCGACAGCGAGAAGGTGACCTTCCCGGAGGACATCGAGGACATCGACGAGGCCCTCCAGCGTATCGCCGCCGACGAGACGGTCGTGCCGACGGTCATGGAGACGGGCCACCGCTTCGACGACCAGTTCGCCCACTTCCGGCACAAACACGGCACCTTCTGGCGGTGGGTCCGCCCCGTCTTCGACGGCCCGACGCGGCAGAGCGCCAACGCCCGCATCGAGTTCCGGCCGCTGCCCGGCCAGCCGACAGTCCGGGACACCGTCGCCCTGCTGGCGGTTTTCGCGGGGCTGCTTGAGAGCCTTCCGCGCCGCGAACACCCGCTCTACGACCTGCCGTGGGAGGCCGCCGAGGAGAACTTCTATGCGGCCGTCCGGGACGGCCTCGATGCCGACTTCCGCTGGATTACCGGCGCGGGCGAGGAGACGACCGACACCGAGGAGATATACGCCGAACTGTTCGAAATCGCCCGCGACGGCCTTGAGCTGCGGGGGCTGGACGCCGAGGAAGCCAACCGCTACATCCAGCCGCTCCGCGAGCGTGTCGACCGCCGGGTGACGCCCGCGAGTTGGAAGCATCGACTGGTCGCCGAGGCCGTCGGCCGGGGAGAGCCGTTCGCGCAAGCCGTCTGGGGGATGCAGGCCGAATACATCGACAAGCAATCCGAGACGCTCATCGAGGGGACGTTCATCGACTGGCTGCCGCAGGCCGAAGCGAGCGTGCAGAATGGTGGCTGAGTTTTAAGGAAAATCGCTCGTTTCGGCCGGGAGGATGGGTCGGCCGCAAGGCCGACCATCCGATCCGGGGAAGGGCAGGTGCGGTGCTGACCTGGTGGACTGGAAGGGTGAGGCTCGGTGGCGTTTATTTAGTCGCTAAACAGGCTCTATCCGACCGTAGGGAGGATATCCTGTTTAGCGACCGCTAGCGGGCCGAGGGCTTCCCGGCTGTTTGCGGTCGAGCAGTCACCGAGCCCTGTTTATAAAACCCGAACAGAGAACCCTACACCAAGACTTCAACTTCGTACCCGGCGGCCTCCATCGCATCCAGCAGTTCCAGCGCATGCTCGTGGCCGCGAGTTTCGAGGTCCAGTTCCACCTCGGCGGCGTTCATCGCGATATCCTTCGAGGCGCGGTCGTGCTCGATGGCGTAGATGTTCGTCCGATTCTCGGCCAGCAACTCCACCAGTTCCTCCAGCGCGCCGGGGCGGTCCTTGAGGACGGTTCGAACCCGGAGGAAGCGGCCGCGTTCGACCAGACCGCGGCGGATGACCGTCGTGAGGACGTTCAAATCGATATTCCCGCCGCAGAGCGCGGGGACGATGGTTTCGTCCTCCTCGTAGTCGAAGCGCTCTTCCAGGACGGCAGCCAGCGGGACACCCCCGGCGCCCTCGACCAGCGTTTTCGAGCGCTCCAGCAGGGAGACGACGGCGTTGGCGATTTCGGGGTCGGTAACGGTGACCACCTCGTCGACCCGCTCTTCGATGACCTCGAAGGTCTGCTCGCCGACCTTTCGGGTGGCGATACCGTCGGCGATGGTGTCGACCGAATCCCGTTCGATGACCTCGCCCTTTTCGAGGGAGGCGGCGACGCTGGAGGCACCCTCCGCCTGCACGCCGACGACGCGGGCGTCAGTCTGGGCCTTGACGGCGGTGGCGATACCGGCGATGAGGCCGCCGCCGCCGATTGGGACGACGACGGTGTCGACCTGCGGGCAGTCGTCGACGATTTCGAGGCCGATGGTGCCCTGCCCGGCCATGACGGCGGGGTCGTCGAAGGCGTGGACGTAGGTGCGGTCCTCCTCGCGTTCGATTTCGTGGGCCCGCTCGGCGGCGGCATCGTAGTCGACGCCGTGGAGGACGACCTCGGCGCCGTATTCGCGGGTGGCGTTGATCTTCGAGATGGGCGCGTACTCGGGCATGACGATGGTCGAATCGACGCCCGCGCGGGTCGCAGCGAGGGCGACGCCCTGTGCGTGGTTGCCGGCGCTGGCGGTGACGACGCCGCGCTCGCGTTCTTCGTCGGTCAGTTGGGCGATCTTGTTCGTCGCGCCGCGAATCTTGAACGAGCCGGTGCGCTGGAAGTTCTCCAGTTTCAGATGGATGTCCGCGCCGGTCCGGTTCGAGAACGTGTTGGAGTATTCGAGCGGGGTCTCCCGGGCGGTCTCCGCGACCGTCTCGCGGGCCGCTTCCACGTCGGCGAACTCGAGCATACCCACGGCTACTCGTGGCGGAATGGTAGGCCTTCCGGGCCGCCGGCACCGTCGCTCGGCGGTGGTAGGCCAAAAGGGGAAGGAGCGTGTGCATTAGATTGGGAGGCCGGATGTACCATAAAACCCCTCCATGCGGAGTGAAAGTGTAACCGCAAGACAACGCGGGGAGGAACCGTTCGTCAGACGGTCGTTCGACGGTTGACAGACGGCCGTTCGGGGGTGGTCGGGTATAAAAAGGAACTCGCTCGAGTCGGGTCAGTTGATGGGGATGTCGTGGCCGGAATCGCCCTCGGCTTCCTTCGGGAGCGTGACCGTCAGGACGCCGTTGTTGTACTCGGCCTCCGTGGCGTCCTCATCGACCGGTTCGGGGAGGCGAACCGACCGGCTGACCGACTGCTGGCGGCGCTCCCGTCGGAGGTAGCGACCCCCGTCTTCGTCGCCTTCCTCCGATTCCGCCTCGGTGTGGGTGGCCGACAGCGTCAGGCGGTCGCCCGCGAGTTCGACGTCGATGTCATCGCGGTCGAAGCCCGGCAGGTCAGCCGTCACGACGTAGGCGTCGTCGGTTTCCTCGATGTCGACGGCGACCGACCCCTCGAAGACGCCCTCGTCGAACGGTTCGAGGCGGTTGCTCATCCGGTCGAACATCCGCTCGATTTCGTCGAAGGGGTTGCGGGACATGACAGGTGAGGATACGTCGGGCAGTTAGAAAAATGGGGGACCTAAGATTACAGGTCCGAGGCTTCGAACCGGTAGTAGCCGATAGCCAGCGGGAGGATGATCCAGATTGCCATTATCACGAAGCCGAACCACGGTTCGAGGTAGAAGGCCGGCGCGTCCTGAACCTCCTGGTTTTCGGCGAGCAGGCGGACCGTCCAGTTGGTCGCCTGCTGGTAGGCGGCCGTCGGGTCGATGATGGTCAGCACCTGAAAGAGGTCCGAGAGGGGGTCGCCCTGCTGGACGCCCTCGAAGGAGAAGCCGTTGAGGCCGTAGACGATGCCCTGCGACAGGATACCCCAGAGGAACTGGAAGACGACGAAGATGCCGAACGAGCCGTAGGCGGCCCGGGAGGTAGAGGACGTGAACGCGGAGACGCCGACGGCGATGGAGACGAAGACGAACGCGAAGAGCAGCGAGGTGCCGACGAAGACGATGTATTCGAGCGCGGAGAACGCTTCGGCGAGCGCCGCCGTCGCGACGAGGCCGACGGCGAAGCCGACGAAGAGGGCGACGGTGACGACGCCAGCGCGGCCGAGGAACTTGCCGAAGACGACGTCAGCGCGGCTGTTCGGCAGCGAGAGCAGGACCTTCAGACTCCCGCTCTGTCGTTCGCCGGCCAGCGCCCGGTAGGCGACCGCGATGGCGACGATGGGGATGAACACCGCCGTCGCCTGCACGAGGCCGACGATGAGCAGAACGGTCGTCACCTCGCCGGTCAGGGCGGCCTGCTGGGGCGGCTGGATTTCGGAGACGACGTATGCCGCGCCGACCGCGAAGAGCGCGAACAGCGCCGTCAGGGCGATGAGTAGTCGCGAGCGGATGGCGTCGCGGAAGTCCTTCTGGGCGACGGCCTGCCAACTCATGCTTGCCCCTCCGTGTAGGCCGCGAAGAGTTCCTCCAGCGACGCTTCCTCCGTCGAGAAGTCCAGCACGTCGGCGCCGGCGTCTTCGAGTTCGGCGACCACGTCGGTCTTGACGCTGCTGTCACAGGTGACCCGGAGACGCGTGCCGTCGATGGCAACGTCGGAGACGCCGTCGAGGGATTTCACGCGGTGGACGGCGCCGTCCGGTACCGCGTCGACTTCGACGACGAGGGTGGTGCCGTCCGAGACGTTCTCGCGGAGCCCCTCGATGGTGTCGACGGCGACGACTTCGCCGGCGCGGATGATGCCGACGCGGTCACAGACCGCCTCGACCTGCCCGAGGATGTGGCTGGAGAAGAAGACCGTCGTGCCGCTTGCGGCCTGTTCCTCGACGATTTCGCGGAGCCGTCGGGCGCCGTTGGGGTCCAGTCCCGAAGTCGGTTCGTCGAGGATGAGCAGGTCGGGGTCGCCGACCAGCGCCATCGCCAGCGCGAGCCGCTGGCGCATCCCCGTCGAGAAGCCCTCCGCCTTCCGGTCGGCGGCGTCCTCGAGGCCGACCTGTTCCAGCAGTGGGTAGGGGTCGTCGTCGGCCTCCTTCGAGTCGATGGCGAACTCGAGGTGTTCGCGGGCCGTCAGGCGGTCGTAGAGGTCGAAGCCCTCCGGGAGGACGCCGGTCTGCTCTCGAATCGCGACGCTCTCGTCGCCGGCATCGTGGCCGAGCACGCGCACCTCGCCCGCGTCGGGGCGGACGAAGTCCAGCAGGATGTTGATGGTCGTCGACTTCCCGGCGCCGTTGGGGCCGAGGAAGCCGAATATCTCTCCGTCATCGACTTCGAGGTCGACACCACGGAGTGCCTGTACGTCGCCGAACGACTTCTGCACCCCAGACAACTCGATAGCGGTCATCTCATCCCCGGCTTCTTACCGGCGGATTATAGGCCTTGAGGCTTTCATGCGGCGTGGTAGCCCTTCAGATCGGGTCGTCGGGGGCGTGGTCCGCCCGGACGCGCTCGACTTCGGTGGCGTAGCGGTCGCGGGTTTCCTCGTCGTCGACAGGGTCGAGGTCCTCGGGGTCCGCTTCGATGGCCGCCGTCACCGTCGTCCGCTGGAGCATCGTCGATGCCAGTTCCTTCCGGAGTTGTTTGGTGCCGTCGGGCGTCGCGTAGATGAGCACCACGAGGTCGCGGTCGGTGTAGGTGCGCTCGACCAGCCAGAGCCGCTCGGAATCAGTCATTGGCGGTCGTAGTGGCGGCCACGGTTTGTACGTGCCGCTCCCATTGCTCCGAACGCGTCACGCTGATACGCCCGCGCGACTAATCCGGGACAAGCAACCATGGACGGCGCGGCGGTCCGCGAACGCGCGAACGACCTGCCCAAAGAGCCGGGCGTCTACCAGTTCGAGGCCGGCGAGACGGTGCTGTACGTGGGCAAGGCCGTCGATTTGCGGGACCGGGTCCGCTCGTATGCCGACCCTCGGGGCGAGCGCATCCGGAAGATGGTCGACCGCGCCGAACGCGTCGATTTCGCCGTCACCGATACCGAGACGCAGGCCCTGTTGCTGGAGGCCAACCTCATCAAGCGCCACCAGCCACGGTACAACGTCCGCCTGAAGGACGACAAATCCTATCCGCTCGTCCAGTTGACCGACCACGAGTTCCCGCGCATCGAGGTGACCCGCGACCCCGAGGACGGGTCGACGGTGTTCGGCCCCTTCACGAACAAGGGCCGGGTCGAGACGGTGGTCAAGGCCCTCCGCGAGACCTACGGCATCCGGGGCTGTTCGGACCACAAATACGCCAATCGCGACCGACCCTGCCTCGACTACGAGATGGGGCTGTGTACCGCGCCCTGCACCGACGAAATCGGCCGAGACGCCTATCTCGAAGACGTCGAATCGGTCGTCCGCTTTTTCGAGGGCGAGACGGGCGCGCTGGCCGAACCGCTCCGACGGGAGATGGAAACCGCCGCACAGGAGCAGGCCTTCGAGCGCGCCGCCTCGCTCCGCGATAGGCTCGACGCCGTCGAATCCTTCCACGAGGGCGGCGGCGAGGCCGTCGTCAATCGCGAGGAGGACCGCGTCGACGTCCTCGGCGTGGCCGTCGAGGGCGATTCCGCGACCGTCGCACGCCTCCACAGCGAGGACGGGAAACTGGTCGACCGGGAGCGCCACCGCGTCGACGCCCCGGAGGGCGAGGACCGCGTCGCGAGCGTGCTGGCGGCGTTCATCCCGCAGTTCTACGCTGACCGAACGCTACCCGACGCGCTGCTGTTGCCCGAACGCCACGGCGACGAGGAAGTCACCCGGTGGCTGGAAGCCGAAGGCGTCGCCGTCCGGGTGCCCGGCACCGGCCGCGAGGCGACGCTGATCGACCTCGCGCTTAAGAACGCCCGCCGGAAGGCCGGCGAGGCCGACGGCGTCACCGCGCTCGGGCGGAAACTCCGTATCGACCGCCCCGAGCGCATCGAGGGCTTCGACGTGAGCCACGCACAGGGCAAGGCCGTCGTCGGGAGCAACGTCGCCTTCGTCGACGGCTCGCCCGAAAAGAGCGACTACCGGCGGAAGAAACTCGACGAGACGAACGACGACTACGCCAACATGCGCGAACTCGTCCGCTGGCGCGCGCTCCGGGCCGTCGAAGGGCGGGACGACCGGCCGGACCCCGACCTGCTGCTCATCGACGGTGGCGAGGGACAGTTGGGCGCCGCCCGCGACGCGCTCTCGGAGGTCGGGTGGGACGTACCCGCCATCGCGCTGGCGAAGGACGAGGAGTTGGTGATTACGCCGGGGGGAGTTCACGATTGGGACGAGGACGACCCGGCGTTGCATCTCCTCCAACGCGTGCGCGACGAATCACATCGCTTCGCCGTCCAGTATCACCAGACGCTTCGCGACGAGGTGTCGACGCCGCTGGACGACGTCTCGGGGGTCGGCCCCGAATTGAGAAAACGGCTCCTCCGGCGGTTCGGGAGCGTCGACGGCGTCCGGGCGGCCTCCCGCGAGGAACTGGCCGGCGTCGAGGGTGTCGGCGAGGCGACGGCCGACGCCATCGAGCGAGCCTTATAAACAGATTACTGCTCGATGGTGAGTTTGTGGCCCGTCTCCCGGCCGTGTTCGATTATCTTCTCCGCGGGTGTCTGGCCCTCCTTTTCGACGGTTTCGGAGTAGTAGCAGTCCCCACAGACGACACGGACGTGCTGGGATCGTTCCTGTGTCGACATACTGATTGATACGCCAAGGTAACACAACGTTCTTCGGCCTAAGATAGTATTAGATATCCAACTATATCGACCTGTCGGCACGAGGGCTTAAAAATTAACAACCAGAAATTCAGACTTGTAAACTGAACTTTCCTTAGAACAATCAAAATTGTTTTGTGCACTGGTGTAGTTGTAGGCCCCATGGCACGCATAGCGCTTCCACACAACGCGAAGGCCGGGCCGACGAAACCCGAGGTCCGGTCGGTAACGCTCGGGAAGCTGAATCTGGACGACGACGACCACTTCGCCGAGGTCGGCTCCTGTACGGGCGCGGTCACGGTCGAGGCCGCCCGCCGGGCCGGCCGCGTGACGGCCATCGAGCGGAAGCCGAACCGGCTGGAGACGACCGAGAAGAACCTCGCGGCCAACGACGTCGAGAACGCGACGCTGGTCGAAAGCGAAGCCCCCGAGGGCCTGCCCGAGGACGCCGACGCGCTCTTTCTCGGCGGGTCGCGGAACTACGAGGACGTTCTGGATTTCGCCGCCGAGAACGGCATCGGCCGGGTCGTGATGAACGTCTCGCGGCTGGAAGTCGCCGGCGACGCCGTCCGAGCGTTCCGCGAGCGTGACCTCTTCGAGGAAATCGTCCAGGTCCAGGTCTCGACGGGCTACGAACTCGCCGGTGCGACGAGTTTCGACTCGAACAACCCGGTCTACGTCATCGTCGGAGGGGCCGCATGACGCTCTACGGCGTCGGATTGGGCCCCGGTGACGCCGGGCTGATTACGGTTCGCGGCCGGGGGATTCTGGAGGACGCCGACGAGGTGTACACCCCCGGCCGCCTCTCGCGGGCCGTCGCCACCGAATACGTCGACGACGAGCAGTTGGGCGACCTCGATTTCCCGATGACCCGCGACGAGGAGAAGTTGCGGAAAGCATGGAAGGAGGCCGCCGCGGAGGTCGCACCCGTCGCAAAAGACGGAACGGCCGCCTTCGTCACGCTGGGCGACCCGAACGTCTACTCGACGTTCGGCCACCTGCGCCGGACGCTGGACCGGTTCCACCTGGAGGTCGACCTCGAAATCGTCCCTGGCGTCTCGACGGTGACCGCTTTCGCGACGGCGCTGGACGTCGAGATTACCGCCGGCTCGGAACTCGCCCTTCGGGAGGCCGACAACGGCGCGTCGCCGACCGGTCCCGACCGGATGGTCCTGTTCAAGGTGACCGACGTGCCCGCGACCCACGAGGGACTGGTCGAGGCGGGCTATAGCGTGACCTACGGCCGCCGACTGTTCATGGAAAACCACGAGTCCATCGTCACCGACGACCCCAAGGAACTGACCGAGCGGGACTACTACACCGTCGCCTACGCCGAGAAACCGGGCACCGGCGAGACGCCGGCGACGGCCGCGTTCGGGACGGAGACGACGGTTGATGGCGGTGTCGTGAGCGAAGAACTCGCCACCGCGGAATCCGTTGGAGACGAGATTTACGATGACTGACGAGACCGACCCGCAGACGGCCATCGACGCACAGCGCGAGAAACACGCTCACGAGCGCGACGAGCGCGTCTACGAACACACGGCGAGCGACGAACAGGAGGGTATCCCCTTCATCGGCGCCGGGCCGGGGGACCCTCGCCTGCTGACCGTCGCCGGCAAGGAGGCGCTGGAATCGGCGGACCTCGTGGTCCACGCCGGGTCGCTGGTCAACAGCGAACTGCTGGACGCCTACTGCGACCACGCGGAACTCGTGAACTCGGTCGGCAAGGACCTCGAAGAGCTGATCCCCCTGATGCGGGACGCCTACGACGAGGGTCGCGAGGTCATCCGACTGCACTCGGGTGACCCAGCCATCTACGGCGCCGCCTTAGAGCAGATGGACGCGCTGGAACACGAGGACGTGCCGACCTACATCGTACCGGGCGTTACCTCCGCGTTCGCGGCGAGTGCGACCCTGCGGACGCAGTTGACGCTCAACGAGACGGCGAACCACGTCGCTTTCACCCGGCCGCAGGGCAAGACCCTTGACCCGGAGGACGACCATATCGCCGACTTCGTCGAGATGGGCGACGTGACGACCTGTATCTATCTCGGCACCCACGCCGTGAGCGACACGATGGACCGCCTGCTGGAGGCAGGCGCCGACCCCGAAACGCCCGTTACGGTGGTCTATCACGCCTCGTGGCCCGACGAGGACGTCATCGAGGGCACGGTGGCTGATATCGGCGAGAAACTGGCGGACGCGGGCTACCGTGCCTCCGCCCTAGTCCTCATCGGCGACGCGGCCGCGGGCGCCGGCTACGAGCGCTCCTACCTGTACGACGGCTGGGCGAATCGTGGCGGAAATACTGCGGAAAGTGACGATTAACATGAGCACCGACAGCAACGACACCGACACGAGCGATAGCGGCGGCGGACATTGCTCGACACCTGACTCCGATGGCGAAGTCGCAGAAGAAATCGCCATCATCAGTTTCGAGCGGAAACTGCCCGTCGCCGAGGACATCAAAGACGAACTGGCTGACGACTACGAGGCCATCGACATCATCGAGTACCACGGCGACGTCTTCGCCGAACACTGGGGCGAGTACGACTGCTTCGTCGGCCTGATGGCCTCCGGCATCGCGATGCGGAAAACCGCCCCATTGCTCGACGACAAGTGGGACGACCCCGCCATCGTCGTCGTCGACGAGGAACTCACCTGGGCCATCCCAATCACGGGCGGCCACCACGGTGCGAACCAGGTCGCCCACGACCTCTCGCGGATGGGTGCCGTCCCGGCGATGACGACCGCCAGCGAGGCCGCCGGCAAGCAGGGCATCGAATCGAAGGCCAAAGCCCTCGATGCCCACGTCGTCAACGGCGATTCGACCGTCGCGACGAACCTTGCCGTCCTCAACGACGAAATCGACGCGGTCGAACGCCTCGACGGCCCACGCGCGGTTCTCGTGGGCGACGACGTGACCGTCATGAAGCGCAACGATGAGGGGGTCGTCCTCGGGACCGGCACCGTCGACGGCGTCAAGAAAGAGCAGGTCCTCAACGCCTGGGAGGCCGCGCTGAAGGACCTCGACCTCGACTTTTCGGACGTTGAGTTCGTCGCTACGGCGACCCGCAAGGAGGGCGAGGAGGGCCTCGTAGAGGCTGCCCAAGAAATCGGCGCCGGAGTCGTCCACTTCGAGAAGGACACCCTGCTGGACCACGAGGGCCCGACCCCCTCGCGGGCGAAGGAACTCATCGGGTGGCCCGGAATCGCGGAAGCCTCCGCTATTGCTGGCGGACGCGAACACGAACTGGTGCGTGAGAAAGAGCGGTTCGACGAGGCCGTGACCGTGGCGGTGGGAAAATGAGCGGCGAGACCGACCAACGGGAGGTCTCGGAATGAGCGAGCGGGGAGCGGAGCGCCACGCGAGCGGCGGCGAAACCGACGCCGATACCGAGGATTACGGTACGCTCTACGTCGTCGGCATCGGCCCCGGCCTGCCGCATGCGATGACCCAGCGCGCACGCGACGTGATTCAGACCGCGGACTGCGTAATCGCCTCGAACCTCTATCAGGAGTTCCTGCGACAGGACGGGACACTTCCGCCGGAGCCCGCAACTGATGGCGGGGTTGCAACCACCCCGACCGGCGACGAGCAGGAAATCGTCCGGTCGTCAATGGGCCAGCAAATCGAGTTGGCCCGAGAGGCCTTCGAACGCGTCCGGAACGGCGAGGACGTCGCCCACGTCTCGGGCGGCGACCCGAACGTCTACGGAAAATCCGACCTCATCTTCCTGATGGCCGAGGAGGAGGAAGCCTACGACGTCCCCATCGAAATCGTCCCCGGCGTGACGGCAGCACTGGGCGGCGCGGCGAACCTCGGCGCACCCCTCTCGAACGACTTCTGTACGGTTTCGCTTTCGGACAAGTGGCGCGGCTGGGACGAAATCGCGGAGAAGCTCCGGGCCGCCGCCATCTCTGGCTTCGTCATCGTCCTCTACAACTGCTGGCGAGACTACGAGCAGGCCATCGAAGTCATCCGCGAGGAGCGGTCCGACGACGTCCCCGTCGGCATCTTCAACGACGCCGGTCGCGGCGAGGCCGGTCGCAATCTGGAGGACGAGACTCACACCATCACGACGCTCGGGGAGGCGACCGAGCACGACGAGAAGGTCGGGGGCATGGGCACCTCGATTCTGGTCGGCACCCACGAATCCCACGAGTGGAGCAACGACCACGGCGAGTACCTCGTGACGCCGCGCGGCGGCCGCGAGGTGGAGGACTTCTGAGCATGAGCACGGACAACACCACGGAGACGGCAGAGGCATCGAGTACGGAATCGAAGTGTGGTGCTTCGAGTTCCGATACCAGTACGGAATCGAAATGCGGAGCGAGTGCTTCAAAAACTGAGGCCGAAACAAGCACGGACACGAGCAGTTCGAAGTGCGGCGCCAGCACGACTGACGAATCCAGCGAGAGCAAGTGCGGAGCCTCCAGCGACTCGTCGTCTTCCTCGAAGTGCGGCGCCTCGTCGTCGGACGACGAGGAGGAAGTCGGCGCCACCGTCGACGACTTCGACGCCGACCCCGGCCGCCTCATCGCGGTCGGCCTCGGGCCCGGCCAGCCGGAGGGCATGACCACTCGCGCGAAGAAGGCGCTGGCCGACGCGGAACACATCGTCGGCTACACGACCTACATCGACCTCGTGCCCGACGAGATTACCGACGAGGCCGACGACATCTACTCGACGCCGATGTGCGGCGAGGTCTCCCGGACCGAAGAGGCCATCGACCGCGCGCTGGCGGGCAACGACGTCGCTATCGTCGGCTCCGGCGACCCGAACGTCTACGCGCTGGCGGGCCTTGCCCTGGAGATTCTGGAATCCAAGGGCGAGACCGCCTCAGCGGTGGACTTCGAGGTCGTACCGGGCGTCCCGGCCGCCCAGTCCTGCGGTGCGCGTCTCGGCGCACCGCTGGTCAACGACACAGTCTCGGTGTCGTTGTCGGACCATCTGACGCCGATGGAGGAAATCGAATCGCGCCTCCATGCCATCGCACCCGAAGGGTTCACCGTCGCCATCTACAACCCCTGGAGCCGCAAGCGCCGGGAGAACTTCCAGCGCTGCTGTGAAATCCTGCTGGAACACCGCGACGAGGATACACCGGTCGGCATCGTCCACGGCGCCTCCCGCGACGACGAGGCCACGCATATCACGGACCTCGGCACGCTCCCCGAACTCGGCGAGGAGGACATCATCGACATGACGACGACCATCATCGTCGGCAACGAGGACACCTACGTCTGGGACGACCGGATGGTCACCCCCCGTGGCTACGAGACCAAATACGACTACTGACCATGTCCGAATACCGCGTTTCAGTCGACTTGGAGGCGTGTGACGGCATCTTCGCCTGTCTCGTCCGCGACGGCCGCTTTGCGGAGGCCGACGACGGCCTCGTGACGCTGCCGGATAGCGACCGAGGCGACGGTGAGTTGGTTGCCACCTTCGACGACGAGAAGCGAGAGGACGCCGAGCAGGCCGCAGCAGCGTGTCCGGTGGACGCTATCGAGGTGAGCGACGCGTGAGCATCGAAATCGGCACCCCGAGGAACCTGCTGGATGCCCACCCCGAGACCGCCTACTTCTGGGGCCGCGCCATCGGCGACGGCGAGGTGACAAGCGAGGGCGTAACCGTCCGAACGAACGACGAGACGGCCGCCGAGCGCCTCGCCGCCGTCGCGGGCGCCGACACCGTCGACCACCGCATCATCGAGCGGGAGTACGCCCACGACACGACCATCACCCGAAGCGAGGACAGCTACACGGTGCAGGCCCACGGGTCAGTCGGCGACCGGGCGGCGGCCGCGCTCGGCCTCCCCTTCGAGGGCGATTCCGGCGGCTATCGGCTCGATACGCTCGCCGGCCACGACCGACAATTGCTCCGCGGCTTGCTGGAGGGCTGTGGGACGGTCTGCTTCAAGTCCTCCGACGGTACGGTCGGCATCTCCTTCGTCCACGAGGACGAGGCGCTACTGACGGAAATCCAGCGCCTGCTCGATGACCTGCCGGTCGAGACGCCTTACGGCGACCTCTCGGAGACGTCGTCAGGCGGCTACTGGTTCGGCATCGACGACGCGGCCGCGCCCGCTGTCGGTGAGTGGCTCTACGAAGGCAGCGAGGAGACGGGACTGTTCGCGCCGAGTCGCCGCCGGAAACTGAAAAAGAGCATCGAGCAGGCGGAGGCCTACTGATGCTCGACGCCGAGGCCGTCGTACTCGCCGGACACGGCTCCCGACGGGAGAAATCCAACGACCAGGTCCGGGAGTTGGCCGCCGACCTGGAGGGCCGTCTCGGCCTGCCGGTCGACGCCGGCTTTCTAGAACTCGCCGAACCCTCCATCGAGGCGGCCATCGGCTCGCTGGCGCCGACCGTCTCGGACGTGACACTCCTGCCGCTGTCGCTGTTCGCCGCCAGCCACGTCAAAGCGGACATCCCGCTCATCGTCCAGCAGGCCCGCGGCGATTACGATGTCTCGATCCACAACGGGAAGCACCTCGGCGTTCACCCCGAACTCGTCGAACTGCTAGATGACCGCGCCGCGGCCGTCGAGAAACGACTGGGCGTCGACCGCGAGGACGACGACGTGATGGTCGTCCTCTGTGCCCGCGGGTCGTCGGACCCCGACTCGAACGCCGACGTGCACAAACTCGCGCGCCTGCTCTACGAGGGCCGAGAGTTCACCGACGTGGAAGCGGCCTTCATCGGCGTCACCGAACCGCTGCTCGAAGACCAACTCCACACCGTCGCCAAGCGCCGGCCCGACGCTGTCGTCGTCCTGCCGTACATGCTCGGCGACGGCGTCCTGACCCAGCGGGTCCACGACCGGACCGAGGAGTTCGACGCCGATTACCCCTACGTCGACGCCGATTCGGGCGAACCCCTCGGGGCCAACGAGCGCCTGCTGGAAGTGCTGGCGGACCGCTTCGAGAAGGCCCGCGCCGGCGACGTCTCGATGTCCTGCGACACCTGCAAGTACAAGGTCGAGATGAACGGCTTCGAGGAGGACTCGGGCGGCGCCCGCGCGATGTTGCGCGCGATGACCCATCAGGCGGCCCACGCCGACCGCTCCGACGTGGACGACGAGCCCCACGTCCACGACGCACCCGACAAACACGTCGCGGTCTGTACGAACCGCACCTGCGCGGGACAGGGCGCGGCGACGGTGCTGGAACGCCTGCGGCAGGCCGCCCGGGACCGCGACCTCGACGTCCAGATTACCCGTTCGTCGTGTCTCGACCGCTGTGGCGAGGGGCCGAACGTCGCCGTCTACCCTGACGGCGTCTGGTACGGTTCCGTCGCGCCCGAGGACAGCGACCGCATCGCCTCGTCGCTGGAACGCGACCGCATCGTCTCCGACCTTGTCGACCAGACCCTCTGACCCACCATGACCTGCCACGAAATCGAAGCGCTCCGACTCGGCCTGATGAACAGCCTCGGCCTCAGCGACGATGCCGCGAAGAAACACGCCCGCGATGAGTTGGGCGAAAATCCCGAACCGCACATCGAGGCCCTCGCCGAAGCCGAGACGCTCGCGGACTGCAAGCGACACCTCGACACCGCGCTCGTCGAACTCGAAGAGGAGGTCGCGGCGGCCGACCCGGAGGCCGCCGACTACGACTATCTCCGGGGCCGCCTCGTCGCGGTTCGGGATGCCGAGGCCACCCTCGACCGCCTGCTCTCGCAGGGCGAGGCGTTCCTCGATGACCTCGGCGAGGCCCACCACACGCTCCACGAGGTCTTCCCCGCGGATGAGTAAGACCGCGACCCGACTCTCGCTGGGCGAGGTCGACCCCTGTGGCTCCCGGCAAGCAGGCCGTCGCTCGGGGCTCGCATTGACCGACGAGGGACCGGTCGTCGGCCTCGACGACGGGTCAATCCGCGCGTTCGATTCAAAAGGGCGCGAGCGCTGGCACCTCGACGGCGAGGGCAGCGCCATCACGCACGTCCCTTTCGCCGATGGCGTGCTGGTCGGTGAACGCTCCGCGCGCGGTGCAATTCGGTTTATAAGCAACGGCGAGGAGCGGTGGCGACACGACGCCGCCGACGTCATCGGCGACCCGAGCAAGGAGACGCGCTTTTTTCTCCCGATGGTCGTCAACGCCGCGGTTGCGGGCGATACCGCCTACGTTGCCGCCCGACGCTACGAGCGGCAAGATGGTGGTCGGCACTTCGAGAGCGCAATCTACGCGCTCGCACCCGACGGAAGTGTCCGCTGGCGCTATGACGCCGATGCTTCGCCCATCTCCCTAGATTCCTTCGACGACGGCGTCGCCGTCGCCTACAACCGCTGTCCCGGCTCCCACGACGATGGCCTCGTTGTCCTCGATGGCAACGGTTCGGAACGCTGGACGTGGGACCCCGAAGGCGACAGCGAGGATATGCTCCGTCGCGTCGGTGACGTTTCGGCGGCCGACGGGAGCCTCTTCATCACGAGTCACGCCGACTACCGCGGCTACCGACTTACAGACGGCGCCGTCGACTGGCGTGTCGACCTCGGGACCCCGCTCTCGGAGGGCGACGAGGTCTACGCTTACCCGAACCACGTCTATGCAACCGAATCGGGCGTCTGCTTCCAGACCGGTAACAGTTTCCCCGAGGAGGGCCGCGAAACCGACGAGCGACACCCGAACGAGCAGTCGGCTTTCGGCTACACGCTCGACGGCGAATGGCGCTGGCGAGCCGATATCGGTGGTTTCTCTCACGAGATCGCGACGGACGGCGACCGGTTGTTGGTCCCGGTCGCCCAGCATTTCCGTGACCGTGACCCGTCGGTCCACGGCTGGCACGCGCTTGACGTGGCCGATGGCCGCGTCGAGTCAGGAGACTACGAGGGCGTCGTCACCGCGGCCGCCATCGAGGGCGACCGGCGCGTACTCATCGAGGAACCAGTCCGGTATCACGACGGCGAGACCGTGCTTGGTAAATACGCCCTGCGGCGCCCCTGAGGACGGTTTTTGCTTTCAGGCGCGTGCGACCGTTCTGCGATGCAGCAGAATCGACGACAGCAACGCGAGCGATGCCACGGTTGCCGCGAGGCCGAAGGCCACCTGATAGCCGAACTCCGAGTAGACGCGGGCGCCGCCGATGGTCTCGCCGGTCCAGTAGGCGTCCAGCGCATAGCCCATCAGTGTCGGGAGGATGGCCGCGCCGGTGAAGGCCATCGTGTTGATGGTCCCCGTCGAGACGCCGGAGGCCGCGGCCTCGTGGCGCTCCTTGACGACGGCGTAGGTCAGCGCGTACGCGCCGGCGAGGGCGCCCGAAGCGAAGAAGACGGCCGCGACGACGATTCGGGGCGGTGCGCCGGTAATCGCGAGGGTGGCGAAGGCTGCGGTGTAGATGGCCATCCCGATGACGATGAGCCGCGTTCGGGCGGCCGTGCTCGCGGTGCCGTCGGCAGCGCCCGCGAGACGGTCCGAAACGGCGCCGACCGTCGGCGGGCCGACCAGCAGGCCGGCGCTGCCGAGTAGCGTGTACGTCGAGGCCGCCGTCACCGAAAGCCCGTACGTCTGGACGAGATAGGGGATGCCCCACAGGCCGACGACGGTGATGTTGACGCCGGTGCCGGCGAAGAGGATGGCCCCGCAGAGCCACGTTTCGCGCTCGGCGAGCACCGTTCGAGCGTTCGAGACGATGGCCCGCAGCGAGGGTGCGCCGGGCGGTTCGGGGCCGGCCATCGGCTCGAACCCGGCGTCGGATGGCGTATCCCGGGCGACGAGGTAGGCCGTCGTCGCGAGGCCGACGCCGACGGCGGCCATCCCGGTCAGGGTCGGCCGCCAGCCGAACGCGGAGACCGCGAGCGCCAGCGGCGTCGTCGCCAATACGCCACCGAAGCCCGAGACCGCGAGGGTGAAGCCGCTCATGCGGGCGAACTCGGTCGGGCGGAACCAGTTGGCACAGAAGCGGAGGATGGCGATGAAGAGGACGCTCCCGCCGAACCCGACGAGCGCGCGCCCGGCGAAGGCCAGCGCGTAACTGTCGGCGGCAGCGAAGACGATACCGCCGAGGCTCATGACGAGGGTGCCGCCGGTGACCGTCCGGCGCGCGCCGAGGCGGTCCGCGAAGACCCCCGCCGGGAGTTGCATCGCCGCGTAGACGTAGAAGAAGGAGGCATGGAGCGTGCCGAGCTGTGTGCCCGTCACGTCGAAGGCGCGGGTGAGTTCGTCCGCGAGGACGGCCGTCGAGAGCCGGTAGACCGATACCAGCGCGTAGGTCGCCGCAAGCGCGAAGAAGGCGAGCCAACGGCGGGTCTCGGGGTCGGTCCACAGCCGGCGAAGTCCGCGTGCTGTCACTATCGGCCGTCCGACCGGTCGATGCAAAGGCGTATCGGAGGCGGCTACCCCTGCTGTCGTTTTCCGGTTCGACGCGACGGCATGAGCCGGCAGATTCGGCCGGTAGCGCGGTGGTACGCCGGCCTTCGGACGGCGAAAAGACAAGAGTTAATCGGCTCGCACCGCCTCTTTCGAACGACTATGACAAAGGTTAGCGTCATCGGTGCGGCGGGGACCGTCGGTGCGGCTGCGGGGTACAACCTCGCGCTGCGCGATATCGTCGACGAACTCGTGTTCGTCGACATTCCGGACCAGCGGGAGACCACCATCGGGCAAGCCGCCGACACCAACCACGGCATCGCCTACGACTCCAACACGACCGTCGTGCAGGGCGACTACGAGGACACCGCCGGGTCGGACGTCGTCGTCATCACCGCGGGCATTCCGCGCCAGCCGGGCCAGACCCGCATCGACCTCGCGGGCGACAACGCGCCCATCATGGAGGACATCGGCGCCTCGCTCGACGAGCACAACGACGATTACGTCTCGATTACGACCTCGAACCCGGTCGACCTGCTGAACCGCCACCTCTACGAGTCGGGCGACCGCGACCGCCACAAGGTCATCGGCTTTGGCGGCCGCCTCGATTCGGCGCGGTTCCGCTACGTCCTCTCGGAACGCTTCGACGTGCCCGTCAAGAACGTCGACGCGACCATTCTCGGCGAGCACGGCGACGCACAGGTGCCCGCCTTCTCGAAGGTCCGCGTCGACGGTCAGGACCTCTCCTTTTCCGAGGACGAAAAGGAGGAGATTCTCGGCGACCTGCAGGAGTCCGCGATGGACGTCATCGAGCGCAAGGGCGCGACCCAGTGGGGCCCCGCGACGGGCGTCGCCCACATGGTCGAGGCCGTGCTCAACGACACCGGCGAGGTGCTGCCCGGGTCGCTCGTGCTGGACGGCGAATACGGCTACGAGGACACCGCCTTCGGCGTGCCGGTCAAACTCGGCGCGAACGGCATCGAAGAGGTCGTCGAGTGGGACCTCGACGACTACGAAGAGGAACTGATGGACGAGGCTGCCGAGAAACTCTCCGACCAGTACGACAAAATCTCCTAAGCGGCGTTAGCCGTCTTTTTCGGGGCCGCAGGGCCCGTACTCGTCCGGTAGGTCGTCACCGATGAGCGATGCCCACTCACAGAGCCGCTGTCGGTCGCGGCCGGTCGAGCGACTGTTCATGGTACTCCCTCACGTGGAAACCTCTACACGACTCCTTATAAGCGTTCGGGAGCGGTCCACCGCCGGCCATGCAATCGGGCGGCTCAGACGACCTGTTCGCCGTCCTCGTAGATTTCGATGGCATCGACGGGACACGCACGGGCGGCGAACTTGGCGTCGAGTTCGGCGTCCTCCGGGACCTCCCGTTCGAAGATGCCGTCCTCGACTTCCTCGCTGTCCTCGAGGACGGCCTTGCCCGCGTCCTCGTCTTCCGTGAAGGCGTCCCATTCGGCGACACACTGGAACATCCCGATACAGGTATCCCGGTCGTAGCGAACTCGCATACCGACGCTTGGGCGGACACCGCAAAAGGCGTGTGGGAGGCACGACCGTATTTTAATACCCGTCCATCGACGGCAGCGCAACCATTTTTATATATACAGTGGTGTCTTCCCGTATGCCAGACGACACCACGCGCCGCGCGTTTCTCGGCGCGCTACTGGGCGGGGGCGTCGGGGCGGCCGCGCTATCGCCGGCAGGTGGGTTGCTCGATTCCTTCGCTCCCCTGAGCGGTCGAACGTGGGAGAGCACGCGCGGGGAGGTACCCGATACCGTCGCCAGCCAGTACGGCGAGGCGACGGTCACCTACGACGACTACCACATCCCCCACGTCGAGGCCGACAGCGAGAAAGCGGCCTACTTCGCGGTGGGCTACGCACAGGCCGCCGACCGACTCTTCGGGATGGACCTGATTCGGCGCCTGATGGACGGCCGGCTCTCGGCCGCGGTGGGCGAACAGACCGTCGAATCCGATATCTTCCACGCGAAGATGGATTTCCGAGGCGCCGCCGAAGCCTCGCGGGACGCACTGGCGGGAACCCGCGTCGAGGCCGTGACCGAGGCCTACGCCGACGGCGTCAACGCCTACATCGAGACCGGGCCCGAACCGCTGGAGTCGACGCTGGCGGGCTACGACATCGACGAGTGGACCGTCGGCGATAGCCTGCTGGTGGGCACGCAGATATCGTGGGGGCTGACGGGCAGTTTCGAGACGCTCCGGCGGGCGGTCCTGCGCGACCGACTTGATACCGCCGACTACCGTCGCCTCTACGAGCAACCGTTCGACCACGACGCGCCCATCATCCGCGAGGGGACCAGCGGCGAGGTACAGGGCGTCGACGGCTTTCCGGCGAGTCCGGCCGCCGAGCGGGTCGACGCGTCGCTGGTCGACTGGCTGGCCGCCCACGAACCGCCGGCGTGGTGGGGGTCGAACCACTGGGCGGTCGGCGGCGACCACACCGAAAGCGGGTCGCCCATCCTCGCCTACGACCCCCATCTGACGCTCATGGTACCGCCCGTCTGGTACGAACAGCGGATTACGGTCGCAAACGAGGACGTCGACGTCCGGGGCGCTGGCTTCCCGGGCATCCCCTTCGTCATCGTCGGCGAGAACCAGCACGGAGCGTGGGGCTTCACCAACACCGGCGCCGACGTCGTCGACCACTACACCTACGAGACCGACGGCGACCAGTACCGCTACGACGGCGAGTGGCGCGACTTCGAGACCGAAACCCGGACCATCGAAGTATCGGGCGGCGAAGACCGCGAAATCGAGGTCCGCAAGACGGTCCACGGCGCCTTCATCGACCGCGAAATCGACGGCGAGACCCGGCACGTCGGTGTCGCCTGGACCGGCATGTCCGGCACCCGCGAATCCGAGGCCATCTACGAGTTCAGCAAGACGGAGGGCGTCGACGACTACCGCGAGGCCCTACAGAAAATGGACGTCCCGACCCAGAACGCCCTCTACGTCGACGACGAGCAGATTTACTACAAGGTGACTGGCAAGATTCCGATTCGCCGGCAGGACGGCGAGATCATCGACGGCAACCGCGTCTTCGACGGGTCGGCCGGTGAAGGCGAATGGGACGGCTTCGAGCCGTTCGGCCAGAGCGACTGGGCGGGTGGGGAGTTCATCCCCTTCGAGGAGAAACCCGGCGTGGTCGACCCCGATTACATCGGCACCGCCAACCAGCGCATCGTCGACGACCCGACGTATCCCATCGGCTTCGAGTACGCCTCCGGGTTCCGCGGAATGCGCGTCTACGAACGGCTCGACGACCGCATCGAAAGCGGCGAGCCAGTCGATAGCGAGTTCATGGCGTCGGTCCAGCGGGATACCCTCGATATCCGGGCGCGGAAACTGGTTCCCGCGATTCTCGACGTTCGCGACCAAATCGATGACGCTGCCGACCCGTGGCTCGATGCCCTCGCGGAGTGGGACTACCGCATGGACCGGGATTCGGCCGCCGCCCTCGTCTTCCATCACTTCTACGAGGCCTTCCAGGGGGCGACGTGGGGCGACGATTTCGAGGAACTGGGCCTCGACGACGGCTGGTGGCCACAGGAGTGGGTGCTCACCGAACTGCCGCCCGACGACGACTTCTTCGACGGCGACCGCGCGGCCGTCATCGCCGAGGCGATGGAAACCGCCGTCGAGAACATCGACGCCGAGGGCTGGTCGGTCTACGGCGACTACCACCGGACGACCATCGACCACCAGTTCAGCGGGCAGGTCCCGTCGCTGAACTACCCGCGCTATCCGACCGACGGCAGCGCATTCACCCTCTTTAACACTCGTGATGGCCTCTCGGCCGGTAGCAGTTGGCGACAGATTTCGTCGGTCGGCGAGCCTTCGCGGTCGATACTCCCCGGCGGCCAGAGCGGGTCGGTCTTCTCGGAACATTACGACGACCAACTCGAGATGTGGGCTGACGGCGAGTACAAGGCAATGGCTTTCGAGACGCCCGACAGCGACGATACCATCGAGTTCGGAGGTGACGGAGAATGAGTGAGGAAGCGGTTACTGAGGAGAGGCCCGACGACGACCCCCTCCGACCTGCCTTCCTGACGACGGTGCGGACCGAGCCACGAAAGCGGTACACGGCCCTCGTCGTCCTCGCCATCATCGGACTCGGCGCGGCGTGGGTCCACTGGCTCGGCCTGTTCGTCGCCGGCGCGCTCGTGGGGCTGGTGAGTCGGACGCTACCGCGAGCGGTCGTCGCCGGCCTCGTTGTCGGCATCGCCGTGCTGGCGCTCAACGCCCTCGCGAGTCCGACGATGGGCGTCGGCGAGTTCCTCACGCTGACGCCGCCGGCCTACGTGGCCATCGGCGCGGCGCTGGTGCTGCCGGTGTGGGGGTCGCTCGTCCGCGGCGTGGTCTGAGCACGTTATTTAAAAGCGGTGGCGCACAAGACCACGGTAATGGACGTTGCCGACGTTTCCGGCGTGCCCCAGTGGTTCGCCGACCACCTCCGCGAGGAGGGCATCGAGTCGCTGTACCCGCCGCAGGCCGAAGCCGTCGAGGCGGGCGTCACCGAGGGCGACAGTCTCGTCGCCTCGATTCCGACCGCCAGCGGCAAGACCCTCATCGCCCAGTTGGCGATGCTGTCGGCCGTACAGCGCGGCGGCAAGGCGCTCTACATCGTACCCCTGCGCGCGCTCGCAAGCGAGAAGCGCGAGGAGTTCTCCGCCTTCGAGGAGTTCGGCGTCGAAATCGGCGTCTCGACCGGCAACTACGAGGACACCGGCGAATGGCTCGCCGAGAAGGACATCATCGTCGCCACCAGCGAGAAGGTCGACTCGCTGGTCCGGAACGGCGCGCCGTGGATCGACGACCTCGACTGTGTCGTCAGCGACGAGGTCCACCTCGTCGACGACCCCCAGCGCGGCCCGACGCTGGAGGTCACGCTGGCGAAACTCCGCCGCGTGAACCCGAACCTGCAGGTCGTCGCGCTGTCGGCGACGGTCGGCAACGCCGACGAAATGGCCGAGTGGCTCGATGCCGACCTCGTCGACTCGGACTGGCGCCCCATCGAACTCAAGAAGGGCGTCCACTACGGGCAGGCGCTACATTTCGGCGACGGCTCTCAGCAGGAACTCAGGGTCAAATCCAGCGAGAAGCCGACCGCCGCCATCGTCCGGGATACGCTCGCGGACGAAGGGTCGACGCTGGTGTTCGTCAACTCCCGCAGGAACGCCGAAGGTGCGGCGAAACGGCTGGCCAACACCACGCGCGACCACCTCGAACCCGAGGAACGGGAACGGCTCGCCGAGTTGGCCGAGGAGTTGCGCGGCGTCTCCGACACCGAGACGAGCGAGGACCTCGCCGACTGCGTCGAGAAGGGCGCCGCCTTCCACCACGCCGGCTGCGCTTCCGAACACCGCTCCATCGTCGAGGACGCCTTCCGCGAACGCCTCATCAAGTGCGTCTGTGCGACGCCGACGCTGGCGGCCGGGGTGAACACACCCTCCCGCCGCGTCGTCGTCCGCGACTGGCGGCGGTATTCCGGGGAAGCCGGCGGCATGCAACCCCTCTCGGTGCTGGAGGTTCACCAGATGATGGGTCGCGCCGGCCGCCCGGGTCGGGACCCCTACGGTGAGGCGCTGCTGCTCGCGAACAGCCACGACGAACTCGACGAACTGCTGGACCGCTACGTCTGGGCGGACCCGGAACCGGTCGACTCGAAACTGGCCCGGGAGCCGTCGATGCGGACCCACCTGCTGGCGACCGTCGCCAGCGGCTTCGCCGACTCGCGGGAGGCCCTGCTGGAATTCCTCGACGAGACGCTGTATGCCACCCAGTACGGACAGGAGGACGCCGAACTGGAGCGTATCGTCGACTCGACGCTGGAGTATCTGGAGCGGAACGACTTCATCGAGGGCGTTGGGCGGGACGCCCAACGGGATGAGCGAGCGGCGGAGCCGCGAGCGGACGGCGACCGCATCGAGGCGACCAACCTCGGCCACACCGTCTCACGGCTCTATCTGGACCCGATGAGCGCTGCGACGGTTCTCGACGGTCTGAAGGACGCCTCGGACCCGACGGCGCTCGGCCTCTATCACCTCGTCTCCCGAACCCCGGACATGTACGAACTCTACCTCCGGTCGGGCGACCGCGAGGAGTACACGATGCTGGCCTACGAACGGGAATCGGAGTTCTGCGGCGAGATGCCCAGCGAGTTCGAGGAGGGCCGCTTCGACGACTGGCTGTCGGCGCTCAAGACCGCCCGAATGCTCGAAGACTGGGCCGGCGAGGTCGACGAGGACGAAATCGCCGAACGCTACGGCGTCGGGCCGGGCGACATCCGCGGGAAGGTCGACACCGCCGAATGGCTGCTC
The DNA here is from genome assembly GCF_013391085.1 of Natronomonas halophila. NCBI lineage: Archaea > Methanobacteriati > Methanobacteriota > Halobacteria > Halobacteriales > Natronomonadaceae > Natronomonas > Natronomonas halophila. The sequence goes on along the minus strand of NZ_CP058334.1, from coordinate 1,648,270 downwards.
GGCGCCGCCGAATCGCTGGCGAGCGAACTCGGCCTCGAAACGGTGCCGGCCGTCCGAGAGGCCCGCAAGCGCGTCCAGCACGGCGTCGGCGAGGAACTCATCGACCTCGCGGGGGTTCGCGGCGTCGGCCGCAAGCGCGCCCGTCGGCTCTTCGATGCCGGCATCGAGACACGGGCGGACCTCCGGGAAGCCGACAAGTCGGTCGTTCTCGGGGCGCTGAAAGGCCGCGAGAAGACCGCCGAGAACGTGCTGGAAGCGGCCGGCCACCAGAATCCAGAGATGGACGGCGTGACGCCGGACGCGGCAGCGACGCCCGACGACGCCGACGAGGAAGCGGCCGACGATGGCGAGGGGCAGGCAAGTCTGGGTGATTTCTGATGGAACTGGTCGAAGGCACCGTCGAAATCGGCGACGAAGCGTTTCCCGACATCGAGACGCTCGTCGCGACACTGGACGGAATCGGGGAGCAGTACGGCGTGACTGTGCAGGCGTTCGATTCGCGGTATATCGTCTCCAGTCGGCATCTGGAGCGGGCAGTCGAGTTGGCCGACCGCGAACGCGAGCGCGGCGAGGGCATCGCCCGCGACCGAGGCGTCGAAATCATGCTGTATGCGGCCGGGCGACGGCAGATTCAGCGCGCGCTGGAGCTCGGCATCGGCGAGGGCGAAACCGAGGCCGTGGTGCTGGTCGATGGCGACGGCGACGAGGACGCCGCGGCGGCGGCCGTCGAGGACCTGCTCGACTCGACGGCGACGCTCGGCGACTATGACGAAGCGGCCGTCCGGGAGTTCTACGATATCGGCGCCGCGGAACTGGAGGCGACCGAGCAGGATATCGGAGCGCTGGTCCGCGAACGGGTCGCGCTGTTGGTCGTCGAACGGTAGCAGGGTCGTTCACGTCCGTACCTGCCCCCTACGCTTTTGAGTCGGCCGTCCGAATTAGTGATTACTGGCCAACATATGACCGACGAGGGTGACCCACAGCGAACGGCGCGTGAAGGACAGCGCGAGCGCGCGGAAATCGTCGAGAACATCCTGCGAGAGGTGAATCCGCACCTCGACGAGGAGTCCTATCCGGTCCGCCGGGAGGAACTGTCGGCCCGTTACGGCGAGACGACCGTCGAACTGCCCAACGAAACGGAGGCGCTGGGCGACGTCTTCGACCGGTTGACAGACCAGGAGTTCGACACCCCGCGGGAGGCCAAGGAAGCCGTCATCGGCGAGGTGACGGGCAAGGCCATCAACCCCGGCGAGTTCAACCTCGAACGCGACCTCGAACCGGATGAGGCAGGCAACCTCGGGTCCACGGAGGACCGACTGGCGGCCGGCGAGGAGTCACCGGTCGGGACCGAACCCCGAAACGACCCGGAGGCGATTCCGGAGGAAACCGAGGAAGCGCCGGAAGGCGTCTACGAGGGCGCCGAATCGGTCGAGGACGTCGACCGCGAGGACGAATCGGAGGCGACCGAGGACATCACCGACGAGCGTCCGTGACTACTCAATCAGGACGGTCGCCTCGCCGCGGATGACCGTATCGTCGGCGGTTTCGGCGGTCGTCTCGAAGCGATAGCGGTCGTTGCCAAGGGCTTCGACGACCTCGATTTCGGCGGTCACGCGGTCGTCCGGTCGAACCGGCGCGCGGAACTCCAGGTCCTGTGAGAGGTAGACGGCGGTCCCCGGCAGGCGAGCGACGGCGGAACTGATGAGGCCCGCAGTGAGGATGCCGTGGGCGATGCGGCCGCCGAATCGGGTTTCGCCGGCCACCTCGTCGTCGAGGTGCAGTGGGTTGGTATCGCCGGAGGCGAGCGCGAACCGCTCGATATCGTCGTCCGAGAGCGTCTTCGCGAATCGGATGCTGTCGCCGACCGCAAGGGGGGCGTCGTCGGTGCCCTCGATGTCGATGTCTACGTCCCAGTCCGGCAGGTCCGCGCCGGGGTCGATTTCTGGCATGGCATCGCCTACGGGGCCCCCTCCCTAAACCGTGGTGCCGAACGACAGGAATCCAACACCACTCGCTGCCCTCTGGTGGTATCTCCCGGAACCCTTATTGGCCGGAAAAGCGACGCTTCGAACATCAGATGACCGATAACGACGACGATGACCAGAGCATCATGAGCCCGCCAAACCTGCTGAAGGCGGTTCAGCAGGCGTCCGAACAGGCTACCAAACAGCAGCAGCAGGCGCTCCAGCAGTTGCTCACCGGCGCGACCGGCGCCACGACGAGCGCGACGCCGGACCTCGGGAACCTCTCCGAGCAGTTGGGCACCATGAGCCAGATGGCGACGTTCAAAACCCGCGTCCAGAGCGGCGGCCGCATCTCCATCCCGGACGCCGAACGGGAGGCCCTCGATATCGAGGACGGCGACATCGTCCAGACGGTCGTCGTGCCCGTCAAGCGGAAGCGCGACGACGACGAGTAAAACGAGCGGCGGTCGCGGCAGCGTCTTTTAAATCGCTGGCCGGGTGTGGCCGGCGGTCGCGGTGGCGTTCGGCGAGTCGGGAGCCGCGGCCGTCGCGTTTTCAGCGCCCGTCACGGCAGGGCCCTCAGCGGCGGCCTGTCCGGCCGGTTCCGAGGCCATCGACAGCCTCGAGAAGAACAGGCGGACCTGCCCGAGGTAGGGCACTTTCAGTTCGGCAGTGCCGATGACCCATTCGGGTTTGACCGGCGCGGACAGCGACTGCCCCCGGCCGCGGTGCTGGTCGTAGGCCGGGTTGGCGTCGCCGAGGGTGATGAAGCCCGCATGCGGCGCCGGGCAGTGGGTCAGTTGCTCGCAGTTCGAGGCGCTGCCCATGTAGGCGGGGTCCGCACGGTCATACCAGTTCTCGCCGTCCTCGACCCACAGCATCGCCCGGTGGATGACCGGCGTCAAATCGCGCCTCCCGTCCCGCTGGAAGACGATGACGTCGCCGTAGCCCCCGAACTTCCGATAACCGGTTCCTGCGGCCCGGTCAGCGGGCAGGACACCGGTCGACTGGCCCTCGTGGACCGGCGCGTTATCGGGGACGAAGCGGTCGTCGTCGACGACGAAGACCAGGTCGCCGCGCTCCATGTGCGGTTCCATGCTTCCCGACTCGATGGCGACCATCGGCGGCCAGATACCACTGATGGCGAACAGCAGCAGGCCGATGACGAGAACCGCGGTGACGCTCGTGGTCACGTCCCGAAGGTAGATGACCCAGCCACGGTCGGTCGTCCAGAACCACTTGAGCCAGTCGACGACGCCCGAGGGACCGCCTTCGGTGTCCTGTGTTCGGGCTTCCGATGGCCCCAAGGAATCTTCCGTCCCGTCGGTGGCGTCGGTCCCCGACACGTCGGACGGCCCGTCACCGCGACGGTCACCGTCCTCTGAATCCGTCATTGCACCGTGGTAACGCCGCTGCGGGTTTGAACGTTCTGGGTCCGCTATGCTTTTGGCCGCCGCCGGCAACGTCTTCGACGTGCCTCAGGAGGAGCCCGCCCGCATCGCTCAACAACTCGCGAGCCACGGCTACACCGCCGACCGCGAAGCGATTACGCTCCTCGCAAGCGCCGACAGCCCCGAACAGGCCCTGTTGCTCGCCGTCGAGGCGACGCCCGACGACGCCCTGAAACTCACCGCGGCCGACGTCAAGGACGCCCTCGACGGCGAACCGCGCGGCCGCCGAGACCCGATTTCCGAGGACGAACCCGCGACGGCCGCGGCAGCCGAAGCGGGGGGAGACGGCGGCGCAGTCGCCGACTCTTCATCGGATACAGACCCCTCTACTTCAACTGGAACTACGGCGACCGAATCAGGGGATGGAGGGGTATCAGCTCCAGTCGAAACGAAGGGGTCTTCGAGCGGGCGGGACGTCGACCCCTCGAAGCGCGACCTCGATATCGCCAACGACATGACCGGACACTCGACCGGGACCGGCGAGTACGAGGACTTCGTGGCGACGTTCCGGGACCGCTACGAGCGCCTCGCCGGAAAACTCCGTGGTCGGGTCAACCACCGCAACGCCTCCCAACTGGAGGCCAGTCCGGGCGGCGGCGACGCCGGCATGGTCGGGATGGTCTCGGACATCCGGTCGACGGCCTCCGGCCACTGGCTCATCGAACTGGAGGACACCACCGGCGTCTACCCCTGTCTCGTGATGAAGGACAAGAACATCGCCGGCCTCGTCGACGAACTGCTCTGTGACGAGGTCATCGCCGTCGACGGGACCCTCTCGGATGACGGCTCCATCATGTTCGTCGACGACCTCTATTTCCCGGATATTCCCCGGACCTACGAACCCTCGACGGCCGACCGCCACGTCCAGGCCGCCCTCATCAGCGACGTCCACGTCGGCTCACAGGAGTTCATGGCCGACGCCTGGCACCGCTTTACCGACTGGCTCCACACGCCCGAAGCCGAACGCATCGAGTACCTCCTCATCGCCGGCGACATGGTCGAGGGCGTCGGCGTCTACCCCGACCAGGACGAGGAACTCGACATCGTCGACATCTTCGACCAGTACGAGGCCTTCTCGGAGTACCTCAAGGAAGTCCCCGGCGACATGGAAATCGTCATGATACCCGGCAACCACGACGCCGTCCGCCTCGCCGAACCCCAGCCGGGCTTCGACGAGGAGTTGCGCGACATCATGACCGCCCACGACGCCCGCATCGTTTCGAACCCCTCCGTCGTCACGCTGGAGGGTGTCTCAATTCTCATGTACCACGGCGTCTCACTGGACGAGGTCATCGCCGAACTCCCCGAGGACAAGGCCAGTTACGACGACCCCCACAAGGCGATGTACCAACTCCTGAAAAAGCGCCACGTCGCCCCGCAGTTCGGCGGCCACACCCGTCTAGCGCCTGAGGAAAAGGACTATCTCGTCATGGACGAGGTGCCCGACATCTTCCATACCGGCCACGTCCACAAACTCGGCTGGGGGAAATACCGGAACGTGCTCGCGGTCAACTCCGGCTGCTGGCAGGCCCAGACCGACTTCCAGAAATCCGTCAACATCGACCCCGACGCCGGGTTCGCGCCCGTCGTGGACCTCGATACGCTGAATATGACGGTCCACAAGTTTTCATAGCCACTTTTTGCACGAGAACGCGGGTCGCGCCCGCTTCGGGGCGCGACCCCGGTTCTCGGCAAAAACGTGGGGAAAATATGCGCGCCTCCCTCCAGCCGCGAGCCTCCGCTTCACTCCGGCTCGCGTTAGTCAGTCGGCGCTACGCTGGCTCGGCCTTCGGCCTCGCCAGCGGGAACCGCTCGCGCCCTGCGGGCGCTCACGGATACCTACTGTGTGGTATGTTAATCATACTCGACACCTGCCTTAAAATGATTCTCCGGCATCATGTTACTTACCACATATAAATCCCTCATAAACGATGCGGCAAATCACGGTATGTCACGGTGTCACATCGTCAGGGTTATATACCTACTGTCAACTATGCACATGCATGGCACAGGACACGGCCACTGCGGAGACGGTTTCCGACTGTGAGGTTATGGCGTCCGTGGACAGCGGCAACGACGGCGACCGACTTATCATCGCCGAGCTTTGCCGAGAGGAAGCCTATCTCTCCATGTCCACGGCAGCCACAGTCGACGTAGACGACTGGCGATAACCGCGTGGCCGACGGGTGGGGACCCATTTTCGAGGTTCGTAGCCACGGCTTCGGTTCGGTCCCGGTGACCGCCACCGGGAGAACACCTTTTTGACCGCTGCCGTCATCCCACCCAGTATGGATTATCAACGCGTCGAGGGTGACCGGGAGTTCGTCGCCCGACTGGAACACGGACGGGATTGGCGCGAGCAGATCGAGGCCTTCGCCGACGCCGAGGGCATCGATGCGGCCTTCTTCTTCGGTCTCGGCGCGGTGCAGGACGCGACGGTCTACTTCTACGACCAGGACGAACAGGAATACTACCCCGTCGAATTCGACGAACCGTTCGAGGTGACGACTGCGCTGGGGAACATCTCGCATCTGGAGGGCGACCGCTTCGCACACACGCACGTGACGCTGTCTCGCGAGGATGGTTCGATGGTCGGGGGGCACCTCGATTCGGCGACCACCTTCGCCGGCGAACTCTACGTCCGGGAACTGGACACCCATCTCGAACGCGAGCACGACGAGACGACTGACCTCGACCTCTGGCCGCTGTAGATGCGCCCCGACGACGAAGCGTACTTCGAGCGGTTGGAAACCGGCCTCGACGAGGCGCTGGACGTCGCCCGCGAGGCCCGACAGCGCGGCGGCGACCCCACCGAGGACGTCGAGATTCCCATCGCGAAGGACATGGCCGACCGCGTCGAGAACATCCTCGGCATCGACGGGGTCGCCGAGCGCGTCCGCGAGATGGAGGAAGACCCCGACCTCTCGCGTGAGGAGGCCGCCCTCGAACTCGCGGCCGACTTCGCCGACGGCAAGGTCGGCGACTACGACACCCGCGCCGGGAAGGTCGAAGGTGCGGTCCGGACCGCCGTCGCCCTCCTGACCGAAGGCGTCGTCGCCGCGCCCATCGAGGGCATCGACCGGGTCGAACTGCTGGAGAACGACGACGGCACCGAGTTCATCAACATCTACTACGCTGGTCCCATCCGGTCTGCGGGCGGGACCGCACAGGCGCTGTCGGTGCTGGTGGCCGACTACACTCGAACCCTCATCGGCATCGACGAGTTCAAAGCCCGAACCGACGAGGTCGAACGCTACGCCGAGGAACTGGCTCTCTACGACAACGAGACGGGCCTGCAGTACTCCCCGAAGGACGCCGAGACGAAATTCATCGCCGAGAACATGCCCATCATGCTCGACGGCGAGGCCACCGGCGACGAGGAAGTCTCCGGCTTTCGGGACCTCGAACGCGTCGACACGAACAACGCACGTGGTGGGATGTGTCTCGTTCTGGGGGAGGGTATCGCCCAGAAAGCGCCGAAGATTCAGCGGTACACCTCCCAACTCGACGAGGTCGACTGGCCGTGGTTGCAGGACCTCATCGACGGCACGTATAAAAAGGACAAAGGCGACGATTCGGCGGCTGACGAGGGTGATGAGGCCGACACCGAGGAGGAAGACGCCGACGGCGACGAAGCGGGAGACGAGGCCGAGGGAGAAGCCGACGGCCCCGACGGTCCGCCGCGTCACGACCCCTCCAAGAAGTTCCTTCGGGACCTGATTGCGGGCCGTCCCGTCTTCGGTCACCCCTCCGAGACCGGCGGTTTCCGTCTTCGCTACGGCCGGTCCCGGAACCACGGCTTCGCGACGGCCGGCGTCCATCCCGCGACGATGCACCTTGTCGACGACTTCCTCGCGACGGGCACTCAGATCAAGACCGAACGCCCCGGCAAGGCCGGCGGCGTCGTCCCCGTCGACTCGATGGAAGGCCCGACGGTCAAACTCGCCAACGGCGACGTCCGGCGCATCGACGACCCCGAGGAGGCGCTGGAAATCCGCAACGGCGTCGAGAAGATTCTGGATTTGGGCGAATATCTCGTCAACTACGGCGAATACGTCGAGAACAACCACCCGCTCTCGCCGGCCTCCTACACGCCCGAGTGGTGGAAAGGCGACCTGAAGGCTGCCGGCGCCGACGTGCAGGCGCTGGAGGACTCGCCGCGGGTCAACCTCGAACACCCGAGCGCCGCACAGTCTCTCGAATGGGTCGAGGAGTACGGCGCGCCGCTGCATCCCGAATACACCTACCTGTGGCACGACCTCGATATCGAGCGGTTCGAGACGCTGGCGGAAGCCGCAAGCGACGGACACTGGGCAGAAGCCGATGGTGCCGCAGTTGCACCAGCAGACGCCAACGAACCCACGGAACGCACCCTTGTCCTCCCGCGTACTGAACCCGTCCGGGAGGCTCTGGAGGTACTCATCGTCGAACATACCCAGGGCGAGGAGACGCTGACCGTCCCCGACGCTGTCCCCTTCGTCCAGTCGCTCGGACTGACCGACGACCTCGAAAAGCCGTGGGGCAGCGAGGACCTCTCCGAGGAGGCCCGAAACTGGGACGACGGCCACAACGCTGTCAAGGCCGTCAACGAGGTCGCGCCCTTCGAGGTTCGCGAACGCGCGCCAACCCGCATCGGCTGTCGGATGGGTCGCCCCGAAAAATCCGAGAAGCGCGACCTCTCGCCCGCCGTCCACACGCTATTTCCCATCGGCGAGGCCGGCGGCTCCCAGCGAGATATCGCCGCCGCCGCGAAACACTCCGAGAACATGCAGGACACCCCCGGCCGGGTCGAAGTGCAGGTCGGCCGCCGGACCTGTCCCGACTGCGACACCGAAACCCACCGGGCGCGCTGTCCCGACTGCAACGCCGTTACCGACCCCCACTATATCTGCTACAGTTGCGACATCGACGTCGAACCCGACGAGGCAGGCCGCGCCATCTGTCCCCGCTGTGAGTCCGAAGCCGAGGCCGTCCAGACCAAGACCATCGACGTCCACGAGGAGTACCGCAACGCCCTCGAAAACGTCGGCGAACGCGAGAACGCCTTCGACGTCCTGAAAGGTGTTCAGGGACTCTCCTCGGAGCACAAGGTTCCCGAACCCATCGAAAAGGGCGTCCTTCGGGCCAAAAACGGCGTTTCATCGTTCAAGGACGGCACCGTCCGTTACGACATGACCGACCTCCCGGTCACCTCCGTGCGGGCCTCGGAACTCGACATCACCGTCGGCCAACTGAAAGCCCTCGGCTACGACGAGGACATCCACGGCGACCCGCTGACCCACGAGGACCAACTGGTCGAGTTGCGAGTCCAGGACGTCGTCCTCTCGAACGGCGCCGCCGAGCACATGATGCGGACCGCCGACTTCGTCGACGACCTGCTGGAGCAGTACTACGGCATGGACCGCTACTACGACATCGACGACCGCGACGAACTCGTCGGCGAGTTGGTCTTCGGGATGGCACCCCACACGTCCGCCGCAGTTGTCGGGAGGATTATAGGATTCACCTCGGCGGCCGTCGGATACGCTCATCCGTACTTTCACGCCGCGAAGCGTCGGAATTGCGATGGTGACGAAGATTGCGTAATGCTCCTCATGGACGGACTTCTCAACTTCTCTAAATCATTCCTGCCGAACCAGCGTGGGGGCCGGATGGACGCGCCGCTGGTCATGTCCTCGCGCATCGACCCGGCGGAAATCGACGACGAGGCCCACAACATGGACATCGTCTCGGAGTACCCCCGCGAGTTCTACGAGGCCACGCGCGAGATGGCCGACCCCGGCGAGGTCGAGGACCTCATCCAGATCGGTGAGGACACCCTCGGCACCGAGGACCAGTATCGCGGTTTCGAGCACACCCACGATACGGGCGACATCGCCCTCGGGCCGGACCTCTCGGCGTACAAAACGCTCGGCGACATGATGGAGAAGATGAACGCCCAACTGGAGCTTTCCCGAAAGCTTCGGTCGGTCGACGAAACCGACGTCGCCGAGCGGGTCATCGAGTATCACTTCCTGCCGGACATCATCGGGAACCTTCGGGCGTTCTCACGACAGGAAACCCGGTGTCTTGACTGCGGCGAGAAGTTCCGGCGCGTCCCCCTGACCGGCGACTGCCGGGAATGTGGCGGCCGCGTCAACCTCACCGTCCATCAGGGGTCGGTCAACAAGTACATCGACACCGCAATCATGGTCGCCGAGGAGTACGACTGTCGGGAATACACCAAGCAGCGCCTCAAGATACTGGACCGCGCCGTCGAATCCATCTTCGAGGACGACACCAACAAGCAAAGTGGCATTGCTGATTTCATGTAGAAACTTTTTGCACGGCGCGCTTCGCGCGCCGGCAAAAACGTTCATGAAAAAGACACGGCGGGCCTCCCGATGGTCGGCCCTTGGTCCCGCACTCGCTTCGCTCGCGCGGGGAAACGCCTCGCTGCGCTCGGCGTATGCTAACCTCATTTTTGATTGACCGCCTTCAGTTGAGCTCTCGCGTTAGCTATCTCGACAAAATTGCGTGATGTCCACGAGCGCCCGCAGGGCGCGAGCGGTTCCGCCGCGCCGACCGAAGGGAGGCGCGGGACCGAGGCCTGACCGTAGGGAAGGCCGACGTGTCTTTTTCATCGAAGTTTTTGCCGGGTAGCGAGGGACCGAAGGTCCCTCGGACCATGCGAGCGGGCCTACGGCCCGCGAGCAGACGGCCGCAGGCGCCCGTACAAAAAGTTCGTAGAAGGAGTTTTCCGGGATGACGGCACATAGAGTGGTAGATGGAACGCGAGGAGTTGGAGGCCATTCCGGGCGTCGGCGCGAAAACCGCCGACCGGTTGGCCGAACTCGACGACCCGGAAACGCTGCTGTCGGCCGGCGACGTCGCCGGCCTGGCGAAAGCGCCGGGCATCAGCGAGGGGCGGGCGGCCCGCATCGCTCGGGCGGCGATTCGGAACGACCACGACGACGAGAGCGATTTCCTGTCGACGCCGCGGGCGCGGGAACTCTACGAGTCGGCGCTGGACTTGCTGCAGGAGCGAGCGGTGACCGACTACGCCGAAAAGCGGCTGGAAACCTTCTATCCGAGCGCTGCCGAGTCCCGAATCGAAGAGGTTCGAGAGTTCGCTCGGGAAGCGGTCGAACGGGACCCGACGGCGGAGGTAATCGAAGCGCTGGACGGCGTCGAACCGCTGGAACCGCCGCGGGACGTTCGGGTTCGGGACCGATGTCTCGCGACGAACGACGCCGAGACGTATTCGGCGGCCCGCGAGGCCGTCCCCGAGATGAGCGTCGAGTTAGTCGACGACGCCCGCGGGATTGCGGATTTGGCCCGGGGCTATTCGACCGTTATCGTCCTCGACGAGGAGTTTTCGGGCATCGACGTCGAGGGCGACGTTCGGGTCGACCCGACGGCGCTGGAGGACCCCGAACGGTTGGTTCCCGAACGGACGCTAGCTTTCTTCGCACGGAACCGGAACCGACTGCGAGCGGCCGCGGCGGTCCATCAGGCTGCGGATTTGGACGCGCCCTGTGACGTCGAAGCGCTCGACGAGGCGCTGTCGCGACTCAACGAAGACGGCACCGTCGCGGGCGACGAAACGCTGGACAAACTGGAGGACGCGCTGGATGACCTCGATGCCGCGGTTTCGATGGCCGAAAACACCGCGAACGACCGGCTTCGGGAGGCCATCGAGGAACGCGACGTGACCATCGAGGGCGCCGATTTGCTGTCGCTGGTCGAACGCGGCGCGGGCGTCGATTCGCTTCTGGACCGGGAGTTGGCCGACGAGTACGACGCCGCCATCGACGCCGCGCGGGACCACCTCGCGGACGCGCTGGGGTTGGACGACTACGAATCGATGGCCCGGCAGGCCTTCGGCGACGACCCGACGTTTCCCGTCGAACACGAGGAACGCGTCATCAGCCAGTTACGCGAGGAGTTGAACGCCGAGCGGGACCGCCGGGCCGCCGCGCTGAAACGCGAGTTGGCCGACGACCTCCGGGAGATGCGCGAGTCCGCGGACGACCTTGTCGATGCCGCTCTGGAGTTGGACGTGGAGTTGGCTATCGCCCGCTTCGCCCGGGACTTCGACTGCACGTTCCCGACCTTCGAGGGCCGGGGATTCGAAATCGAGGATGGGCGGTCGCCGCTGCTTGACGTCGCCTTTGAGGAGGTCGAACCCGTCGATTATGGGGTCGAAGGCGTGGCACTGCTCTCGGGTGTCAACAGCGGCGGGAAGACGTCGACGCTCGATTTGGTCGGGTTGGTCGTCGTGTTAGGACAGATGGGGATGCCCGTGCCTGCCGAGGCAGCGCGACTGGAGCGGTTCGAGGCCCTACATTATCAGGCGAAGACACAGGGCACGTTGGATGCGGGCGCCTTCGAGTCGACGCTCCGGGAGTTCGGGTCGCTCGTCGCGGGCGACCGAACGCGACTGGTGTTGGTCGACGAACTGGAGTCGATTACCGAACCCGGCGCCAGCGCGGTCATCATCGCCGGGATTCTGGAGGCACTGGAGGAAAGCGACTCGACGGCGGTGTTCGTCTCGCATCTGGCCGGCGAGATTCGGGAGGCCGCCGACGCCGACGTGACCATCGACGGCATCGAAGCGGTGGGCCTGGAGAACGGCGAGTTGCGCGTGAACCGCTCGCCCGTCAAGAACCATCTCGCCCGGTCGACACCGGAACTCATCGTCGAGAAACTCGCGGAAGAGGACGGCGACGTCCTCTACGACGAGTTATTGGAGAAGTTCGAGGCGACCCAGCAGACCGATTGATGCGTTCGGACCTTCCGAGTCGTCTTCGGCGTGTTCGCCCGAAGGCTTAACACCCGCGCCAGCGTGGTGAAAGTGAAATGGCGGACGACGACATGCTCTCGTGGGACGAATCCGTGTTCCGCGACGAGCACGTCCTCGAACTCGATTACCTGCCGGAGGCGTTCCTCCATCGCGACGAGCAGATGGAGACCCTCAAATACGCCCTTCGACCGGCGGTCCGCGGCTCCCGTCCCCTGAACGTGATGGCCCGCGGGCCGCCCGGCACCGGGAAAACGACCGCCGTGCAAAAACTCTTCGACGAACTGGCCAGCGTCAGCGACGTCGACGTGGTTCGCGTGAACTGTCAGGTCGATTCGACCCGGTATGCCGTCTTCTCGCGACTCTTCGAGGGCCTCTTCGAATACGAACCGCCGACCTCCGGAATTTCGTTCAAGAAGCTCTTCGGCCAGATTACCGACCGCCTCGTCGAGGAAGACGAAGTCCTCATTGTCGCGTTGGACGACGTGAACTACCTCTTCTACGAGGACGAGGCCTCGGATACGCTCTACTCGCTGCTTCGGGCCCACGAGGCCCACTCGGGCGCGAAGATCGGCGTCATCGTCGTCTCCTCGGACCTCGATTTGAACGTCATCGAGGAACTCGACAGCCGCGTCCAGTCGGTGTTCCGACCCGAGGAGGTCTACTTCGACGCCTACGGCGAGCGGGAAATCGTCGATATCCTCCAGGAACGCGTCAAGCGTGGCTTCCGCGAGGAGGCCGTCGGCCCGCAGGTGCTGGACCGCGTGGCCGAACACACCGCCGACAGCGGCGGTGACCTCCGGGTCGGTATCGACCTGCTGCGGCGGGCCGGGCTCAACGCCGAGATGCGCGGGTCCACGGAGGTCAACACCGACGACGTCGACGAGGCCTACGAAAAGGCCAAATACGTCCACCTCTCGCGGCACCTCCGCGGCCTTTCGGAGTCGGAAGCCGCGCTCGTTCGCGTGCTCGCCGACCACGACGGCAAGCGCGCCGGCGACGTCTTCGACGTCTTCAGCGAGGAGACCGACCTCGGCTACACCCGCTATTCCGAGATTATCAACAAACTCGAACAGTTGGGCCTCATCGACGCCGAATACAGCAGCGTCGAGGGCCGTGGGCGTTCACGGACGCTATCGCTTTCCTACGACGCCGATGCGGTGTTGGACCGGCTGGAAGAATAGACGAGCGTCGGCTGATGTACAAGTCGGCAGGGAATAACACGGGTGTATCCGGCGCATTTCGAGTCGAAGGAGAGGGGTGAATAGGCGAGGGAAGCAGATGACCGAAGGATGAGTGGAGGGAAAGCGGGAGTGACGGGATGCGGGACGTCCGGGCTATCGTTCGCCCGGGTCTTCGCCCATCCACTGTTCCGGGACCTGAATCACGTACCGGCCGTTTTCCTGCAGCGCGATGATGTACTCCTCGCGGTCGTACAGTTCCATCAGGTTGAGTTCGTACTGCCCGGGTTCGACGATTTTGATGGATTCGAACTGGTCGTTGAGCTGTTCGCGGAGCTCCGCGATATCCGGCTGTTCGTCGTCAGGTTCGCTGACGACCCGACCGTCGACGTCCGGTTCCGGACCCCCGGCCTGTGATTCGGCCGACTCCAGTCCCGACGTGCTGGTGGCTGCTACCTCGTCGGTTTCGGGGAGTTCGTCTTCCTGAACGATATCACTACGCGCGCTCGCTTGCGCGAGGTCCTCGTCAGACTCGTCGGTTGTCGAGCGGCGGGCGTCCGCATCGATGATTTCTCCGTCGTCGTCGTCCGTCCCCGCGGGTTCTCCCCCGGTTTCGGGTCGAGCGGACGACGAATCGACAGAAGTCACATCCGCAGGCGCCTCTTCGGACTCGCTCGGCCACGCGGCGTCCGGATTCGGGTCGGCGTCCGTCTGTGCCGTTTCGGAAGCCCCGACTGAGCCGGCCGACGCGTTGCTCGTCGTCGGTTCCGCGCTCGAAACGGTGGCGTCGGGGTCGGTCGTCGAATCGGGGTCAGGAACGGACGTCGACTCTGCGGTCGACTCCGTCGACGACTCGGTAGTAGACTCTGCCGTCGGCTCACCGCGGTCGTCCGAGGGGCTCTCCGGCCCGGAGGAAACGAGGTCGCGCATCTTCGTCGTCGCGCGGCCGACCGTCTCGGCGACCGACGAGGAGTCGGCGTCGGGCCGTGAGGGGGCGTCGGACTCCGCCGATTCGGCTGGCTCATCGGGGAGGTCCTCCTCCGAGGGGCGGAACTGGAACTTGTTGCCGCCACACTCCGGACAGCCCGACAGCATCTCCTTGGAGCCGTCCGCGAACGTGTGGCCGCAGCCAGTACACTGGTGTGGCATGGTGTTGATGGATGGGCGAAAGCCCGATTACCGGCGCTTGATCAGCGTGCTGATGAGCGTCTCGTCCTTGTGGAGCGTCTCGATACGGTTGGCCGGGCCGATGACCGTCAGTTTGTTCGAATCGCTGTTGTCCTTCCCCATAATGCGGCCGAGAAAGCCGTTGTCGCTGGTTTCCTCGCCGGGGTAGGTCTCGATTTCGATGCCCGTGAAACCGTCGGGGTTGATCTCCGACATCGTCACCTCGATGAGTTTGGACTCCTCTTCGGGGTCGAGTCCCTCCTCGAGGATGACGATATTGCCGTCGTGGACGCCGTCGAGGATGAGGCGGATTTTCTCCATCGTTCGCATTCCCTGCATCCGGTCGGCGCTGATCATGTCGATCTGGATACCGTCGGCGAGCCCGTCGTCGCCGTCGTCGCCGTTTGTGGTTACTTCAGGCATGGTATCACCCGAAGTACTCCGCGATTTTGTCGTAGACTTCGTCCATGTTGTCTCCTTCGAGCGCCGACAGCGGCACGGTCTCGTGCTGCGGGAACGCGTTGCTGATGCGCTGAACGTTGGCGTCCTCGAGGTCGATCTTGTTCGCGAAGATGAGGACCGGCAGGTTCTGGCTCTCGATGATGCCGATGAGCATCGTGTTGACCTGCGTGAAGGGGTCCTCCGTCGCATCGAGGACGTAGATGACGCCGTCGACGTCCTCGCGGAGCCAGTGCATCGCCTCGGCGACGCCCTCGGTCGCCTCTCGGGAGCGCCGGACGGCGTCGTCCTTCTCGATGTCGTGGTCGAGGAACTCCTTGTAGTCGACCTTCGTGGTGACGCCGGGCGTGTCCACCACGTCGATAGTGACGGACTTGCCGTTGCGCTTGATTTCGACGTTTTCCTTTCGACGCGCACGCCGCGTCTCGTGCGGTACGTGGCTCTCCGGGCCGACGGCGTCGCCGGTCCAGTCGCGAGCGATACGGTTAGCGAGCGTCGTCTTGCCTGCGTTCGGGGGGCCATAGATGCCGATTCGCTTCGGCTCGTTCCCCGAGAAGAGGGCCGACGACGCGCGCGAAATACTCGATTTGAGTTCGGTTAGCAGTCCCATCTCATCCTCCCACGGCCCCGATTTCGAGTCGAAATCGGAGTCGCTCTGCACGTACTACCATACCGCATTTACTTAACTGTGTGTCAGACAAACATCACGGAAGGAACAGGTGCTGATGATGCCGTCCGTGAGAAACCGATGGAGAAGGTCTTTCGCGCGTGTGGAAGGACGCGAGACGACCGCTGATATCGTTCGATGTGAAACGGAGGGGTACAGGGACGATGATTTTAGAAGAATTAGGAGAAGGTCAGGACGATAGGTGACAAGCCTTCTCGGTAGTGCCTATCTTGCTGCCGACTGTCGGCCGTCGTCTATCAACCAACAGCTGTCGACTACCGTTCCTCTCCCCCAGCCACGACCACCACTCATCCAGCAACGGGTGTCAACCGTCCCCACGGGAAACGGCGGTGAGACCCAAAAGCGAAGTCGTCTCGTGTCTCGGATACGGACCAGGCCCTAAACGACGACTATAGCAGGAATTCCGGGGCGCGGGGGGTGAAACGAGGGGGAGGTGGCCCCCCACCCCTTCGTTTCGGGTGGAACGGGACGAAGGGGTGTGGTGGGGGGCTGGCTGGGGACGGGATCTGCCACGGTTCGCGGTAGAAACGTAGTAGAAATCTAGAAAATACTAGACTAGATGCGGTTTACTGCCGAAACATCTAGTTATACTAGACATAAAACTAAACAATATATTCTATTTCCTTCCACTGCGGATTTGGTTTTACTACTATAGATATAAAGGTTACTGTACTAGAGTCCGAACTCCTCTCCGACCACCCCCACCCGTCGGTTTCACCGTTCCACCCGAAACAAAGGGGTGTGGGGGTACTCCCCTCCGCTTCCCGTGCATCCACTGGAAACTAACCATCGTCCCCCCCGACGCCCCAATCGACCGTCCGAACGACCGTCCGAACGACGAGTAATCCCGACTGATCCGCCCCGAGTCACACCAGTTGACTCTACTGGCTCGTGCTGACCTCTGCCAACCCGTGCACCCGTCTCCACTGGCGTTCGTTTCGGGTGACCAGCATCGAGTTATCCGCGTTGCTCCCCGAACGCCGCGACTGTTTCGGATTGTTTCGTTAACTTCAGCCGTGCTCCTTTCCCACATTCGTTAATCCCCGTCATCCACCCGCTATCCACCGATTTCCGCCGCGCCACCGCAACGCTTATTACCGTAATGCACCATCGGTTCCTCTGCATCAACTGGACGACCGATTTCAAACCGATTCGGGGTAACGGGTTCCTACCGACTGTATTCAACCCGTTCGGTCGTCGCGCGGTGTGTCTCCACGTGAAACGGAGGGGTATATCAACGAATGACGGACGGCAATTCATCCGCGGATACGGACGAGGAATCGAACACTAGCCCGGACGCCGTCGGCGACGGCCGCGACGCGGCCACCGACGCACCGGAGGACGAGGAGCCGACGGACTCGGCATCGACCGACCAGCCGGTGGACCAGGACGAACCGGACGACACCGATGGGGTACTCGACGAGCAGCCATCGGACGGGAGAATCGCCAATACTGCTTCGCAGTCTGGTGGTTCTCCAGTTGAAACAAAGGGGTCTTCGTCAACGAGAGACACCCCGGAAGTCGACGAGACGGCCGATGCGCTCGCCGAAACCGACGCTCCTGCCGCCGGCACCGACGTCGATGGTTTCTCCGGCGACGTCGACCTCGAAGACCTCGACCTCGATACCGAATCCGAGAGCGAAACCGACGAGGCATCCCGCGGTCTCTTCGACGACCTCCTGGAGGGCGAACCCATCTTCGAGAACAAGGAAGTCCTCCGTCCCTCCTACACGCCCCACAAACTCCCCCATCGTGAGGAACAGATCAACAACATGGCGACCATCCTCGTGACGGCTCTCCGCGGGGATACGCCCTCCAATATCCTCATTTACGGCAAAACCGGGACCGGAAAAACCGCCAGCGCGAAGTTCGTCTCCGAGGAACTGGAATCGACCTCCCAGAAGTACGAGGTCCCCTGCGAAGTCGAGTACATCAACTGCGAGGTGACCGACACCCAGTATCGCGTGCTCGCACAACTCGCCAACAAGTTCATCGACAAGAACGAGGAGTACATCGAGGAGCGCCTCGACGAACTCGGCGAGCTTCGCGACGAGGCCGCCGAAGACCCCGAGGTCCTCGTAGACAGCGAGTTCGACAACGTCGCCGAAGTCGAGGCCGAAATCGGCACC
Organism: Natronomonas halophila; assembly: GCF_013391085.1. Lineage (NCBI taxonomy): Archaea > Methanobacteriati > Methanobacteriota > Halobacteria > Halobacteriales > Natronomonadaceae > Natronomonas > Natronomonas halophila. Next base: position 1,630,449 of record NZ_CP058334.1, on the reverse strand, counting down.
CTCGAAGACGACCTCGAGGAGTTCGAACCCGTCCCGATGACCGGATGGCCGACCGACCGCGTCTACCAGACCTTCTTCGACGCCGTCGACTACCACGAGCGCGTGGTCGTCATCATGCTCGACGAAATCGACAAACTCGTCGAGAAATCGGGCGACGACACGCTCTATAACCTCTCGCGGATGAACTCGGAACTCGACAACTCCCGGGTCTCCATCATGGGCATCTCCAACGACCTGAAGTTCACCGACTTCCTCGACCCCCGCGTCAAATCCAGCCTCGGCGAGGAGGAAATCGTCTTCCCGCCCTACGACGCGACCCAACTCCGAGATATCCTCCAGCACCGCTCGGAAATCGCATTTAAATCCGACACCCTCTCCGAGGACGTCATCCCCCTCTGTGCAGCCTTCGCCGCACAGGAACACGGTGACGCCCGCCGTGCCCTCGACCTCCTGCGGACGGCTGGCGAGCTCGCCGAACGCGACCGCACCGAAACCGTCGACGAAAAGCACGTCCGCCACGCCCAGGAGAAGATCGAACTCGACCGGGTTGTCGAGGTAGTACGCACCCTCCCCACACAATCAAAGCTCGTCCTCTACGCCATCATCCTCCTCGAGAAGAACGGCGTCCACAACATCAACACCGGCGAGGTGTTCAACATCTACAAGCGCCTCGCCCAGGAGATCGACGCCGACGTCCTCACCCAACGGCGGGTCACCGACCTCATCAGCGAACTCGACATGCTCGGCATCGTCAACGCCGTCGTCGTCTCGAAGGGTCGGTACGGCCGGACCAAGGAAATCAGCCTTTCCGTCCCCCTCGACGAAACCGAAGCTGTCCTCCTCTCGGACTCGCGGGTCGGCGAGGTCGAGGACGCTCAGCCATTCGTGCAGGCGCGCTTCGACTGAAACTTTTTGCACGGCGCGCTTCGCGCGCCGGCAAAAACGTTCATGAAAAAGACACGGCGGGCCTCCCGATGGTCGGCCCTTGGTCCCGCGCTCCCTGCGGTCGCGCGGGGAACCGCTTCGGGCGGGTTCTCCGAACCTGCCCTCGCGGATGCAACCTTTGTTTCTGTCTCACCAGCCGAACCTCGGTGGACACTCGCCTTTCCACTGATTTCTCCTTATAAATATCGTTATCCTTGGTAACCCCTCGGTTTCACATGGAGAACATTACTCATCCGCAGGAACGACGGCTTCCGCTTCGATTTCGACGACGTACTCGGGACCGATGAGCCCTGAGACTTCGACCATCGTTGCAGCGGGTCGAATCTCGCCGAAGAACTCCCCGTGAACCTCGCCGATGGTCTCCCAGTCGTCGGCATTGGTGACGTACATGCGCGTGCGGACGACGTGTTCAAGGTCTGCACCCGCCTCTTCGAGCGCCTCGCGAATGATTTCGAGTGCGCGGCGGGTCTGGATTTCGGGGTCGCCGGGTGCGACCGGGTTTCCGTCCTCGTCGGTCGCCGTCGTCCCCGAGACGAGCACGCGGTTCCCGACGCGGACGGCCCGCGAATACCCCACCTTCGGTTCCCATTCGGTTCCAGTCGAAACGCGGCGGCGGCCCATACTCGGGGTGGCAGCGCCGAGGGGATAACTCTCCGCCGCGGCGGAACTGGAAGGCTTTAAACGCCCGCCGTCGGAAGTATCGAACATGAGTCAGGCCACCAAAGTCGTGCTCGGGACCGTCGGCGTATCCGCCGTCATCGCCGTCGTCCTGCTCGGCGCTATCATCGCTGGGTGATGTTCGACCGCCGAGAACTGTCGGGCGACCTCGCCGAGGTGCGTGACGAATACGCCCCCGGCGCGCTCGTCCTCGACAGCGAGGGTGATTTCGAAACACTGCCGCCGTCGGTCGCCGAGAACCTGCTGGCGGTCGTCGACGGTATCGACCCGCTTTCCTATCCTGAGTCGTGGGTGCCAGCCGACGCCCCCGAGACGCTGCATCGTATCGCCAGCGACGAGTTCACCGTCGGCGCGCCCGGCGACGGCGGCGTCGCGTGGACCCGCCAGACCGACCCGCCGACGGTCTTCGTCAAACCCCGCCTCGAAGGCTCCCCGGAGGGCTTCATCGACTTCCTCATTGCGGAGGCACTGGTCGAAATCGGCACCGACCTCCCGGAACAGTTCCTCGGGTTCTTCAAGGACGACTATGCGGCCCTCGCCGATGCGGTCCCGCTCGGGTCGGCCGATACCTACCAACTCGCGGCCGCGCTGTTCGACGCCTACGTCGGCCTCCACACGCGCGAGGAGTTCACGGCGTGGGACGGCGAGTACGACGGACTCCACGACGAGTGGGTCGACGCGGGCGAACGACTCGAACCCCGACTGTCGGTGCTTTCCTCGGACGTCGCCTCGGGCCGGACCGGCTTCCCCGACGCCGCGGAACTCGCCTGCGCCGCGGTCAAACACGATGTCGAGGTGCCGAAACCGTTCGACGCGCTGGATTCCGCGGCCTACAAGGAACACGGTGCGGCCTTCGCGGTCCGATGGGCCGAACGGACCTTCGAGGCGCTGGAATAGGTCGAAAAAAACGGCGAGCGAAAACTGCGTCTATTACTGATACGCCTGCAGGCCGGTGAGGTCCTCGCCGATGATGAGGGTATGGATGTCGTGGGTGCCCTCGTAGGTGTAGACGGTTTCGAGGTTGGTCATGTGGCGCATCGGCGAGTAGTCGGCCGTAATGCCGTTGCCGCCGAGCATTTCACGGGCGATACGCGACTGGTCGCGGGCCATCCGGACGTTGTTCCGCTTGGCCATCGAGACGTGCTGGGGGCGCATCTCGCCGCGTTCCTTCAGGTCCGAGAGGCGGTGGGCCAGCAGTTGGGCGAGCGTAATCTGGGTGGCCATCTCGGCGAGTTTGTCCTGCTGCATCTGGAAGCGGCCGATGGGACCACCGAACTGCTCGCGGTCGGTCGCGTACTGCCGCGCGGTCTCGAAGCAGTCACGTGCGGCGCCGATGGCGCCCCAGGCGATGCCGTAGCGGGCCTGCGTGAGACAGGACAGCGGGCCCTTCATCCCGCGGACGCCCGGCAGCACGTCGTCCTCGTTGACGCGAACGTCGTTGAGGGCGATTTCGCCCGTAATCGAGGCCCGAAGCGAGAGCTTCTCGTCGATTTTGTTGGTCGTCACGCCATCCTTGTCCGTATCGACGAGGAAACCACGGACGGTGTTATCGTCCGAGCGGTCCTTCGCCCAGACGATGGCTACGTCCGATATCGGGGAGTTGGTAATCCACGTCTTGGCGCCGTTGAGGACGTACTCGTCGCCGTCCTTCTCGGCGTGGGTCTCCATCGCCGAGGGGTTCGAACCGTGTTCGGGTTCCGTCAGGCCGAAACAACCGACTTTCTCGCCCGCACCGAGGTCCCACAGGTACTCTTCCTTCTGTTCCTCGGAGCCGAAGGCGTGAATCGGATACATGACGAGCGCGCCCTGGACGGAGGCCATCGAGCGGAGGCCGGAGTCGCCGGCTTCCAGTTCCTGCATCAACAGGCCGTACGCCTTCTCGCTGAGGTTGGGTAGGCCATATCCGTCGAGGTTGGGCGCATAGAACCCGAGTTCGCCCATCTCCGGGATGAGGTCCTTCGGGAAAGTCCCCTCGATCCAGTGTTCGCCGGCATCGGGCTTGAATTTCTCTTCGACGAAGTCACGGGCGGTGTCCCGGACCATTCGCTCTTCTTCGTTGAGGTCCTCCTCAAGACCCACGTAGTCTAGCATATCTGTGTCCTAGGGAGTTGCACACAAAAACTATCTCCCACAGGTCGAGCGTTGATAGCATGCGGGGCGGTCACAGTTGATGGGTAAGTCCGTGGTTCGCTTCGACAGGCCGAAAAGGGAGTCTGACGGAGTGGGGATATGGAGACGGTTCGGCGGAGCCTGCATGCCGGTGGCCTCATCATCACGGTTGGTTTGATTTCGTGGGCCAGCGGCTATCCAGCGCTCTTCCCGAGTCTCGGACCGACGGCCTACGTCCTCGCGTTGGGCGCCGAGAAGGACACGAACGTCCCGAGAGTCGTAGGTGGCCACGTCATCGGCGTGCTCGCTGGCCTGCTGGCGTACCACACGCTCGCGACCGGGCTGGTTGCGACGGATCCCGCGCCCGCGTTCTCCCTTTCGGGGCTTCGAATCGCCATCGCGGGCGTCGTCTCGGTCGGCCTGACGACGTGGGCGATGCTCGCGACGGACCTCCGGCATGCGCCCGCGTGCGCGACGACGCTTATCGTCTCGCTGGGACTGCTGTCGACACTGTTCGAGGGTGCGGTCATCATCGGCTCGGTGGTCGTTCTGGTCGGCGCCGAGCAACTACTCCTGTGGGCCGACCGGCGGTTCGACCGCGGAATCTAATCGTCCGCGGGAGCGGTCGCCGTCCGTCGCACTGACGCACAGAAATTGTCGAAAACGTTCTTGGCCGGTTTGGCCGCGGCGTAGGCGTCGTCGGTGATACCCTCACAGACCGATTCGATGCGCTCGTCGGGGAGGTGGTCCTTCCCGCGGACGACGTCTTCGGCAGTCTGGGGGTCGTATTCGGGGTGAGACTGGATGCCGTAGACGTTGCCATGACGGAAGCCGTGGATGCCGTAACCGTTCTCGGCGATCAACTCGGCACCCTCCGGCAGTTCCGTTACGGCATCGGAGTGGGTCGTGAAGACGGTGAATTCCTCGGGGACGCCATCGAAGAGGTCCGCCCCCGAGTGGCGGACCGTCCGATAGCCGAGTTCGTATTCGCCCATCGGTTCGACGGTGCCGCCCAGCGCGTCGGCGAGCAACTGATGGCCCCAACAGACCCCGAGTGCTGGGACCCCACCGTCGAGGGCGTCCCGAACGAACGCGCGCGTCTCGTTGATCCACGGTTCGTCCCAGTAGACCGAGGCCCGAGAGCCGGTGACGACCAGGCCGTCGAAGGCCTCGTGGTCCGGAAACTCCCGGTCGACGACGTGGAATCTGGACACTTCGGCGTCGAGTTCCCGGCGGAAGTTCCGCGGGGTGTTCGGGTCGTCGTGGGAGGCGTCCAGCAGCGCGATTCGGGGTCGCATTAGGCGCCGGTAGCGCCTCCGTAGGTAAAAAGCGGGCGTCGGCGGGCACGTTCGCGTCGGCCTATGACGCCGTCAAATCACCCGGACTGCCGTTCATTCGTCGGTAGCGACCGTCTCATCGATGAATTCGGCTATCGCGTCCGTCACAGCAGCCGAGTGTTCGACGAAACACCATCGTTTCCCCTCGACGGCCTCGAACCGCCCGCGCGGCAGGTCGGCAGCCAGTTCCTCGCCGACCGACAGCGGAACGACGGGGTCGTCGACGCCGTGACAGACCAGCGTCGGGAGGCCGAGTTCGTAGAGCGGTTCGGCGTCGAATTCGAGCGCGGCGTCGATGTGGCCGCCGCGGGCGTCGCCGACGGCGTCCTCGTCCGTGCGCCAGTCCACGATGTCGTCGGCGAGGCCGGTTTCGGCGAGGAAGCGGTCCGAGAAGGCGAGTTCGAGCGACTGGCGGATGCGCGTCGGGTCCGGCGGATGGAGGCCGGCCAGCGCGTCGGCGTCAATGCGCTCGCCGTCGGGCGGGACACCGAACAGCGTCAGCGAGCGCGCGCGACTGTATTCGCGGGCGTATCGGAGCGCGACTATCCCGCCGAGTCCAGCACCGACGAGGTGTGCCCGGCCGACCTCGGCATCCGCGAGGACCGCTTCGAGGTCCGCCGCCAGTCGGTCGACGGTGTAGGGTCCGTCGGTATCGGAGCCGTCGGTCCCCCGCTGGGCGTAGACGACCGTCCTATGGGTACCGGCCAGTTTCGGTGCCTGCCAGCCCCACAGCCACGGCCCCGTCGCCGTATCCGGGACGAAGACGACCGTCGGCCGCTCGGGGTCGCCCTCCGTTTCGTACTGGATGGTGGTCCCGTCCGTCTCGACTGTTGGCATGTGGGGTCGTTCGGTTCGACGGGGTATGCCCGTTTTGCTCGCTTGCCAGCGCCCCAAAGCCCGTTACGCTGGCCATCGATTCTTCTGTATGAACCCGGAAGCCCTGCGTGCCGACATCCCCGCCTGCGACGACTGCGTGTATTTAAATACGGGCGCGAGCGGGCCGAGTCCCGAGCGCGTCGTCGAGGCCATCGACGCGGCCCAGCGACGTCAGGAGTTCGAGGCCTGTTCGGTCGGCCACTACGAGGCCGACGCCGAGTTGCGCGAGGACGCCCGCGAAACGCTCGCTACCCACCTCGGCTGTCGGCCGGCCGACATCGCGCTGGTGGCCTCGACGGGCGACGGCATCAGCCGCGTCGCCAACGCCATCGACTGGGAGGCCGGCGACCGGGTCGTCCGGACGGACCTCGAACACCCCTCGGGCGTCCTGCCGTGGCGGCGCCTCCGCGACCGGGGCGTCGAGGCCGTCACGCTGCCGTGTCCCGACGGCCGTCTACCGATGGACGCCTATAAAGAGGCGGTCGCCGACGCCAAACTGGTCTGTCTCAGTTCCGAGAGTTGGCTCCACGGGACGCGTCTGCCGGTGTCCGAGGCGGTCGATATCGCCCACGACGCGGGCGCGTTAGTCGTCGTCGACGCCGTCCAGTCGGTCGGCCAGCATCCCGTCGACGTCCGGGAGTGGGACGCCGACGCCGTCTGTGCCTCGGGCCACAAGTGGATGCTCGGACCGTGGGGCGCCGGCTATCTCTACGTTCGTCCGGAGTCGCTGTCGTCGTTCCAGCCCCGACACGTCGGCTACCGGAGTGCCGTCGAACCCACGGGTGAGGGTCTGGAGTTCCACCCCGATGCGCGCCGTTTCGAGGTGTCGACGGCCGCGGTCGCGCCGTATGCGGGACTCATCGAGGCCATCGAAACGCTGGAGGGTATCGGCATGGGGAACGTCGAAACGCGTATCGAGCGACTGACCGACCGCCTGAAGGACGGACTGGGCGAGCGGTGTCTCTCGCCGACCGAGTACGAATCAGGTCTCGTCGCCTTCGAAATCGATGGCGACGCGGAGGCGTTCGTCGAGGACGCCAAAGCGGAGGGCGTCGTCGTCCGGCCGCTCCCCTCGGGGGCGGTGCGGGCGTCGGTCCACGCGTTCAACACACCGGAGGACGTCGACGCGCTCCTGTCGCTCTGCTGACCCCGCGAAAATCGGGCGTTTCGGCCCCGAAACGGCTGGCTGTGCGATACCTGTTGCCACACTATTATTATGTGTGTGTGGTCCAACGGTTCGTGTATGCCGGAATGCCAGAACTGTGGCGCGTTCGTGACGGCAGCGTACGCTCGGGTTTTCACGCCGAACGGAATCGAGAATCCGCGCGTGTGCCCGCAGTGCGAAGACAAGATCCGCGACGGGTCCGACGTTCGCGAGGCGCGCTCGACGCGCCGTACGTGACTGGCCTCGCTCTCTAACTATCCTTCCGCGCTTTTCGCCCGGCGGTTATCGGGCGTTTTCCACTAACTCCCGCGCAGTGCTCAGTAACGCGTCCGCTGCCTCGGCCTCGCGGGCCTCCGCCGTCACCCGAATCAGCGGCTGAGTCCCGCTGGCGCGAATCAAAAACCACCCATCATCGGTACTGACCCGGACGCCATCAAGCGTTTCGACCGAATCGTATTCCGCCAACACGCGCTCCTCGACGGCGGCCATCACTCGCTCTTTCTCGTCGGTTTCGACGTTGGCCCGCCGGATGGGATAGCTCGGAATCGCTTCGAGGCGGGATTCGAGCGGTTCGGCGGCCGCCAGCGCAGCGATGCGAACCGCCGCCAGCGGGCCGTCGGGACACAGCGTCGCCTCGGGCCATATCCACGCGCCCGAGGGTTCGCCGCCGAAAGCCACGTCCTCCTGAGTTGCAGCCTCGGCCACGTAGACGTCGCCGACGGGCGTCCGGGTCACGGCGACGCCACGTTCGGCGAGGAAGTCCTCGACGGCGAGGCTCGTGTCCACGGGAATCGCCACGCGCTCGCCAGATTCGGCGGCATCGGCCGCGAAAAGCGCCAGCAGGGTGTCGCCCGCGAGGAACGTGCCGTCGCCCGCGACCGCCCGCATCCGGTCGGCGTCGCCGTCGTGGGCGATGCCGAGGTCGTAGTCGCCGTCGCCGACCAGCGTCGCGAGCGCCTCGCAGTTCTCGGCGGTCGGTTCGGAGGGCCGCCCCGGGAACCGGCCGTCGGGCTGGGCGTTCAGCGTCTCGACGTCACAGCCCAATTCGATGAGGGCATCGACGGTGACGCCGCCGGCACCGTTGCCCAAATCGACGGCAACCGAGAGGTCGAGCGAGCCGTCGACGGCATCGACCAGCGCCTCGATATGTCGCTCGGCCGCCTCGTCGGTCGTCCGGTCGCCCAACCCGTCCCACGCTTCGAGGTCCGCGTCGTCGGCCCGGATGCGCTCGGTGATGCGTTCGCGGCCGGCCTCGTCGTAGGCCTGTCCCGAGGGCTGCCAGAGTTTGATGCCGTTGTCCTCTGGGGGGTTGTGACTCGCGGTCACCGAGACGCCGGCGTCGGCGCCCTCCCACGCGACCGCGCGGCCGACCGTCGGCGTCGCGGCGAGGCCGAGGTCGACCACGTCGGTGCCGGTCTCTCGGAGGCCCGCCGCGAGCGCGTCGGTCAACAACTCGCCGCTCTCGCGGGGGTCGCGTCCGACCACGACGCGGTCGGTTTCGGCCCCCAGCGCGCGACCGACGCGAAGCGCGAGGTCCGCCGTCACCTCGTCGCCGACCGGTCCCCTGATGCCGCTCGTTCCGAACATACCGCGGTAGTCGGCCGCCGTCGTGAAAACGATACCCGTCCGGTCGCCGGTCGTCGGTCGTGGCGGTCAGTCGTCGGGGGACCACTCACACGAGTCGCCGTAGGTGAGTTCGGCCTCGTCGATGTGGGCGTCGAGGCAGGCGTAATTGCAGAACCCTCCGACCTCGGTGCGCTCGCCATCCCGGGTCTCCTCGACGTAGACGGGGTCGTAGTTCGAGAGGTCGCTGCCGCAGTACGTACACTCCATGTCTGGGGTCGGCCCTGTCACCGCAAGGGCTTTTCCCGTATCGACGCGAGACGCGCACATGAAGCAATCCGGCGGGACGGACGAACAGAAGCGCCGCGCCGGCGAAAGCGCCGCCGACGCCGTATCTGACGGGATGGTCGTCGGTCTCGGCACGGGGTCGACGGCCGCCACGGCCATCCGCGAGTTGGGTCGACGGGTCGATTCGGGCCTCGATATCCGAGGTATTCCAACGTCGTACGAATCCCGGCAGATGGCCCGCAAAGCGGGGATTCCGCTCACCTCGCTGACCGAGGCGACGCCCGACGTCGCCATCGACGGCGCCGACCAGATAGCGGGATTCGACCTGATAAAGGGCGGCGGCGCGGCCCACGCCCGCGAGAAGTTGGTGGATACGGCCGCCGACCGCTTTCTCGTGGTGGCCGACGAGACGAAACTCGCCTCGCCGCTCGATTTGGCGGTCCCCATCGAGGTACTGCCCGATGCCGAACCCGTGGTCTCATCGAACCTCGACGCTCTCGGCGGGACGCCCGAACTCCGCGATGCCGAACGGAAGGACGGTCCCGTCGTCACCGACAACGGCAACCTCGTCATCGACTGTGCGTTCGGCGCGATAGCCGACCCGGCGGCGCTTGCGACCGACCTCGCGGCGATTCCGGGCGTGGTCGAACACGGCCTCTTCGTCGGCGTGGCTGACGAGATTCACGTCGGGACCGAGACGGGCGTCGACGTTACCGAGCGATAGCGGCGGCTATCGGCGGGTTTCGGGGCGATTGCGATACCAGCGACTCGGGGCGTGGGAAAAAACGGAAAAGCTCTGAGACGCTTTAAAGGTCGCGCGGCTGGACCGTCTTGCGGTCGTTCTCCTCGGCGCGACGAGCGGCGTCCTCGAGGATCTCCTCGACCTCGTCGTCGAGGGCGTCGTAGAAGTCGGAGGCAACGTTCATGTCATCGAGCGCTTCCTTCACAGCGGCTTTGACGATTAGGTCTGCCATACAGGCCGGGATTGTCCGGGGTACTTTATATATGTTCCCAATCGTGAGCGGTTTCGCCGCTTCTAACGCCCGTTTAGCCGTGATAAACCGGGAGGAATCGATGGGGATAGCCGTTCCTTTATTTACATTTTGTGGCCGGGAATCCTGGCCGGTACGTCGGTATCCGCGCCGATGAGGCGGTTTCCCTGCTCGCGCGCGGTGACGACCCGACAGGTTCCTTGTTATCGACACGAACGTCGGGATATGCGCGAGATACTCGAAGCGGTCGCCGACGGGGAACTGTCGCCGACCGAGGCCGAGGCGGAACTCCGGGGCTACGCCCGCACCGAGGCGGGCCGGTTCGATGCGGCCCGGGAGGCCCGAACGGGGATTCCCGAAGCGGTGTTCGCCGAAGGAAAAACGCCCGCCGAAGTCGCGGCCATGACCGTCGCGGCCGTCGAAACGACCGGAAGCGCCCTCGTGACCCGTATCGACCACGAGAGCGCCGATGCCTGTAAGTCGCTGCTGGCCGAGGAGTTCCCCGCGGCCGATATCGACCACGACGAACGCGCCCGGACGCTCGTCGTCCACGGAACCGACTACGAACCGCCGGACCTGGAGGCGACCGTCGGCGTCGTCACGGCGGGGACCGTCGACGCCGAGGCGGCCGGCGAGGCCGCCGTCGTCGCCGGCGAGATGGGCGCGACCGTCGAACGCATCTCGGACGTGGGCGTGGCAGGCATCGCGCGGATGTTCGACAACATCGACGAGATTCGGGCGGTCGATGCCCTCGTGGTCGCTGCCGGTCGGGAGGGTGCCCTGCCGACGGTCATCGCCGGCCTCGTCGACGTCCCGCTCATCGGACTGCCCGTTTCGTCCGGTTACGGCCACGGTGGCAATGGCGAGGCGGCGCTGGCGGGCATGTTACAGTCCTGTACGCCGATTATGGCAGTCAACATCGACGCCGGCTTTGCCGCGGGCGCACAGGCCGGCCTCATCGCGCGGTCGGTTTCGGCGGCGCGAGCGACGACTGACTGATGCCGAATCGAAAACCGGGTGTAGAGCGGGCGTCACGCGCCCTCGTGCCGTGTTTCCCCTTACCGAGGGTATTAATGTCTCGACCCCGTACTACCGATGCCGACAAGGGATACCCGCGTCGGCGGCCAGAATGCCCAGGTGTGACCACTGTGATGCGCACATCTCGGACCGGTTCGCCCGAGTGTTCGCGGACGAAGGTGGACGCGTTCACGCGTGTCCGAACTGCTCTGCGAACGCCGGCATCGCCGAAGTGTCCCGAGAACGTGCGTACGAGTGACGGCCGTGCGTCCGTAGAACTGTGTGTCAAACACAGGGTGCCCTCGTTTTCTACCTAAGCCGTGACTGTGAGCGACGCCCACTACGTGTACGTTCTGGAGTGTGCCGATGGATCGCTCTACACCGGCTATACGACCGATGTCGAGCGCCGGGTTCAGGAACACGATGCCGGCGACGGCGCGAAATACACCCGCGGTCGGACGCCCGTCGAACTGGTCTATTCGGAATCCTTCGACTCGAAATCCGCCGCGATGAGCCGCGAGTACGAAATCAAGCAGCTCTCGCGGGCCGAAAAGGAGCGGCTGGTCGGACTGGATGACTGACGAACCAACCTACAGCGACTCGACGAACCTGTCGAAGACGCCGGATTCGGCGTGGAAATGCGCATACGTGCCGAGCGTCCGGTATGCGGTGAGGCCGTCCTTGCCATCGGCGATGCCGTCCCCTCGCTTCACGTCGAAGGCGAAGGTTGCGTCGTCGGCGACGTCGGCTTTCGAGTAGTGAAACTCGTGGCCCCGAACCGCGTCGCTGGAATCGGCCAGCAGTGTCTCGCCGCGAGGCTCCAGTTCCACATGGTCCAGCGCCTGATAACGGTCGCACATCTCCACATCGGCAGGCAGGATTCCCGCCATCTCGTGGGTCTCGCCGTCGGTGTCGGTCAGCGTCGCACAGAGTGCCATCAGGCCGCCGCATTCCCCGAAAACGGGCAGGCCATCGGTCGCACGCGCTTTTAAATCGTCCAGCGTGCCGCCCGCGGCCAGTTCGGCGCCGTGGAGTTCCGGGTAGCCGCCCGGGAGATAGACGCCGTCGCAGTCGGGAAGCGGGTCACCCGCGACCGGTGAGAACGTCACCACGTCGGCCCGCTCGCGCAGGCGCTCGATGGTGGCCGGATATTTGAAGCAGAACGCGGCGTCGTCGGCGACGGCGACGGTGGCATCGGTTTTCGGTCGCTCCGGTTCGGGGTCGGGGCGCGGCGGCGATTTGGCCGCTTCGACCAGTCGCTCGATTCGAAGGTGTTCGCTGGCCTCGTCCAGCGTCTCGGCGTCGATGGGGGATTCCTCGCCCATGTGGAGGCCGAGATGGCGCTCCGGAATCTCCAACTCCGACAGCGGCGGGATTCGACCGAAGTAATCGAGTTCGTCGGGCAGTGCGTCGCGGATGCCCTCCTCGTGGCGGCCGCCGTGGGCGCGCTGGGCGAGGACGCCGACCACGTTTATATTGCGGTGGGCCTCGGCGGCGTACTCGCGGAAGCCCAGCGCCTGTGCCGCGACGCTTTCCATCCCGGCTTTCGCGTTGACGACGAGGACAACGGGTAACTCCAGCGTCTCGGCGACGTATGCCGTCGAGTTCGTGCCGTCGTAGAGGCCCATCATCCCCTCGACGACGCAGACGTCGCCGTCGCCGCGCCAGTAGTTGCGCCGACAGCCCGTTTCGCCACAGAGCCACGGGTCCAGCGACCGGGAGGGCCGCTCGCAGACGACGGCGTGGTGACTCGGGTCGATGAAATCGGGGCCGGCCTTCGCGGGTTGTGGGTCGTAGCCCGCCCGCTGGAGGCCGCGGAGCACGGCGAGCGAGGCGACGGTTTTGCCGACGCCCGAGGCGGTGCCGGCGAGGACGACGCCGTTCATGCTTCGGGCGCCCGCTCCTCGTCGGCGTCGGCGAGCAGTTCGTCGTAGACGTCCTGCAGTCCGGCACGCACGTCGGCCATCGGTAGGCGCGCGCGGTCGGCGATGGCGAGCGCGCCGCCCATGCCGGCGCCTTCCTTGGCTTCGCCGCGGTTGTAGGCCGCCATCGCGGGGTGGTCGTCGGTGAATCCGGGGTCGGTGACGGTCACCGAGAGGTCGAGTTCGGCAGCCGCCCGCTGGATGTCGACGGCGGGGTCGGCCTCGATGAACGAGGTGGTCGCCAACCCGAGGGGGCCCTCGTAGCCGCCGTGGCGGAGACACGCAGCGGCGGCGACCAGTTGGGTCCCGCCGGCCAGCGTGACCGCGGTGTCGGTTTCGAGGGCGCCCGCGGCGATGCCCGAGAGGACGGCCAAGACGGGGTCGCCGGCCCGGCGGAGCGCGACGAGCGGTTCGTCGGCGGCATCGCCCGGGGCAAGCGAGGAGGCTTCCAGCGCCTCATCGACCACGCGACGCTTCAGGTCGAGTGGGTTCTCGGGCAGCGACGAGGAGATGGCACCCTCGTCGCGGCCGAGAACGTCCGCCTCACCGAGCGCGGTCAGAACGCCGAGCGCGGTGGTCGTGCCGCCCGGGACCGTCTCGGCGAGGAAGAGTTCGTCGTCCGGGAGTTTTCGGCCGAACTGGCGGGCGGCAGCGAAGGCGCCCGGCGCGGAGGGGACGGGGTCGCGTTCGCGGATGTCGTCGCCGGCACGGGCGCCGACTGTCACCGTGGGCGCGCCGGTCGGTTCCGCAAGGCCGGCATCGACGATGGTGGTATCGATGCCGAGACGGTCGACGACGGCGCGGGTGACGACGGCGGGCGTCGGACAGCCGGTCGGGGAGACGGGGACGACGGGCGCCCGAACCGGCGCGCCGTAGGTCAGGATTTCGGCGTCGGCACTCGGTGTGTGGGCCATCAGGTCGGCGTCGGCACCGGCGGCGCTGATGCCGTCGATAGCGGCGGTCCGCGTCGAACCGGCACACAGGACGAGTCGAGTCACTATGGTTGGTGTTCGTGCAAACGTACTTGAGTTTGCGGGTTGGTCCTCAGCGCCCCGTAACCTATTTATCGGATGGCCGCACACCGTGATACAAGCCGATTTGCGCTAATACAACTATACTTGATTAAACATCCATGACGGACACACTCCTACTCGTCGGCCGAAATCACACGCGAGAGACGGCGGAGCGGCACGCGGCGCGACTCCGCGAGCGGGGCGTCGCTGGTCGGGTGCGCGTCGAGACCTACGAGCGCGACCCGGCGGAACTGGACGTCGCGGCGGACGCCGACACCTACGTGGTTCCGATGGCCGTCGCGCCGGACCGCGATACCACCCGCGGGATTCCGGGCGCGCTGCCGGCCGCTCGCCATTGTGAGCCCGTCGGTGCCAGCGCGGCCGTCACCCGGGCGCTGGCCGACCGGGCCCGTGAAGCCGTGGACCCGGACGACGACGCCTCCGTCGCGCTGGTCGCCTTCGGCGACACGTCGATGGCCGACGCCCGCCGGACGACCGAGGAACACGCCGACCGCCTGCGCAAGAGTTCGAACTACGGCGAGGTGACGACGGCGTATCTCCTGCAGAACCCCGCTGCCGAATGCGTCCGGTACAACCTCGGCGGCGACCGGGCTGTCGCCGTTCCCTTCTTCGTCGCCCCCTGCGAGGAAACGGAGAAGGCCCTGCCCGAGAAGCTGGAACTCGACCGCGGCGGCCTCGCCTACGCCGACCCGCTCGGCGACCACGAAGCCGTCACCGACACCATCGAGGCCGAACTCTCGAAGGCCCGCGCCATCGAGGCCGGCACCGCCGCCGTGACGCCCGTCGCCACCGACGGCGGGAACTGACTTCCGTCCACCGCGTCCGCTCGCCGGCAGCTATTTTTCCTCTCCTCCACATCTCCCCGTGATGCATCACTCGCTGAGTTGTGCGGCCTGTGCCGACCGGGCGCTCGCCGATGGCGGAGCCGTACCGGACGTATCCGACCTGCTCGACGGCCTCCCCGACAACTGGGGCCGCTGGGGCGCCGACGACGAATACGGGACGCTCAACCTGCTCGGGAGTCGGGAAGCGGCGGCCGGAATGAACGCTGCTCTCCGAAACGGCGAGGAATCGGTCGAACGGTTCACCCTCGGCCTACCGCTGACGGGCGAAGCCATCCCCGAAAACGGGGGCACGGGCGACCCCGGTTTTCCGGGCCGTGAAGTCGCTCGCCGAACCAACGTCTCCGACGAACGGTCCTACCGCGAGGGTGACCAGCAGGCCAGCGCGGGCATGAAGTTCTCCGACGACCGCTTCGAGACACCGTTCTACCTGCAGGGGACCACCCACATGGACGCGCTGGGCCACGCGTGGTACGGGAACGAACTCTACAACGGCTTCAGCGCCGACGAGACGGCCATCGAAAAGCGATTCGAGACGCCCGTCGAGGGCATCGATGGAGGGGTGACCGAGACGCGCGGCCACGGCAAACTCTCCGTCGCGCCGCTAGCCGACTCGGGTGTGGCCGGTCGCGGCGTCCTGCTGGACGTGGGCCGGCACGCGGACGAAAGCGAGGGTGAGCGCCTGCCGATGGGCGCCGAAATCGATCTCGACGACCTGCTGACGACCACCGATGCACAGGATGTCGAAATCCGTGAACGCGACATCCTTCTCGTCCGCACGGGCGCGATGGCACGTACCCGAGACCCCGATGCTGATTGGCACCCAACGAACGAACCCGGACTCGTCTTCAGCGAGGAGTTAGTCGAGTGGGTCCACGACCACGATATCGCTGCCGTGGGTGCCGACAACGTCGCTATCGAGCGCGTCACCCAGACTATCGACGGCGAGACGTACGTCCTGCCGCTGCACGGCGCTTTTCTCCGAAACCTCGGGATGCCGCTCGTGGAGATGCTGTGGCTCGATGACCTCGCTGCGGCCTGTGCGGAGGATGGCGTCTACGAGTTCCTCTTTACCGCCGCGCCGCTGCACGTCCAGCGTGCGACCGGCGGGCCGCTGAACCCGCTCGTGTTGAAGGCGACCTGAAAATAGGCGAACCGGGACTACCGACGGACGGCCAGCACCGAGAGGTCCGAGAAGGCGGTCGCCTCTTTTGAATCTATGTCGGCCGCCAACGCCGACAGCGACGTCCGGGTTATTGACTCGTCGGGGTGGGTCAGCCGCTCGAGTACGAGCGTCTCACAATCCGGTGCGCCCGATTCGAGCAGGCGGTGGGCGATTCGCTCGGGCATCCAATCGTAGGGGCGCGGCAGCACGAGCAGGTTCCGCTCGCCGACGTCCCGCTCAAGCCGCTGGAGGTCGCTTTCGATGGGCCCGCTCTTATGGAGGGTGACGAACGTCGTCTCCTCCATCGGCGTCCGGGCACGACTCGCGGCGATTTGGAGTGACGAGATGCCGGGAACCACCTCGACGGGGCGGTTGACATCGGCGGCCTCGATGGCCGCCTCGACCTTCCCGACGAACTGGTACCCCGAGTGGTTCGGGTCGCCCATCAGGACGGCCGTTCCCGTCGCGCCGTCGGCCACGCGCTCGGCGAACTTCGCGAGCACTTCGGGTTCGTCGCGGTAGCCGCAGGTCAGCACCTCGCCGTCGATTTCCTCGCGGACGAAATCCACGACCGTCTCGAAGCCGACGACGACGTCGGCCTCCCCGATTGCGCGGGCGCCGCGGCGAGTGAGGAACTCGGTGTTGCCGGGGCCGATGCCGACCGCGTAGACTGGCTCGTCGCCCCGTGTTTCGGGTGCGCTGGCCGCGAGCTCGGCGGGTTCCTCGGGGAAGTCGACCGGTTCCGTCACAGTTCGACCTCACCATCTCTAACATCACTCGCCACGTGGACCAGTTCGTTCGTCAGGCCGGCGGCGAGGCCGCTGCCGCCGCGTCGGCCGACGTTCGTGATGGCCGGCACGCCGTGTTCCTCGCAGACCTCTCGGAGCCGTTTTCGGCTCTTGGCGGCCTTCACGAACCCCACGGGCGTCCCGACGATGACGGCCGGGCGGGTACCCTGCTCGATGCAGTCCGCCAGCGCGAGGGCCGCGGTCGGCGCGTTGCCGACGGCCGCGATGGCACCGTCGTAGATGCCCTCCTTGTCGAGTTCCAGCACTGAGGCAGCGGTCCGGGTCATCCCCGTCTCGGCGGCCAGTTCCGCGCCGTTGCCGATGGCCTTCTTGACCTCACAATCGTGGCCGCGGCCCGTGATGCCGGATTTGACCATCGTGATGTCGGTGACGATGGGCTGTTCGTCGAGGACTGCCTGCGCGCCGGCCCGGAGCGGCTCGGATTCGTCGGCGCCGGTAAACCGCATCAGGTGCTGGAACTCGGGGTCGCCGGTTGCGTGGACCGACTTCGCGCGGACCCGGTCGGCCAGCGTCTCCTGTGGGACGATTTCGTGGACGCGGTCCATGCTCGTTTCGGCGATTTCCATGGCGTCCGAGGTAGTCGCGCCGAGGTCGGCGTACTCCTCGAAGTCTGGGTTAGTCGTCATCGCTGGCCACCTCCGTGGAGTGGCCGTCGCCACGACCAGCATCCGTCGCTCGTTCCTCCAGGTCCCCATCCACGCGCAGGTTGAGGTCCTGCAGCCGTTCCTCGGTTTCATCGTCGGCGTCCCAGAAGTCCCGCTCGATGGCTTCCAGCAGGGTGTCCGTGATGGATTCCAGCGCCCACGGGTTCACGTCGCGCATCCACTCCTGGCGGTCCTCGTCGAAGGCGTACTTCTCGGCCACCTCGTTCCAGAGCGTGTCGCTGACGACGTCGGTGGTGGCGTCCCACCCGAGCGTCACGTCGACCGTCTGGGAGAGGTCGCCGGCGCCCTTGTAGCCGTGCTCTTCCATCGAATCGAGCCATTCGGGGTTGAGCACGCGGGCGCGCATCGCCTTGCGGACCTTCTCCTCGTTCGTGTAGACGTCGATGTTGTCCGGGTCCGAGGAGTCGCCGACGTAGGAGGCGGGTTCTTCGCCCGATACTTCGGAGACGGCGGTGATGAAGCCGCCGTGGAAGGCATACCAGTCCGAGGAGTCGAACTCGTCCTGTTCCATCGTGTCCTCGATTTTGACCGTCGCGTCGACGCTGCCGAGGCGCCGGCGGAAGCCGTCGTGGTCCTCGCTCACGCGGCCGCGCGAACCCATCGCGTAGCCGCCCCACTGGACGTAGACCTCCGCTAAATCGGAGCGGTCCTCCCAGTTCCCCTCGTCGACGGCCTTGTTCGTGCCGGCGCCGTAGCCGCCCGGACGCGTGGTGAAGACTCGCGGCATCGCTGCGTCGCGGGCCTCCTCGGGGTCCATACCCTCTTCTTCCAGTTCCTCGGCTTCCTCCTCGACGTGTTTCTTGACGAAGTTCTCCTCGTGGGACTCGTCGAGGTCGACGACGGCATCGACGGCGTCGTGGATGACACCCGCCGCCTGCGGGAAGGCGTCGCGGAACAGCCCCGAGACGCGGGTCGTCGCGTCGACGCGGGGCCGTCCCAGTTCGTCGAGCGGAATCGGCTCCACGTCGTCGATGCGGCCGGCGTCGGTCCAGACCGGTTCGATGCCCATCAGCGCGAGCACCTGCGCGATGGTCTCGCCACGGGTTCGAACGGTGGGCGTCCCCCACGCCACGACGCCGATTTCCTCGGGATACTCGCCGTGTTCGTCGTGATGGTGTTCGAGTGTGCCGTCGGCCACCTCACGGCCGACCTCCCACGCCGATTTGGCGGGCACTTTCCGGGGGTCCAGCGTGTAGAAGTTCCGGCCCGTCGGCAGCAGGTCAACGCCGCCGCGGGTCGGCGCGCCGCTTCCGCCCGGCGGGACGTATTCGCCATTGAGCGCGTCGACGGTCTGTGGAATCTCCTCCTCTGCTTCCAGCACGCTCGGGGCGGCCTCCTCGCAGATGTAGGCCAGCACCTCCCGGAGGTCGTCGTGGGCGCCGCCCTGCACGCGGGCGTCGCCGAGCGGGTCGATGTCGACGACGAGCAGGTTCATGTTCACTTCGTCGTCGGGGCCGGCATCGACGTTGGATTCGGGCACGTCGAAATCGTACTCGGCGAGCGTCTCGACCAGTTCGACGCTCTTCTCGTGGACCGCGTCGGCGGCCTGCGAGTAGGTCATGCCGAGCGTCTCGTCGTACTCGCCGGGCGAATCGAGCATCGTCTGGTAGTCGACACCCAGCACGCCTGCGACGCTCTCGCGGAGGGATGGCGCACCGGGGTTTTCGAGGCGGGTGAGCGCGACGAGGTATTCCACGAGGGAGTCGTCTTCGGGGGGTTCGCTCATCGTGTGCAGCCCCATCCGAATCTGAGTCGATTTCACGTCGGTCAGGTAGGCGTGGACGCGCTCGACGAGTTCGTCGACGCCGATTACATCGCCTGAAACCTCACCCTCGGCAAGGCTTGTGCCGGCTTCCTCGGGCCCGCGTACGTCGGCTTTCTCGTCGATGTCGCCCGCGATTCCGAGTTCGACCGCGAGGTCGAGTTCGTCGACCGCCTCCCGGAGGAGGCGTTCGACCGTCTCACCGGCCTCGCTGCCGGCCTCGCGGTACTGGTCGGCCAACTCTTCGAGTTCCGCGAGTTCGTCGTAGGTTCCGGCGTTGGCCATCGGCGGCGTGAGGTAGTCGACGATGGCGGCGTAGGAGCGGCGTTTCGCCTGCGTGCCCTCGCCGGGGTTGTTGATGATGTAGGGGTAGACGTTCGGCAGGTCGGAGACGAGCGCGTCGGGTGCGGACTCGCCGTCGAGGCCAACCGTCTTGCCCGGAAGCCACTCCAAGGAGCCGTGGGTACCGAGATGGACGACGGCGTCGGCGTCGAAGTCGTTGCGGAGCCACGCGTAGAAGGCGTAGTAGTCGTGCGGCGGCTGGAGGTCCGAGTCGTGGTATACCTTCGAGGGGTCCATACCGAACCCACGCGGGGGCTGGACGGTCACGAGGACGTTGCCGAACTCCGCGCCAGGGATGGCGAAGGGTCGGTCCGGCGCCTCGCCCCACTCCTTGACGACGTTCTCGCGGAAGTCGGGGTCCGCCTCGGCCCACCACTCGTCGTACTGCTCGGACGAGACAACGTCCACCGAGCGGTCCCGAACGTCCTCGGGGGCGACCCAGCGGTCGTCCAGCGTGAGTTGTGAGGTGAGCGTCTCGATAAGCTCCTGACCCGAGTCGGGGAATTGCCCTCCCAAATCGTAGTCCCGCGCGCGCAGTTCATCGAGCAGGTTGACCGTCGACTCCGGCGAGTCGAGGCCGAAGGCAGTCCCGATGCCGTCGTCGCTCGGCGGGTAGTTGTGGAGGACGACGGCGACGTTCTTCTCGTCGTTGGGCGTATATCGCAGGTTCGCCCAGTTGACGACCAGCGAGGCGGCGTGGTCGACGCGGTCCTCGATGGGGAAGTGCTGTTTCGGCGCGCTGCCGATGCCCGCTTCGTCGTCGGTGCGTTCCTTGCCCGAGATGGGGTGGGTGATGACGTTGCCGTCGAACTCCGGCAACGCGACGGAAAGGGCGAGTTCGAAGCCCATGACGCCCGTGTCGCTGGACTGGTAGCGCGACCGCGAGCGCATCGTCGTCACCGTCTGGATGACAGGGACGCCGAGGCGCTTGAGGAAGACTTCCTCGGCGTCGGAGCCTTCGTCGCTGGCATCGCGGCCGCGCTCGGACATCGACAGCGAGAACATGAACGACGAGCAGACGGCGTCCACGAGGGGGTCGCCGTCCTCGGAGGTGAGCCAGTTGTCGACGACCCACTCGGCGTCTTCCTGCTCGTCGCTGTCGGTGACGGGGTTACAGAAGACGGGTAGGGCGTCGGCACCCTCCGCCTCGATGGCCCGCACCAGCGAATCGACGTAGCGGGTGTTCTCGTGGGTCCAGTGGGATTCGTAGAACCAGACGGCGACGGTCGGCCGGTCGGGGTCCAGCGTCGCGCGCAGTTCCTCGTAAGATGCGCCGGGGTGGTCTGGGTGGTAGACGCCTTCGGTCGGCAGGTCGACGGGGGCGTCGTACTCGCGGTCGACGGTCGTAAAGCGGTCGGCGAGGTACCGGACGGCGTTGGCGAGGTTCGCGCTCCCGCCTTTTTCGAGGTACTCGCAGACGGTATCCCGGACGCTGCCCGGGACGGTCGTATCCTCGATGGCGAAGGCGTCGCCGGTCGCCTTCACGACGACGGGGACGCCGGCGTCGTAACAGCGGTCGATGGCCCGGTCGTAGCCCGGCATCGAGTCCTCGGCGCCGTGGAGCCACAAGACGACGACGTCGCAGTCGGCTAGTTCGTCGCAGAACGCCTCGACGTCATCGGGTTCGTCGAGGTCGCTCTCCGAGCGGACGACGAGGTCCGAATCGACCTTGTCGGCGGCGCGCTGCAGAGCGCCCAGTTCGTTTTCGGTCGCGGTGTAGAGTCCAATCCGGGGCATAATATTGATAAACTCGCGTTGTGCTAATACAAGTGTGTTTGATTTCGCCGAAACCAAAAGCGTTTCCACGCCGTTCGGCGCGGTCGTGGGCCAGGAGCGACTGAAGGAGGCGCTCCTGACCGTCGCGGCCGACGACGGGCTTGACGGCCTGCTCGCCACCGGCGAGAAGGGCACCGCCAAATCCACGCTGGTGCGGGGACTGGCCGACCTCCTGCCCGACCAGCGCGCCGTGGCGGATTGCCCCTACGGCTGTCCGCCCGACGACCGCTCGCAGCAATGCAACGACTGCCGCGAGCGCGCGTTTCTGCCGGTGGAGACGCGACCCGTCCCGCTGGTTACCCTGCCGCTGGGCGCGACCCGCGAGCGCGTCGTCGGTACCCTCTCCGTCTCGGACGCGCTGGCCGGCGAGACCGAGTTCGACCCCGGCCTCCTGGCCCGCGCCAATCGCGGTATCCTCTACGTCGACGAGGTGAACCTACTCGACGACCACCTCGTCGACGTTCTGCTCGACGCTGCCGCTTCCGGCGAGAACCGTGTCGAACGCGACGGCGTCAGCGTCGCCCATCCCGCCGAGTTCACCCTCGTCGGGACGATGAACCCCGAGGAAGGCGACCTCCGGCCCCAACTCCGGGACCGATTCGCCCTCTCCGTCGAGGTTCGCGGTGAGCGCGACGTCGAGGATCGCGTCGCCATTATCGACGACAACCTCGGCGATTCCGGTCGGGCAGACGACACCACCGACTACCGCCGACGGCTTCGGCAGGCCCGCGAGATGCTGGGCGAGGTCGAACTCACCGACGAGCAGAAGCGCGATATCGCGGAACTCTGTCTCGAAGCGGGCGTCGAAGGCCATCGCGCCGACATAGCGACTGCCCGGTCGGCGCGAGCGCTGGCGGCGCTGGACGGCCGACCGACCGTCACCGACGCTGACCTCGAACGCGCGGCGGAACTCGCGCTTGCCCACCGGATGCAGTCCCGGCCCTTCGAGGACGCACCGGACGCCGAGGATGTCATTGACGATCACTTCGACGAGGACGAGGAGGGTGAGGAAGGCGAGGAGGCGGACGATGAGGAGACTGATCCCGAGGAAGAGCCGGAACCCGAAGGCGAGGATGAGGGCGAGGCCGACGACAGGGAAGACGCCGAGGGCGGCGAACCGTCCGATGACTCTGCCAACCCCGGTGACGAGTCCGACGACGGTGACCCCCCCACACCCGACCAGCAGCCGGCCCCGCAACCGAGCGAGGCCGACGACGCCGAGGCGGCCGAACCGGGGGCCGAGGCCGGTGACGATACCGACGCTGACTCCGATGACCCCGAGGAAGCGACGCCGCTCGTCCCGGGCCAGCAGCGCGAGGCACCTACCGACGCCATTTCGCCGGATGTCGAGGCATCCGAAATCGACGGTGCTGAGGGAACGGGCCGAGCGGCCGCGGCACCGGCGACCGGCAATCGCGGGACGCGCGTGCGCACCGAACCGGCCGAAAATGGCCACGGAGTCGACGCCGCCGCCTCGGTCCGGGCGGCGGCCAGTCGGGGCGCCGACGGCGTCGAGACGCGCGATCTCCGGCGGTCGGTCCGCTCCGGTGAGGGCGAGGCGCTCGTCGTCTTCGCCGTCGACGCGAGTGCGTCGATGCGGTCGGCGATGCGGACGGCCAAGGGCGTTACCCTCGACTTGCTGGAGGACGCCTACACCGAGCGCGACAGCGTCTCCGTCGTCGCCTTCGCGGGCGACGAGGCCGAGGTACTCCTGCCGCCGACGGATTCGGTGACGCTCGCGGCGCGACACCTGAAGGACCTGCCGACCGGCGACCGGACGCCCCTGCCAGCGGGCCTGCGGAGCGCCGCGGAAGTCGTCGACCGCGCGGACCCGGAGGCTGCGGTCGTGGTCGTCGTCTCGGACGGCCGGGCCAACGCGGCCGATAATCCGACGGCCGACACCCGCCGTGCTGCGGCGGCGCTCGCCGAAACGGGCGCCCGCGTGGTCTGTGTCGAAGCGGGCGACGAGCGCGGCCTGCTTTCGGAGGTCGTCGCCGCCACGGAGGGCGACCGCGTGCCGCTGGACGCGCTGACGCCCGAACGTATCGAGCAGGCGGTGGCGAACGCGCGGCGATAGTTTTACAACCTTGCTTGTTCTTTAAACAAGTGGATTTAAAATGCCGGTCGCAAACGACACCGTTTCGGACCGTATCGACACCGCCGCTGGGACGCTCTCGCCGACGCAGGTCGCGCTCGGCCTCGCCGCCATCACGCTGGGGCTGTTCCTGCTGGCCTTTGCGGGCGACCCGCTCGTCCACGACGCCATGCACAACGGCCGCCACGTCGCCGGTGTCATCTGTCACTGATGTACGACTACCTGCAGCGCGGCGCGCTCGCGGGCGCCGTCGGCGGCGGCGCCTACGGCCTCTACATGGCGCTTGTCGGCAACCCGCTGGTCGCACACGCCGAGACGCTGGCTCACGAAAGCCACGCCCACGAACACGCCCATGAGGTCTCCGAACCGCTCGTCAGCGAGGGGCTGATGCAGGCCATCTCGGTCGGCAGCGGCGTCGCCCTCGGCCTGCTGTTCGGCGTCGTCGTCTTCGGGGTCGTCGCCTTCCTCGTCGAACCGGCGCTACCCGAACGCGGGCAGAGCTACCTGCTGGGCCTCGCCGGCTTCCTGACCGTCTCGGGCGTCCCGTGGCTCGTCCTGCCGCCGGCCGCGCCGGGCGTCGAAACGAGTCTCGCCGTTGGGACGAGCCGGTATTTATACGTCGGCCTGATAGCGACGGGTGCGATTGCCTGCCTCGCGGCGGGTTCGATATATACTCGTCTGTCGGACCACGGAAACGCCGTTGCGGGCGTCGCTGGCGTCGCCGTTTTCACGGCAATCGTCGGCGTGGCGGTCCTCGTCGCACCGTCGCCGACCTACGAGAGCGCGCTCCCCGCGTCCTTCGAGTCGCTCTACGTCGGCGCGATTGTCGTTGGGCAACTCGGTCTGTGGGGAATCACCGCGGCAACGCACGCCCGCCTGAAAAGCAGTCGAACTGAGCGGCCCCCGGACGTTCGCCCGATAGCGGCCGACTAGAGGTCGATTTCGACTTCGATACGCTCGTAAGTGACGAACGGCCGGTGGGACTGGCCGCTCCGGTCGAACTCCACGAGGCCGAGTTCGCCAAGTTTCCAGAGGTTGTCGTGGACCTGCCGGACGTCGCGGTCCACCAGCCGGGCGGCCTCGCGGATACTCGTTGGCTCCTCGCTGGCCAGCGTTCGCAGGAGTTCGAGAGTGGTCGGTCGGCATAGTCGGTCGGCCGCCTCGTCGTCGAACTCGTGGGTTTCGTTCCCCTCGGGGCCGATGAGGCGTACTTCGACGGTCATGGG